>JBDUBD010000020.1:0-33405 GCA_040004295.1 Sphingomonadales bacterium | reverse complement strand
GAATTTCCGGAGCTGCCATTCCCCTCGAGAGTGTTGGTCACCCCAAGGCCGGCACTGCCATAGTCGCCGAGAAAAGCGCGGCTCAGCGAAGTATTGTAGCTGAATGCCGTCGCCTTGACGTTGATCCCGCTCGCGCTGAATGCACGGACGATTCCGTCCGTACCGTCAGTCGACGTGCTGTAAGTGTTGAAAACGATCGTCGCTGCCGTTGCGGGCGATACGGCGATAGTCGCCGCGATCAAGCTGCATGCAATGGTGGAGAAGGTCTTCATCTGCTTTTGCCCCGTATTCGATTCGCAACCGAAATATGACGAACAATGATTGCGATCAATAACTGTAATGCTGCACTGCGTCCAATAACGATACACTTGATTAGCGGTCGGAAAGTGCCCGTTCCGCCTCGGTGCACAGGGTTGCAAGAATGTCGGTAACGGGTTCCTCGCGGGTCACCATGCCGACCGACTGCCCCGCCATCAACGACCCGTTCTCGACGTCGCCGTCGATCACCGCGCGGCGCAGTGCCCCCGCCCAGTAATGTTCGATCTGCAGCTGGGCATCGAGCATGGCCAGACCGCCTTCGTCGAGCTGGTTCGCGACTTCGCGCTGCTTGGCGGTGAACAGCTCCATGCCCGCATTCTTGAGCGCGCGGACGGGAATGACCGGCAGGCGCGGGTCGATCTGCACACTGGAAACAGCATCACGCGCGGAGGCGCGAAAGAACGCCTTTTTGAAATTGGGATGCGCGATGCTTTCGGTCGCACAGGCAAAGCGCGTGCCCAACTGAACCCCCGCCGCGCCCATTTCAAGATAGGCGGCAATCGCCTCGCCGCGCCCGATGCCACCCGCGACGAAGACAGGCACTTGCTCTGCGACTTCCGGCAAAATCTCTTGCGCCAGTACCGACGTCGATACCGGGCCGATATGCCCGCCGGCCTCCATACCCTCGATGACGAGTGCATCGACGCCCGAGCGGATCAGCTTTTTCGCGAGACTCAGCGCAGGCGCAAAACAGATGACTTTTGCGCCCGATGCCTTGATCGCATCGAGGCTGCCTGTCGGCGGTAGCCCGCCCGCGAGCACCACATGCGTAACGCCATGCTTCGCGCACACGCCGATCAGGTCCATCAGCTGCGGGTGCATGGTGATCAGGTTGACGCCGAACGGCTTCGTCGTGCGCTTCTTCGTCTCGGCGATCTCGGTGTCGAGCAACTCGGGCGTCATCGCCCCACACGCGATCAAGCCAAATCCACCCGCGTTCGATATGGCGGAGACAAGATGGCGTTCGGACACCCACGACATCGCGCCGCAGAGGATCGCGGTTTCGCTGCCGAGGAACGCGGTGCCGCGCCGCATCAATGCGATGAGGGAAGAGGACGCTGAAATCATGCCATTATTCTTTTCTTCGTGATGAATTTGTCGTGAGCGCCATCAAGGTGAGCATTAGCGTGATGAGTTGCCAGAGAGCATAAAACCAAAACACTCCCGATATCATCACTAGAAATCCAACCCACTGCCCTTTGATCAATGCGGCGATGCCGCCAGGGATCGCCAGCCAACCCAAAGTAAGCCAATAGATCGGGAGTGACGCAATTGTCGTCGCAAGCTGGTCCCAGCCCGTATTCTTGCATTCGACGAAAACAATCATCGCGTCGGTCCAATAGCAACCTACATTGGGCCGGTTTTCAAACGCTGGAAACACGAAGGTGGCGATAAGAGCCAAGCATATGGCGAGGGGCCAAGTAATAAGGCCTGCTCGCGCTAACCAGCCTCGCTCATGCCACCAGGTTCTCAAGTAGTTTCTTCTTCCGCATCCAGCCCGTAGGCCGTGTGCAACACGCGTACCGCCAACTCGGTCTCGTCCTCGTCGATCAGGACGCTGACCTTGATTTCGCTGGTGCTGATCGCCTGGATGTTGATGCCACGCTGGGCCAGCGCGCTGAACATGGTCGAGGCGACGCCCGCGTGGCTGCGCATGCCGACGCCGACGACAGAGATCTTCGCGACCCGGGTGTCGTGAACGACCTCCGCATAACCGATGTTCTCTTTCTCCCGCGCCAGCATGTCGAGCGAACGCGCCAGTTCGGCGGCGGGCACGGTAAAGGTGACATCGGTCGATCCCGTGCCGTGGCTGATATTCTGGATGATCATGTCGACGTTGATCGACGCCTCGGCCAGCGGGCCGAAAATGTTCGCGACCGCGCCGGGCTTGTCAGGCACGCTGGTCAGCGTGATCTTCGCCTCGTTCTTGTCGTGCGCGATGCCGGTGATCAACTGGCGTTCCATGTCATCTCCTAACTCCCAGAAACCGTCATCTTCGCCGACAATCATCGTGCCGGGTAAAGTGTCTGCGGCGGGGGCGTTCGCGGGGTCGTCGAAGCTCGACAGCACCTGCACGCGCACGCCCTCTTTCATCGCAAGGCCGACGGAGCGGGTTTGCAAGACCTTCGCGCCGACGCTCGCGAGTTCGAGCATTTCCTCATAGGTCACGCGCTTCAGCTTGCGGGCACGCGGCACGATGCGCGGGTCGGTCGTGTAGACGCCATCGACATCGGTGTAGATGTCGCAGCGATCGGCCTTCACCGCCGCCGCCACCGCGACTGCTGACGTATCCGATCCGCCGCGTCCCAGCGTCGAGATGCGGTCGCCCGGCCCCATGCCCTGAAAACCGGGGATGACCGCCACTTCGCCGCTGGTCAGCGCGGCGTCGAGCGCGACGGTGTCGATTTCCTCGATCCGTGCCGACGCATGCGCCGCGCTGGTGCGGATCGGCATCTGCCAGCCGAGCCAGCTGCGCGCGCGAACGCCCTGCGCCTGTAGCGCGATCGCCAGCAGTCCCGACGTCACCTGCTCGCCCGACGCCACCACCACATCATATTCGCGTGGATCGTGCAGTGGCGATGCCTCGCGACAGAAATTGACGAGCCTGTCGGTTTCGCCCGCCATCGCGCTCACGACGACCGCGACCTGATTGCCGGCATCGACCTCGCGCTTCACGCGCGCGGCGACGCTGCGGATACGCTCGGTCCCCGCCATCGACGTGCCGCCGAACTTCATGACTATGCGTGCCAACCGTCGGCCCCCGTTTTCACCTTTGGTGTGGTGATTCACGACATTCGTGATTTCACGCGCCTCTTTCCGTTGCGGCGCGCGAAGTGCAAGGGCAGATTGGCTTTGCGCGGGTAAAGTTGGTGCGAAGTGCTTGTGAAGCGTGCGGTCATGCAACCGCCGTCACCCCGGCGAAGGCCGGGGCCTAGACGCGTATCGGTAAGGGCCTATCCTGTGGATGGGCGTATAGGCCCCGGCCTTCGCCGGGGTGACGCGAAATGTTTAGTGCGGTCAATAAGGATGGCATTCGAATGACCACGATCGTCGCTGATGAAGCCGCGCATTTCGGCAAGCTGGCTGCTGACTGGTGGGATCCAAAGGGGTCGTCGGCGATGCTCCACCGGCTCAATCCGGTCCGCATGGCCTATGTCCGCGCGCAGGTGGATGCCCATTTCGGAACCGATGACCGGGTACGCAGACCCCTGTCCGGCAAGCGCGCGCTCGACATGGGCTGTGGTGCGGGGCTGCTCGCCGAACCGCTCGCAAGGCTGGGCGCATCGGTCACCGCAGTCGATGCCGCGCCCGAAAACATCGCCGCTGCGCGCGTCCATGCCGACGCCATGGGCCTGAACATCGACTATCGCGCGGGCGACACCGGTGCGGTTGCGGGTGAGACATTCGACCTTGTGACCTCGCTCGAGGTGATCGAACACGTCGGCGATTCCGCGGCGTTCCTCGCCGGACTGTGCGGCGCGCTGTCGGGCGGGGGCCTGATGATCCTGTCGACCCCCAACCGCACCCAATTCTCGCGGTTCGCGATGATCGGGGTGGGTGAGGGGCTTGGACACATCCCGCGTGGCACCCACGACTGGGAAAAGTTTATCATGCCCGATGAACTGACTGCGATGCTGACGGACGCCGGGATGCGCGCGATCGACGTCCAGGGCTTCGGCTGGGATCCCCTGCGCGGCGCGCGGCTGACCGACGATCTGAAGCTCGATTATTTCGTCAGTGCGGTGCGTGCCTGAAGTCGATCAGTCGTGGCCGGCCTGCCCCGCGAGGACTTGCGCCGCAACCTCTTCCATCGTCCCCTCGACCAGCAGCGCGTCGCCACCGACCATGCCCATCTTGGTCTGGCGGTTCTCGTCCGTGCGCAGATAGGCAATGTTTTCGACGACCACGAGATAGTCGCCGCCGCGCGATTTGATGGGTACGAATTTCAAGAGCTGTCTCCACGGAAAGTGGACTGCTCTCTTAGGGTACGAACCTCTTCGTCATGTTAACGCCGCCCCGCTTGCAAGCGGTTCTCAGGGCTGTCCTACAGGCTCCGCCTTTGTCATCGTGGCGGCGACCGATTCGGTCCCGCTCTTTGACAGTTTGTGCGGCCTTGCCCGCGCAACGCATGAATATCCTGTTGCCGTACTCGGGTGCCCACCCCCGACGGTGTTTTGCCGCGTTTGGGACCACGCATTGTGCAATTTCAGCGGGTTAAGGCTCTTACGTTCGCACCAAACGCGCGCACCCCGTGACTCTAGAGAACGTAACGGCGGTGTTTCCCCGGATTTCCGCCGATCGCCTTCGCGGATCGCAGCTGAAATGCTAGCCAATCCGCCCCTAGAGGGGGCGGCGTTGGGGACAAGCCCTAGAAATCGACCTTGTCGTAATCGGCCGGGGGCGAAATTCCTGCAGTCCGCTCAGCCAGCAAGGGGCGGAAGCTGGGCCTCGACTTCATCGCCATGTACCATCCGCGCGTCTGGTCGTGCGCGCGCCAGTCGATCCCACCCAGATAATCCGCGACCGAGATATGCGCGGCGGCGGCGAGATCGGCGAGGCTGAGTGCCGAGCCGCCGAGCCAGGCGCGGGTGTCGATCAGATAATCGACATAGCCAAGCATTGTATTCGCTGCCTTCATCGCTTCGCGGAGCGACGCCGTGTCTGGCGATGTGCGATGGACGATGCGTTTCAGCATGCGTTCCTGAAGCAGCGGACCGGTCACCGCCGTGTAGAACGTCTCATCGAACCACGCGGTCAGGCGGCGGATTTCGGCGCGGTCGATCGCGGTGCCCGAAATCATCCGCGCCTTTTCGACCGTCTCCTCGAAATATTCGCAGATCGCGCCCGAATTGCTGAGCTTGATGTCGCGGTCGCTCTCGACCAGCACCGGCGTTGTCCCTGCCGGGTTCAGATCGACAAATTCGTCGCGCCGCTCCCACGGCTTTTCGAGTGTAAGTTCATAGCCCACGCCCTTTTCGCCGAGCAGCAGGCGAACCTTGCGCGAAAAGGGGCAGAGCGGGAATTGATGGAGAAGCCACATCGTGATGGGCTTTAACGCGACCGGCGCGTTAGTCCATCGGCGGAAAGCGTTCGAACGACGGCAGCGTGTGCGCGTCCTTCATCCAGCCGATCCGGTCGGCGGTCTGGATATGCGCCTGCGCCGGAACCGCGTCCGGGTCGTCATAGGTCGCGCTCTGGATATCCACGATGCCGGGCAGCATCGTTTCGTTGACGTAGAACAGGCCGGTCCCGCAATCGCCGCAGAAATGGCGACGGCCCTGCACCGACGATTCGTAGATCTTCGGCGTTCCGTTCAGCACTTCGAGCGCGGCGTCCGGATACATCGTCCACCCGACCATCGGCGCGCCCGCATGGCGGCGGCAATCCTTGCAGTGGCATAGTGCATGGTTGAGCGCGTCGCCGCTCACATTATATTTGATGGCACCGCAGTGGCATTGTCCGGTCGGCATGGCAGCTCCTCCTGCGCCGAGCCTACTCTGCGGCGACGAGTTGTTCCACATCGTTCAGCGGCCAGGGCAGGCGGGTCAGCATCTCGCGCGGGATGACCTGCCAGAACTTGTCGCGCCAGCGGTCCCAGTCGTCGAGGATTGCGTTCGACCATTTGCTGTCGGTCGCCAGCGCATGTTCGGCGATCAGCGCGCGGCACTTGGTTTCCCAGTGGAGTGACGACAGGCGTTGCCACACGATCGTCTCGGGATTGGCGCGACGTTCGAAATTGCCCGTCTCGTCGAGGACGAATGCCATGCCGCCGCTCATGCCCGCGCCGAAATTGTCGCCGACATCGCCCAGGATGATGGCGGTGCCGCCGGTCATATATTCGCAGCCGTTGGCGCCGCAGCCCTCGACCACCACGTCGGCGCCCGAGTTGCGGACCGCAAAACGCTCGCCCGCCTGACCCGCCGCGAACAATTTGCCTGAGGTCGCGCCGTAGAGGACGGTATTGCCGATGATGGTGTTCTCGCGCGTTTCGAGCGGCGACGAAACCATCGGGCGCAAGGTGATGATGCCGCCCGACAGACCCTTGCCGACATAATCGTTGGAATCGCCGAAGACTTCGAGCGTGATCCCCTTGCACAGGAATGCGCCCAGAGACTGCCCCGCCGACCCGCGCAGACGGACTTGCACGTGATGGTCGTTGAGCGCGCTCATGCCGAAGCGTTCAGTGATCTCCGCCGACAGGCGCGTACCGACCGCGCGGTGCGTGTTGCGCACAGTATAGGTCAGCTGCATCTTCTCTCGGCGGTCGAACACCGGCTTTGCATCGCGCAGGATCTGCGCATCGAGGCTGTCAGGCACGGGGTTGCGCCCGCCCGGCACGTTGAAGCGCCGCATGTCGTCGTCGGCATCGACCTTCGCCAGGATCGGGTTGAGGTCGAGGTCGTCGAGATGCTCGGCACCGCGGCTGACCTGACGGAGGAGTTCGGTACGGCCGATAACTTCGTCGAGCGATTTGAAACCAAGGCGCGCGAGTATTTCGCGCACTTCCTCGGCGATGAACGTCATCAGGTTGATGACCTTTTCCGGTGTGCCGGTGAACTTCTTGCGCAGGCGCTCGTCCTGGACGCAGACGCCGACAGGACAGGTGTTCGAATGGCACTGGCGCACCATGATGCAGCCCATCGCGACCAGGCTAAGTGTGCCGATGCCGAATTCCTCGGCGCCCAGGATCGCCGCGATCACGATGTCGCGCCCGGTCTTGAGACCGCCGTCGGTGCGTAGCTTCACGCGGTGACGCAGGCCGTTGAGCGTCAGCACCTGGTTGACCTCGCTCAGCCCCATTTCCCACGGGGTGCCCGCATATTTGATGCTGGTCTGCGGCGACGCGCCGGTGCCGCCCACGTGCCCGGCGATGAGGATGCAGTCGGCATGCGCCTTGGCAACGCCCGCCGCGACCGTGCCGATGCCAGCCGACGAGACGAGCTTCACACAGACCCGCGCCCGCGTGTTGATCTGCTTCAAATCGTAGATGAGCTGCGCCAGATCCTCGATCGAATAGATGTCGTGGTGCGGCGGTGGAGAGATCAGCGTAACGCCCGGCGTCGCATGGCGCAACTTCGCGATCAGTTCCGTGACCTTGAAGCCGGGCAACTGTCCGCCTTCGCCGGGCTTGGCGCCCTGTGCGACCTTGATCTCGATCTCTTCGGCCGCACCCAGATATTCCGCCGTCACGCCGAACCGCCCGCTCGCGATCTGCTTGATCGACGAATTGGCATTGTCGCCGTTGGGGTAAGGTTTGAAGCGCGACGAATCCTCGCCGCCTTCGCCCGACACCGCCTTTGCACCGATGCGGTTCATCGCGATGGCGAGCGTTTCGTGCGCCTCCGGGCTCAGCGCGCCCAGCGACATGCCCGGCGTCACGAAGCGTTTGCGGATCTCGGTAATCGCCTCGACATGGTCGATCGCTACCGGCTCCTTGGCGTAGTTGAACTCCAGCAGATCGCGGAGATAGACCGGCGGCAGGTCGCGGACGCCGCGCGAGAATTGCAGGTACGTCGAGTAGCTGTCGGTACCGACCGCCGTCTGCAACAGGTGCATCAGCTGTGCCGAATAGGCATGCTGCTCGCCACCTGCTCGCTGGCGATAGAATCCGCCGATGGGGAGTGTCGCAACGGCCATGTCATAGGCTGCCTCGTGCCGCTCCGATGCGTTGACGTAGAGCGAGGCATAGCCTTCGCCTGAGATCTTCGCGGGCATACCGGGGAACAGGTCGTCGACCAGCGCGCGGCTGAGGCCCACCGCCTCGAAATTATAACCGCCGCGATAGCTGGAGATCACCGCGATCCCCATCTTCGACATGATCTTCAGCAGCCCTTCGCCAACGGCATGGATATAGCGATCGACGCATTTTTCGAGCGACTGTTCGCCGAACAGGCCGCGCGCATGACGGTCGGCAATCGATGCCTCCGCCAGATGCGCATTCACCGTCGTCGCGCCGACGCCGATCAGCACCGCGAAATAATGTGTGTCGAGGCATTCCGCCGACCGCACGTTGATGCTGGCGTAGGAGCGCAGTCCCTTGCGCACGAGGTGCGTGTGCACGGCGGCGGCGGCGAGGACCATCTGGATGCCGACACGGTCTTCGGAGACGGCTTCATCGGTGAGGAACAGCTCGCTGCGGCCTTCGCGGATCGCCTGTTCGGCCTCCTGTCGAACACGCGTAATCGCTGCGCGCAGGCCGTCCGCATCCGATCCGGCGTCGAACGTGCAGTCGATCTCGGCAGCAACCGGTCCGAAATGCGTCTTCAGTCGCGCCCATTCGCGATTCGACAGTGCCGGCGTATCGAGCACAAGCACGCGATCGCGCCCCGAATCCTGGTCGAGGATGTTGGCGAGATTACCGAACCGCGTCTTGAGCGACATGACCTGACGCTCGCGCAGGCTGTCGATCGGCGGGTTGGTGACCTGAGAAAAGTTCTGGCGAAAGAACTGATGGATGAGGCGCGGCTTGTCAGAAATGACGGCGAGCGGCGTGTCGTCGCCCATCGAACCGATGGCTTCCTTCGCGTCTTCGACCATGGGGCTCAGGATCAGCTCCATGTCCTCCATCGTCATGCCCGCCGCGACCTGCCGCCGGATCAGTTCGGCACGCGACCATTCGTTCGCTTCCTCCTCGACCACGACCAGATCGTCGAGCGTCAGAAAGTCGCCGACCATCTCGCCATAGGGCGCGTCGGCGGCAAGCCGGTCCTTCAACTCGCGGTCCTGGAACAGCCGACCCTCTTCCAGATCGACCGCAATCATCTGCCCCGGCCCAAGTCGACCCTTGGCGATGATCGTCGCTTCGGGAACCACGACCATGCCGGTTTCGCTGCCGACGATCAGCAAATCGTCGTTGGTCAGCGTATAGCGCAGCGGGCGCAGCGCATTGCGGTCCATGCCCGCAACTGCCCAGCGGCCGTCGGTCATCGCCAGCGCGGCGGGGCCGTCCCACGGCTCCATCACCGACGCTAGATAGCCGTACATCGCCGTGTGCGCGACGGGCATGTCTGCCTTGTCCTGCCATGCCTCGGGAACCAGCATCGTTTTCGCGGTCGGTGCGTCGCGGCCCGAACGGCAGATCACCTCGAACACGGCGTCGAGCGCGGCGGTGTCGCTGGCGCCCGCCGGGATCACGGGCTTGATATCGTCCGACGAATCGCCGAACGCGAGGCTCGCCATGCGGATCTCGTGGCTCTTCATCCAGTTCTTGTTGCCGCGGATCGTGTTGATTTCGCCATTGTGTGCGAGCGACCGGAACGGCTGCGCCAGCCACCATTGCGGGAAAGTGTTCGTCGAATAACGCTGGTGGAAGATCGCTACGCGCGACGTGAAACGTTCGTCGCATAGGTCGGGGTAGAACACCGACAGGCTCTCGGCGAGGAACAGTCCTTTGTAGACGATTGAGCGATGCGACAGCGAGCAGATGTAGAAATCGCGCACCTGGGCCGCGACAATCCGCCGCTCGATCCGCCTGCGAACGAGGTAGAGATTCTTCTCGAACTCCTCGGCGGTCACGCGCTCGGGGCGCGGCCCCGCGATCATGATCTGCTCGATCTCGGGGCGCGTCTCTTGCGCCTTCTTGCCGATGACCGAAATGTCGACCGGCACCTGGCGCCAGCCATAGATGCTGAACCCCGCCTCGATGATCTCGCTTTCGACGATGGTGCGGCAGCTCTCCTGCGCACTCAGGTCAGTGCGCGGCAGGAAGATCATGCCGACCGCCAGCCGCCGGTCGAGCGGCTTGTGTCCGCTCGCGACGATGGCGTCGTCGAAAAATGCCGTCGGCAGATCGACATGGATGCCCGCGCCATCGCCGGTCTTGCCATCGGCATCGACCGCGCCGCGATGCCACACCGCCTTCAATGCCTCGATCGCGGACGCGACAACGCGGCGCGATGCGCGGCCATCGGTCGCGGCAACGAGGCCGACACCGCACGCGTCCGACTCCATGTCGGGGCGGTACATGCCGTGTTCGGCGAGATAGGTGCGCTGGTCGGTCATTTCTTCATCTTTTCGGGAGCGATACCCAGCAATGTCGCCAGCTCGGTGCGCTCGGCTGCGGTCAGGTCGGCGTATTTCTTCGCCTTCGGCAGCCCGGCGGTTGCCTTGGCTGCCTCGCCGAACATCGCTGGCATCGACTGCATGATCTTTGGCATTTGCGCCTGCATTCTCCCCATGACCGCAGGGTCCATGAACAAGAGCATCTGTTGCGAGGCGTAGCTGTTGCCGGTCGGGGTGTCGAAGAAGGTTTTCAGTTCGCCAAGCTGCGCGGGCGTAAACCGATGGTCGAGCGACTCTGCCAAGCCTTCGCGCAGTTCAGGCTCCATCTGTTCGAACACCGGGATCATGCCTTTGAACATACCGTCTATCATGAGCCGCATGCGGTCGTGGTAGGCGGGGTCGATGATCGCCATGACCTTATTCACCGTCGCTTTGTCGAGCTTGGCGGCAACAGCTTCATCTCCACCTGCCGCACGCATGATCTCGCGCACTGGAATGTCGCCCATGCGGCCCATCATGCCGGAAATCATCGTGGTGAAAGTGTCACCGAGCATCCTCCGGTAGATGCCATCCGGAAACAATTTGGCGGCAATGCTGGATGAAATGATTGATCCGTGTGCAACAGCGGCAGCGGGCGCCATCGGCTGCGACAATGCGGGCGCTGCGAATGCCGTTAGAACGAGGGTAGTCAGGATATTGCGTTTCATGCCGCCAACCTTTCGCTTGGAACCACCGCCTTCGCCTTAAGATATTTGTGCATGTGCTCGGCCAAATCGCGCCCGTCGCGCACCGCCCACACGACCAGGCTCGCACCGCGCACGATGTCGCCGCCCGCGAATACGCCTTCGAGGCTGGTCATCATGGTCTTATGGTCGACGCGCAAGGTGCCCCAGCGGGTGACGCCAAGATCGGGCGCGCCGAACAGTTTCGGCAAGTCCTCGGCATCGAAACCCAGCGCCTTGATCGCGAGGTCCGCCTCGATACGGAATTCGCTGCCGGGATCGGGTTCGGGCGCGCGGCGGCCACTCGCGTCGGGACGGCCGAGGCGCATTTTCGCGGCGCGCACGCCCGCCAGCTTTTCGGTGCCGTCGAATGCTTCGGGGGCTGTCAGCCACACGAACTCGACGCCTTCTTCTTCGGCGTTGGCGACTTCGCGCTGCGACCCCGGCATGTTGGCGCGGTCGCGGCGGTACAGGCACTTCACCGACGTTGCCCCCTGACGGATGGCGGTGCGTACGCAATCCATCGCCGTGTCGCCACCGCCGATGACCACGACGGATTTGCCCTCTGCGTTCAGCGCGCCGCTGTCGAACGCTGGCACCGCGTCGCCAAAGCTCTTACGGTTCGATGCGGTCAGGTAATCGAGCGCCTCAACGACACCCTTGGTGCCGACGCCCGGCGCCTTGATGCCTCGCGTCTTGTAGACACCGGTTGCGACGAGCAGCGCGTCATGGCGCTTGCGCAGGTCATCTAGCGTCGCGTCGCGCCCCACTTCGAAACTCTGGTGGAACACGATACCGCCGTCGCGCAGCCGGTCGACGCGGCGCATGACGACGTGCTTCTCCAGCTTGAAGCCTGGAATGCCATAGGTCAGCAGCCCGCCCGCGCGGTCGTGCCGGTCATAGACGTGCACATCGTACCCACGCACGCGCAGCAGTTCGGCGGCGGTCAGTCCCGCAGGCCCCGCACCGATGATGCCGACCGACTGGCCCTTTGCCGGTCCGGGGACGATCGGTTCGACCCAGCCCTCTTCCCAGGCGGTGTCGGTGATGAATTTTTCGACCGAGCCGATAGTGACGGCGCCGTGCCCCGAAAATTCGATGACGCAATTGCCCTCACACAGCCGGTCCTGTGGACATATGCGGCCGCAGATCTCGGGCATGGTGGATGTGCTGTTGCTCAGCTCGTAAGCCTCGCGCAGCCGACCTTCGGCAGTCAGGCGAAGCCAGTCGGGGATGTGGTTGTGCAACGGGCAGTGGACCGAGCAATAGGGGACACCGCATTGCGAACAGCGCGCCGACTGGTCCTCGGCATTGTCGAGGGCATAGCGGTCGGCGATCTCGCGAAAGTCTTCCGCACGCGCCAGCGCCGGCCGTTTCGCGGGATATGACTGGTCGAGATCGACAAATTTCAACATCGGATTTTCGGCCATTGCGCCCTCCGATGCGGGCGTCTGACCAGTCGTTTCGGAGTCGTCAACGCATTAGGTCAATAAAACTGACATAATGTTGCGATGAAATGCCCTCAATTGATAGAAATGCATTGGAATAGGCCGACTCATTATGTCCAGATCGGACCTATCTTAGCCCCAGCCAGATAAGTGCAGCTGTTCCGGCAGCGATTCGGTACCAGGCGAACGGGGCGAATCCATAGCGCGTGACGACCGTCATAAATGCCTTCACGACAATGGTTGCGACGATGAACGATACCAGCGCACCGACAGCAATGAGCCCGAAATCGTGCGATGTCAGCGCATCCTTGTGTTTGTAGAGTTGCAACGCCGTCGCACCCGTCAACGTCGGCACCGCGAGGAAAAAGCTGAACTCCGCCGCAGTCCGGCGGTCCACGCCGAACGACATCGCACCCATGATCGTCGCGCCCGACCGGCTGACGCCCGGGATCATTGCCAGACACTGCACGAGTCCAACGATGATCGACTGCTTGATGCTGACTTCGGCAATGCCGCCCGTTTCCCTGGGGCTGGCAAATCGTTCGACGAGCAGGATGCCAACGCCGCCAACAATCAATGCCCAGGCGACAACAACGGCGTTCTCAAGCAGCGCATCGATCTGTTTTGAGAACAGCAGCCCCAGAACGACCGCCGGAAAAAACGCGAGTAGGATGTTCCGCACGAACGCGACCGACTTCGCCTCGAACTCGATGAGGCCCGACGCGACGCGCAGGAAGGTTCGCCAGTAAAGCACGACGATCGCGAGGATCGCGCCGGGCTGGATCGCGATATTGAACACGGCCCAGCGATCGGCATTATAGCCGAGCAATTCGGTTGCGAGGATCAAATGGCCGGTGGATGACACGGGCAGGAACTCGGTCAGTCCCTCGACGATGCCGAGCAGGACCGCGATAATGTAGTCCATCTGATCAGGCCCTTGCTGCGGTAAACCGTCCATGGCGGCGATAACGGACGAGCCATTCGTTCGCGACCGCCTCTATCGGCGTCGGCGTGATACCAAGCGCTTTCAGCCCGTTTTCCCCCGTCACGACATTGTCCGTCTGCAGCATCTTCAACTGGTCGGGCGTGATCGGCGCGCCGGGCAGCCAGCCGGTCGTCGATGCGATGATCGCGGCCAGCGCATCGGAGAAGGGCAGGAAGGTCGGATCGCGCCCGATGGCCTGCGCAATCCATTTGTTGAGCGTAAACATCGACGGTACTTGCGGCCCGCCGATCTCGTAAGTCTTACCGCCGTGCGCATTGTCGAGTGCAGCGACAACCGCATTGGCGACATCGGCGACATAGATGGGCTGCAGCTTGGCAGGTGCACGAATGACCGGAACCACCGGCAGCGACGCTATCATCCCGGCAAAGCGGTTTACGAAATTATCCTCACGTCCGAACACGATGGAGGGGCGCAGGATGGTCGCGTCGGGGAAGGCGGCACGGACCGCAGCTTCGCCTTCGCCCTTCGACCGGCCATAGTGCGCTGCGCTGTTCACGTCGGCGCCGATCGCCGAGAGATGGACCAGCGCGGTGCAACCGGCCTTGGCCGCCGCTTCGGCGACATTACGCGCCCCATCGACATGGAACGCCTGAAAATCGCCTTTCAATATGCCAACGAGGTTGATCGCCGCATCGGCTCCAATCAGTGCGCGCGCCACGCTGGACGGTTTGCGCACATCGGCGGCAACGAACTGCGTCTGGCCCAGCCCGCCCTGTGTCTTCAGGAACCAGCCGTCACTCGGGTCGCGCCCGGCCACGCGCACGCGCGCACCCCGCGCGAGCAAAGCCCGGACTATATACCGACCGATAAAGCCGCTTCCGCCGAAAACCGTGACGACCTTGCCTTGCACGTGCGCACTCCGCTTATGTTGGCTGCGCTCTAGCGCGGTTGCCATCGCGCGGGAAGCGCCGGACGGGCTACTTTGTGCAGCCATTGCCATTGGTCGCTACGCAGGAGCGATACTGGTGAGCGCGTCCCTTATGGTGGATGCCGATCCAAGAAGTGCCTCGGTCTCACCAGCGTTCATATCAGGGACCAGGACTTGTTCGATACCACCAGCACCGATCAGGCAGGGAAGGCTGAGATAAAGGTCGGATATCCCCAGTTGTCCGGTCATTAGCGACGACACCGGCAGGACCACGCGTTCGTCGCGAATGACGGCCTCACAGATCCTGACCGCAGCCGTTGCGATGCCGTATGAGGTAAAGCCCTTGCCGGAAATGATCTTGTAACCGGCATCGCGCACCTCTTTTGCGATCTCGCTGCCGTCGAGGGTTTCAGGCGTAAAGCGCTCGAGCGTCTGGCCGCCAACCCTGATCGAGGACAAGAGGGCAACCTCGCTGTCTCCGTGCTCGCCCAGCACGAGGCCGTCGATCGAGGCGGGAGCCACGCCCAGCCGGTTGGCAATCTCCTGTCGCATACGGCAGCTGTCGAGCAGGGTGCCGGTCCCGATCACGCGGTTCGATGGCAGGCCCGAATGACGGAATGCTGTCCAGGCCATCAGGTCGACGGGGTTGGCGGCAACCACCAATATGCCTTCGAAGCCCGCACTTGCCAGTTGCTCGACGCAGGATTTCACGATTGCCGCGCTTCGGGAGGCGACGGAAAGTCGGCTCTCCGATCCGTGGGTCGCTGCGCCTGCGGTCAGGACGGCGATCCGCGCGGATGCTGCATCGGCATAGCTTCCGGCGAATATCCGTGCCGGTCGGGCCAGCGCGTTGGCGTCAGAAATGTCAGCAGCCTCGGCTACTGCCAGCGCTTCGTCCGCGTCGATCAGCACGATTTCCGGGAACAGTCCTCTGAGCATCAGGGCGTATGCGGTGGCGGCACCGACGTGCCCCGCGCCGACAATGGCGACCCGGTCGCTCATGCCGACAGCAGAGCCTGACCGTCACTGCACTTTTCTGCGTTGGAGCGGACAGGAACAGCGAGTGGCGAGAGGATTTGAAGAACCCGCGCCCCATAATACTGTGCGAATTCCTCGTGTGCCACGCGCGCCTCGAGGCAGCGGGCATTCTTTGCCTCGATCAGCGAGGTCTTTTCCCGCCCTCTGAGATAAGCGATTTCCATGACGAAACTCCCATTGGGGGAGCGAGAGCGCGAAGTCTCCCAGTCACAAGTTGCTCGGATAATATCCGGTGATGCACCCTGATAGCACTCTATGCGTGGCGCCGAGCGTTTTACTTTCGATCTATTTTCCGACGCTCCTAGGGCGTCGATGCGCGCTTTGGTCGGGGAAAGAGGATTCGAACCTCCGGCCCCTGCCTCCCGAAGACAGTGCTCTACCAGGCTGAGCTATTCCCCGACCAGGGCGCGCCTTGCGGAAGGTCTTCCGCCAAGCGAGCGCGCCCCTTAGCGCCGCGTTTTCAGACTCGCAAGCGTCGCCGCGCTACGCGTTCTGCGCCGCTTCGAACAGGAACCAGGCGCGCTGTTCGGCGTCGTCGGTCCAGTTGTCGATGACTGCCGATGTCGCGTTGTCCTTGGCCTCGTCGGCCAAATCCTTGGCGTGGCGCAGCGACGTGATCAGCTTCAGATTGTCGTCGCGCAGCTCGGCCAGCATGGCGGCGGCGGGCACGAAATCGGCGTTGTTGTCGGTTAGCGTCTGATGGCGCGACACGTCGCCGATCGAGCGCAGGGTGACGTTTCCGGTCTTGCGAATCCGCTCGGCAATCAGGTCGGTGGTGGCAAATATCTGTGCGGCTTGCTCGTCGAACAGCAGGTGATAGTCGCGGAAATGCGGACCGGTCACGTGCCAGTGGAAATTCTTGGTCTTGAAATACAGCGCAAAGCTGTCCGCGAGGATGCCGTTCAGCGCGTCGGCGACCGTCGCGGCGGCATTGGTCTTCAGGTCGGTGGGCGTCTTGAGCTTCGTTTTGGGCGTTTTCGCCATGTCGAGTTCCTTCGTGGTCGGTCGTTGCGCAGCCATAACTGTTTGTGCGGCAAAAAGTCGCACACGGAATTCAAAAATGGGGATAACTCAGGCCAACCGCAACGCACCGGTCGCGACGACCACGGCAGCAATGCCAAGGACCAGGACTGCCGCCCAGCGGATCGGGATGACATTCATGCCGCTGGAGTCCGCGACGCGCGTCATAACGGCGGCGATCAGAAGCCCTCCAAGTGCGCCGAGGCCGACGGTCAGGGCACCGAAGCGTGTCGCAAACGCAAACGCGATCAGGGGCACGCCGCCGCGCCAAAATGCCACGATCACGGGTATCGGTCCTGTAGCAAGCTTGACCTTTTGTGCCTGGCCCAGCGCCGCGAAGGTCAGCGCAATCGCGATCAGAAACGCGTCGGCCCATCCGGTCAGCGTTGGCGCGACGAGTGCGCCCGCGATAGCTGCCGCAATGACGCCGAGCGCGATCACCCAGAGCGAAGGATCGCGAAGGCGCGCATCGGCATAGATTGCCGAACGGGGGCCGAATTCCGCGAGCAGGACCGCGATCAGGACAGGCACAAGGCCGTTCATCGCGGAACGGGATCAGCCGTGGAGGCGAAGACCGACCGAGGCGAGTAGTGCCGCCTGTACCGCTGGCGAAAGCTCCTCGCATTCGAGAGCATCTCCCATCGCCTCGAGATACGGGAGCACCACCGCCACGTTGGGTGAGCTTGCCATTTCGCGTTCGAGGCCGCTGGCGAGCGCGGCAAGCGTGTCGAGGCGATATCCGCGTGCTTCGCGGCGGATGTCATCGACGGCATAAGCGACCCGAATGGGGGTCAGGCGCGGGAGTTCGCGCGCGAGCATATCGACCTTTTCGGCGAGTGCCGCGCGGACGACCGCGCGGGATTGTGCAAGCTTGTCCATCGACTACCCCCAGGTCAGCAGCCTGCGCCGCCTGTGGTAAAGAAGGTCTTAACACGCGTCCGAAGGGCGAATCGCTTGACTTCGGCGCCCGTGTTCGTCATTGGCGCGCGCTTTCCGAACAACCGTATTTGAAGAAAGCGCTCGGGCCATGGCCAAGCCGACTACCGTCAAGATCAAGCTCGTCAGCTCCGCCGACACCGGATTCTTCTATGTCACCAAGAAGAACCCGCGCACGAAGACCGAGAAGCTTTCGTTCCGCAAGTACGACCCCGTCGTGCGCAAGCACGTCGAATTCAAGGAAACAAAGATCAAGTGACGATGTGAGGCGCGGCTACGTCCGCGCTGGTGCGTTCACGCACACATCGGCACGGCCAGCGGCACCAGCCGTCCGACGACGCGGCTTTGCCGCGTCGTTGCCGTTTATAGGGCCGCGCTTTCCGGCTCAGATACTGGCCGCTTCAACAGCCCCTCGACGACCTCGACGAAGCGCATCAGCGAAATCGGTTTCGAGACATAGGCGTCGGCACCCGCGTTGCGCGCGCGTTCCTCGTCGGCCTTTCCCGCATAGGCGGTCACCGCCATCACCGGGATCGGCTTCAGGTCTTCGTCGGCGCGAATCTCCTCGATCAACTCGATGCCGGTCACATGCGGCATCTGGATATCCATCACGATCAGATCGGGTTCGAAGCTGCGGGCGGCATCCAGCGCCTCGCGCCCGTCGCGGACGCCCTCGACCGTGCAGTCGTGCGCGCGCAGAAGGTCGCAGAACAACCGAAGATTGAGTTCGTTGTCCTCGACAACGAGCACTTTCCTTGCCACGCGCACCCGGTCCTTACGTGAAAGCGACGAACCACGATCATGCCGATACGCGAAAATAGTTCTGCTGACGACCCCGCCGAAATCTGGGCGCTGCAAGTGCTGGCCTGGATCCTGTCCGACCAGGTGCGGGCCGACCGTTTCGTCGCGCTCACCGGGATTTCACCCGACGATCTGCGCGCACGCGCGGGTGACCCGGCGGTCCTCGACGCGGCGCTCGGTTTTCTGGAGGGGCATGAGCCCGACCTGTTCGCCTGCGCGAAATATCTGGATATTCCTCCCGCGTCCCTGGTCGCGGCCCGTGCGCGGTTGGGCGCATGACGCGTCCGCTCCTCATTACCGATTGTGATGAAGTCCTGCTCCACATGGTCAGCCACTTTCGTGACTGGCTGGGCGAAGCGCATGACGTCGATTTTGCGCCGTTCACGGGCGACTTTTCGGCCGCCCTGCGTCGCCGCGGGTCGGGCGACACGTTGCGGCGCGAGGACGTGTGGCCGCTGCTCGAAGGGTTTTTCGAATCCGAAATGCACCGGCAGACGCTGGTCCCCGGCGCGGATACTGCGCTCGCACAACTTTCGGAACAGGCGGATATCGTCGTGCTGACCAACCTGGGTCATCATTTCAACGAGGCGCGGGCGACGCAATTGCTCGGCCATGGCATCGCCCACCGCGTCGTCACAAATCATGGCGGCAAGGGCGATCCCGTGGCAAAACTCGTCGCCGAATTCGCGCCGAGTGTGACCGTGTTCGTCGATGACCTTGCGCATCACCACGCATCCGTCGCCAGCCACGCCCCCGAGGTGTTCCGGCTGCACATGATCGCCGAACCGTTTGTCGCTGAAAAGACGCCGCCCGCACCCGCCGCCCATGCGCGCATCGACGACTGGGCATCCGCCGTGCCATGGATCGAGGCGCGGTTTGCGGGCGAGGCGCTACTCACCTGAGCCATTAGAGCGGCTTGGGTAGGAAGACCTTGTCGATCTTAGCCGCGACCCCGACACTACGGCCCGCAAGATTGGCGATCCTGTAGCGCGCGGCGCTGCCCAGCAATTGCGCGCTTTCCGAAAGAGTCAGGCCATAGCCCTGGGCCAGCCAGTCGATCATGCCGCTGGTCGCCGCGCGCGTCGCATCGTCGAGCGAACCGGCCTGCCCGAGCACCATGATCTGGCTTGGCGATTCGACCCGCGGCATCGCGATCTGTTTGCCGCGTATGATCTCGACCGAAAATTCTACGTCCATCGACGTTTCGAGCGCATATTGCGATGTCTCGCCGTCGCCTTGCAGCGCGTGGGCGTCGCCCAGATACAGCAGGGCGCCGGGCTGCTGGACCGGGAGGTAGACGGTGTTGCCCTCGACCACCTCGTTGAAATCCATATTGCCGCCAAAGCTTCCGGTGTCGCCGGTCGAAACGGGCGGCGATCCATTGCCGGGGGCCACGGCCAATCCACCGAGCATCGGTCTGGCCGGGATCGACAGGCCCTTAAGTCCCCCCGTCGCACCTTCCGGCCGGGCAAGTCCGGTGGTCAGGTCGAGCGCCCAGCGCACCGGCTTGCCTAACCCCATTGCCTTGCTTGCGACGCTGGTCGTCTGCGCACGTCGGACGACCATGTCGAGGCTGTCTGCGTAATTCCGGTTCAGCCGCAGCCTGATGATCTTGACGGCGAGCGTATCGCCAGCCCGCGCACCCGCGACCTGGAACGGTCCGGTCTGCGGATTGCCATAAAGCGCGCGGGTTTTGCCGGTTTCGTCTACACCACCTGAATCGATCGTCGTGGTATGGACGCTGTCCCCTGGCCAGATCGTCAGGACGGGCGGGCGATGCGGGTCGAAGCTGTTCGAATAATCGGAAGGCTTGAATTCGTGCCGCTGCGGTGGTCCCGCGGGTCGATGGGGTACTGCACGCGCAGTAAAGCTGTGTGTGGCCCGCGCTCCGCTTGTGTTCGTGTCGGGCATGTCGGCGCTCCCCGCGAGCCGGTCGCCCTCGACGGTTCCCCGAAAGACATAGAGGTCCTTGTCGGATCCTGTTGCGGTGAATGCGATGGCCCGACCGGTACGGGTTCCTGTCACGGCGTCGCCGTCAAGATCGCCCGTCAGCCGCCCATTGTCCCATGTAACGGTCAGCGTCTGATACGTCGGGTTTCCCCAGAAGTCCGTCTTGACGATCCACTGCTCGGTGGATGGTCCGGCAAATGCGGGTGCCGCGAACAGGCACGACGCCAGCATTGCGCCAATAACCTTGCGTTTCATGGTTCTCTCCGCCGCTCCTTGTTGCGAGCGCTGTCTGGCGCATTCGCCATGAGGTGTCGATGAACGTCCGGAAAAACTCCCCCCTTGACCTTCCCCCCGATGCGCGCTTTGCAGGGCGGATGACCGATACCGTCGAATCCGCCCTCGCCGAGCTGAAGCTCAAACTGCCGAAGCCCGCAGCGCCCGTCGCCGACTATGTGCCGGTCGTGGAGGCGGGTGGCCTGGTCTATCTGTCGGGACAATTGCCCTTCAAGGACGGCGAAGTGATGCGCGGTCGGTTGGGTGAGGATACCGACGTCTCCGTCGGCCGTACCGCTGCCGAGGCATGCGGCCTGATGATCGTGGCGCAACTGAAAGCCGCCCTGGGCGATCTCTCGCGCGTCGAGCGCATCGTCCGCCTGGGCGTGTTCGTGGCGAGCGACCCGCGTTTCACCGACCAGCCCAAGGTTGCCGATGGCGCCTCGTCGCTGATGGTGGCGCTGTTCGGCGAGCGGGGACGCCACGCGCGCAGCGCGGTCGGCGTACCGGTTCTCCCCCGGGGGGCGATGGTCGAAATCGATGCGGTCGTGGCAGTTCGGCCCGCCTGAAGCCCGGGCGATCAACCCGCCCGATCCTGCGCGCGTCGCATTCCTGCTGGCGCAACCTTTTGCCCATCGTGGCCTGCACGACCGGTTGCGCGTCGAAAACAGCCGGTCGGCATTCCGCGCGGCGATTGCGACGGGGCATGGCATCGAACTCGATATCCAGCCCGCGTCGGGCAGTGAGCCCTTCGTCTTCCACGATGACGATCTCGAGCGGTTGACGCAGCAGCGTGGCCGTGTCGACGTACGCCACGCAGACGACGTCGCGCAGATCGCACTGGCGGGCACCGACGAAACCATCCCGCGCCTCGACGAGATCCTGTCGCTGATCGCGGAACGCGTACCGGTGCTGATCGAGATCAAGACACCACGCCACCGCCATGTCGCGCTGTGCATGGCCGTGCGTCGCGCGCTGGAGGGGTATCGCGGGGATGCGGCAATCATGTCGTTCGACCCGCGCATTCCGGCCTGGTTCGCCGACCATGCCCCGCGCATCGTGCGCGGTCTGGTCGTCACCGACGGCAACCCGCACGGCGGACGAATTCGCCAAAAAATCGAGCGGACACTGGCATTGCGCCTCGCGAAACCCGACTTTGTTGCCTGTGATGTCCGCGACCTTCCCTCCCCGACCAGCATCGCCGCGCGCAAGCGGGGCCTGCCCGTGCTGACCTGGACGGTGCGCGATGCAGAGAGCCGGGCGATTGCAGCTGAGTATGCCGACCAGCCGATCTACGAGCGCGAGCCGTGAGCGAGGGTGACCCGGGCGCAGGCGTTGTCCTGCGGATCGGGCAGGGGGTTGGCGATTTCGACGCTTCGGCCTGGGATGCATGCGGCGGTGCGGGCAATCCGTTCGTCGCCCACGCCTTCCTGTCCGCGCTCGAGGATTCGGGCAGTGTCGGCCCCATGACGGGCTGGCAACCCGTGCCGATCGCGCTCGACGGTCCGGATGGCGCGCTGGCTGCCGTCGCCCCCGCCTATGTAAAAAGCCACAGTCAGGGCGAGTACGTCTTCGATCACAGCTGGGCCGAGGCGTGGGAACATGCGGGCGGACGCTATTATCCAAAACTCCTGATCGCTGCGCCGTTCTCGCCGGTTCCGGGACCGCGACTCCTGGCGCAGACCGACGCGGATGCCCGCGCGCTGATCGCGGGCGCAGAGGCGCTGGTCGATCGTCACAACATGTCCGGCGCGCATGCCAATTTCGTCAGCGAGGACCAGCTGGACGTCTTTCGCGACGCTGGATGGCTGATTCGTGAAGGTACGCAATTCCACTGGTCGAACCGCGGCTATGCCAGCTTCGACGCGTTCCTCGGCGATCTCGCCTCGCGCAAACGCAAGGCGATCCGCAAGGAACGTGCGTGTGCGGTCGAGGGGCTGGAGATCGCCCACCTGAGCGGCGACGCGATCACCGAGGCGCATTGGGACGCGTTCTGGATTTTCTATCAGGATACCGGCGCGCGGAAATGGGGACGACCGTATCTGACGCGCGAATTCTTCACGCTGCTGTCCGAACGAATGGGTGACAAGGTGCTGCTGATGTTCGCGATGCGCGGCGACCAGCCGATCGCGGGCGCGCTCAACCTGATCGGCGCCGACACGCTCTACGGTCGCTACTGGGGTTGCGTGGAGGAGGTGCCGTTCCTCCATTTCGAACTCTGCTACTACCAGGCCATCGACGCCGCCATTGCGCGCGGCCTGTCACGGGTCGAGGCGGGCGCTCAAGGCGAACACAAGCTGGCGCGGGGATATGTGCCGGTCCCCACCTGGTCGGCGCACTACATCCCGAACGCGGGTTTCCGTTCGGCAATTGCGGACTTCCTCGCCCGCGAGCGACGGGCTGTGGAGGAGAGCATGGCGTTTCTTGGGGAGATGGGGCCTTTTCGGCGAGGTTAACCCACCGCATGCGACGGGATCGCCCCCAGTTCCGCCCGCATCTTCCGCTCCGCCGCCCATAGGTCGTGCGCCTGCTGCATCCGCAGCCACAGCCCCGGCCCGTTGCCGCACCAGCGACCCAGCCGCAGCGCCATTTCGGGTGTTACGGCGACCGTCCCGGCCAGCACCTTGTGAAGCGCCTGTCGCGAAATGCCGAGCTGCCGTGCAGCCTCCGCGATCGACAGGTTGAGCGCGGGCAGCACGTCTTCCTTCAGGATTTCACCAGGGTGGGTCGGCTGCCGTTCAGCGGGGGGTGCGGGGGCGGTCATTGCTGTGTTTTTTCCTCAATGATTTAAGGATATCGAATCCATCCGAACCCGTCACCCTGAACTTGTTTCAGGGTCCACGTCTCCGCTCGTGAGATGTCGGCGGTTGAGAGGTGGATGCTGAAACGAGTTCAGCATGACGGCACTGATGGGAAGGGCTGTCCTACACGACCCCGGCACACCATATGCGCGCAAGGCCCTCACGACCGCTGGTCGCGCTCTTTCACTTTGTCGATGTCTCTCGGTCCTGCGACCCCGGCGCGCATGTTCGGTGCGCGGAAATCGGACGCGGGTCGCTTTTATCTCAATGACTTAAGCCGCTTATGTTCGCTCGAAACGCGCCGACCCCGTGAACATAGCGAACGTAACGCGGGTTTTTCCGCGGATTTGCGTCGTTTAAGCCGCCCGCCGTATGCTCGCGCCAAGCCATGCGCGGGCCTCGCGCTGGGCTTCGGCGATTTCGCGGGCGGTCATGTCCCAGGCGATTTCGGCGCGGCTGTCGTGGCCGCGCGGGTTGCCGTTGAGGGCGGCGAGGTTGAACCATTTATGCGCCTGGACCAGATCGACCTCCGTCCCGCCGCTGCCGGTTGAATAGGCGATACCCAGATCGTAGCACGCATCGCCATTGCCACTTGCCGCGTCCGCCATGCGGCTTTCGATCAGAAACGCTGCGCTCTTCAAGCTGCTTGCCATGAGTCACAAACCCCGTTTGCCCCGAACCCCTTGAAGGGGTGTCAAGCGCGACTGTCGCCGGAATGGTGAAAACAAATGGTTAACGCGCGCTTTCTTTTATTTCGAGGGCAGGGCGAGGTTGTCGATCAGGCGCGTGGTGCCGACTTTTGCCGCTGCGAGCAGCCGTCCGCCCTCCAGCGATTCGTTTGTCGGGAGCAGGTCGGGGCCGACCAGTTCGACATAATCGACGACGAACCCTGCTTTTTCGAGCGTCGCCCGCGCGCGCAAAAGGGCTTCTGCTGTATCGCCGCCATCGCCGATCGCGCTTGCCGCTTCGCCCAGCGCACGTGGCAGCATGCGCGCATCGCGGCGTTCGTCCTCGGACAGATAGATGTTGCGTGACGACAGGGCGAGGCCGTCGGCATCGCGCTGGGTCGGCATCCCGATAATCTCGACGCCGAGGTCGAGGTCTTCGGTCATGCGCCGCACGATCGCCAACTGCTGCCAGTCCTTCTCGCCGAACACCGTGATATCGGGCCGTACCTGGTTGAACAGCTTGGCAACGACGGTCGCGACCCCGTCGAAATGTCCCGGTCGCGATGCGCCGTCAAGTCCGTCCCCAAGGCCCGCAACGCTGACCGTGGTGGCAAAGCCCGCCGGATACATGGTTGCGACGTCGGGCGCCCATAGCACCTTGACCCCCGCATCCTTCAGCAACGCGGCGTCGGTCGCTTCGCGTCGGGGATAGCGCGACAGGTCTTCGGTGGGCGCGAACTGCATCGGGTTCACGAAGATCGACGCGACGACATTGTCGGCCCGCGCGCGCGCTTCGGCGACCAGTGCCATATGCCCGTCGTGCAGCGCACCCATCGTCGGCACCAGCGCAACGGTGCCCTCGACCGACGCGCGCCACGCCCTGAGTTCGGAAAGGTCGCGGATCGTTTGCACGGCTGGTCTCGCTTCACTATGGCCCGATGGGTCGGTGCGGGTGGCGGCCTTTGGCAGATGCATGCGCGACAGATCAAGTGACTGGGGGGGCAAGCACAGGACCGTGATGAATTCCGCGCGCGCACATCGTATTGTTTTTGCCAACGAAAAGGGCGGAACCGGAAAATCGACGACAGCGGTCCATGTCGCGGTCGCGCTGGCCGCTGCCGGGCACAAGGTCGCTGGTCTTGACCTCGACGTGCGGCAGCGCACCTTTGCGCGCTACCTTGAGAACCGTGACGCGACGATCCGGCGGCGCGGTATTCCGCTGCCGTCGGCACACCACGCGGTGCTGTCGCTCCTCACGCCTGCAGGCCTCGATCAGGAAGTCGCGCGACTGGGGCATGGTGCCGACTTCGTTATCGTCGATACGCCGGGGCGCGACGATCCGCTCGCGCGTCACGCGATTACCCTTGCGGACACGCTGGTCACGCCGATGAACGACAGTTTCATCGATCTCGACCTGATCGGACAGGTCGATGCCGAAACCTTCAAGGTAAAGAAGCCGAGCTTTTATGCCGAGCTGATCTGGGACTTGCGCAAGGTTCGCGCCAAGACCGACGGCGGCACCGTCGACTGGGTCGTGCTGCGCAATCGTCTCCAGCATCTCGACGCGCATAACATGCGGCGCGTAGGGGCGGCGCTGACCGACCTGTCGAAACGCGTGGGCTTCCGCGTTATTCCGGGCCTTGGCGAGCGTGTCATCTATCGTGAACTCTTTCCCAAGGGGCTGACGCTGCTCGACCTTGAGGCGATGAAGGAGGGCGGTGCCCTGGGCCTCAGCCAGATTGCCGCCCGGCAGGAATTACGCGAGATGATCTCCGGGCTTTCATTGCCCGATTCCACCCGGCAGGAACGACTGGCCCTATGATCAAATTCCTGTTCTTCGTTGCCCTCATCGCCGCCGCCGTCTGGCTCGTCATGCAAAAAAAGCCCGGCAGCAAGATGCTGCGCTCCGAAGCTGCAAAATTGCTGGGTGTGGCTGCGGACGCCTCGACCGATTCCGTCATCGACGCGCACCGCCGCCTCATTGCCAAGGTCCACCCCGATGCAGGCGGCAATGCCGAACTTGCCGCGCGGATTAACCAGGCCCGTGACACACTTTTGAAACCTTGATGCCGTTCAGGGATTAGGACGCCGCAGTAAATGCCTTCGAAAGGATATTCATGACCCACCGTTTCGACCCGACCGCCCTTCGCGAATACGACATCCGCGGCGTTGTCGGCAAAACGCTGGGTGAGGGTGACGCCTATGCCATCGGTCGCGGCTTCGGCACACGGGTGCGGCGCAACGGCGGTACGCGGGTGGCAGTCGGTTACGACGGTCGCGTCTCGTCGCCGTCACTAGAGGCGGCGCTGATCAAGGGCTTTACCGAAACTGGCGTTGACGTTGTCCGCGTCGGCCTCGGCCCCACGCCGATGCTCTATTATGCGGAGGCGATGCTTGAGGTCGATGGCGCGGTGCAGGTCACCGGCAGCCATAATCCTGCAGACTATAATGGTTTCAAAATGGTCCTCGCTCACGCGCCGTTCTTCGGCGAGGACATTCAGGATCTCGCGCGTCTGGCGTCGGAAGGCGACTGGGAGGAGGGCAGCGGCACGGTCAGCAATTATGTGATCCTCGACGATTATGTCGCGCGACTGGTCGAGGGCTATGACGCCGGCCCGTTCCGCATCGGCTGGGACGCGGGCAATGGCGCAGCGGGCGAAGTCATCGAAAAACTCGTCAAGCTGCTGCCCGGCGAACATATGACGATCTTCACCGAGATCGACGGCGCCTTCCCGAACCACCATCCCGATCCGACCGAGGAAAAGAACCTCGCCGATTTGAAAAAGCTGGTGGCGGACAACAATCTCGATTTCGGTCTCGCCTTCGATGGTGACGGTGACCGCATCGGCGCGATAGACGGTCAGGGACGTGTGGTCTGGGGCGACCAGATCCTCTCGATCCTTGCGGTGCCGGTGCTGGCGGCGCTCCCGGGCGCAACGATTATTGCCGACGTCAAGGCGAGCCAGATGCTCTATGACCGGGTCGCCGAACTCGGTGGTACGCCGGTAATGTGGAAGACCGGCCACAGCCTGATCAAGACGAAGATGAAGGAAACCGGCGCGCCGCTCGCTGGCGAAATGTCGGGGCACATCTTCTTCGCGAAGGATTATTACGACTTCTACGGCTTCGACGATGCGCAGTTCGCTGCGGTCCAGCTGATCCGCGCCATCGCGTCGCAAGGCGGTTCGCTGACTGCGCTCAAGGACGCGATGCCCGCACTCGTCAACACGCCCGAAATGCGTTTCCAGGTCGATGAATCCCGCAAGTTTGCAGTCGTCGATGAAGTGCTGGACCGGCTCGAGGCCGAGGGTGCCGAGGTAAACCGCACCGACGGCGCCCGCGTCAACACGCCCGACGGATGGTGGCTGCTCCGTGCGTCGAATACACAGGACGTGCTGGTCGCCCGCGCCGAGGCGAAGGATCAGGCAGGTCTCGACCGCCTGCTCACGATGATCGACGCACAACTCGCGGCCTCTGGCCTGGAGCGCGGACCACCCGCCGCGCACTGATCGCTGTCAGGCGGCGTCGCGTTGCCCGGATATATCGACCGAGTTCGGGTCAAGCGGGCCGGGCTTGTCCCACGCTCCTTCTGGGCGAATGATCACATAGGGTGATTGTGCGCGATCGATCGGTTGTGCGGCGGCGGAGATTGCGCCCTCCATCTCGACATAATCGACGCCGGAAAACGAAAAGTGCGGACGCCCTTCGACCGGTCTGAAACCGAACCGCGACCAGAAATCGACGAGATCGTGCCGCGCGTGGCCATACATCGTTCGGAACCCTTTTGCGCGCGCATAGTCGATCGCGGTGCGCACCAGCCGAAATGCCAGACTGGACTTCCGGACCTCGCGTCGGACTGCAAGCCGCTCGAACTTCACGAAATCGGCGAAGAAACGAATGCGGATACACCCCGCCGGTTCGCCACCAACCTCGCCCAGGATGTGCGCTGCGCAGAAATCGTTGCCGTCGAATTCCTCGTCATAGGGGCAGGCCTGGTCGGCAATGTACGTCGCGGCCCGAATGGCAAATACCTTCATTGTATCCTCAACCGAGCGTGCAACGCGGGTTGTTGTCGCGGGTTTGAAGCTAGGTGTCGGCTCCGGCTCTTGGGAAAGGCCGCTGGTAAAGACTACCAGCACATCGGCCTCGGCTTCCGGAAAATAATCAGTCGCAGGTGTAAACCCCAGCGATTTGAAAAGCCGTGCGGCCGGAGCCGTCGCCGCGCTGGTGAAGAGAGGGACGCCATCCGGCGCAATCTCCTCGAAATGCGCGGCGATTGCCGCGATCGCGGGGATGAAATTACCGGGGGCATAAACGCACCACATGTAAAGGGCGGTCGGTGCTTCCCCATGACGGCACAGGTGCGCAACATCGGGCGACCTCCGCGACAGCGTCCCCCGTTTGAGTGCGGAAAATCCGGTTTCGTTCAGCGGCAGATAGGCAACGAACCCTGGTTCGCCCCCATCCCGGCGATCCGCCAGCCGTATGATTTCGCGGTTATAGGATAGAACCCGCAATAATGTGGCGTCATCGGCGGTTTCACCAACAGCATCGCGCAATTTGGAAGCAAGATAGCGCGCCTCCTCATCGGATACTGGCCGCGATCCCGAAATGGAACGCAGCCCCCGGCTATTCACCAGTCGTTCAAACCGTTTCGTGAAAGCAATAGTCTTGTAACCTGAACCCGGAGCGGGCAGGACTTTCGAGTTGATCATAGAGTCGCCTCGCTGGTTGACTTTGCGTGATCAGCCATTTGCCCCGGAGGAACTTTGTCCGACCTGATCCAGAGCCTTCTTACGCACGGTGGTGGCCGCGACGGATCCGAGTTTCCTCCAAATCGGACGAAACTAAAGCTCGACCGGCTGGCGTGGGACAGTTTGCGACTGCTGCTGGCACTATCGGAGTCAGGCAGCTTCCGGTCGGCGTCGACTCTGGCCGGCGTTGCGCTCAACACGATCAGGACCAAGATCGACCGGCTTGAGGCGCAATTCGGCACACCTCTTATCATCCGCAGCGTAGAAGGCGTGCGATTGACACAGGAGGGGCATGAACTCGTCTCCATCGCGCGTCAGATGCAACTGGTCGGCCATAGCGCCCGGCGTGTTCAGACACCGCCGGTCGAGCGTATGCCAAGCCGTGTGCGTGTTACGGTAACCGAGGGTCTAGGCACGTTCTGGCTGGTGCCGCGCCTCATCGAATTCCATGGGGATAATCCGGACATCGGCGTCGATCTGAACTGCGACATGACGGCACCGGATGTTCTTTTTCGCGATACCGATGTTGCTATTCAATTGGGTCGTCCGACAAGTCCGGGCCTGGTCGCAGAGCGCGTGGGCTCGCTGCACGTTATGCCGTTCGCCTCGGCCTGTTATCTGGCACGGCGCGGCATTCCCGCGTCGTTGGCCGATGCCATCCACCACGACCTCGTCTGGCAGGAATCGGATCAGATCGCGACGGAGGCGCTGGCCGGCTATATCGCGTTGACGAAGGAGCGACCGAAAATCGTTCTCACCACCAACACCTCGTCCTCGCACTACTGGGCAGTGTCGCGGGGTGCCGGCGTCGGTTTTCTGCCCACCTATGCGCGTGCGATCGGAAAATCGCCCAGCCCTATCGATATCGGGGTGAATTTCCGTCGTGACGTTTTCATCGTTCATCATCCGGGCGCGACGAACTCTTCGGACATATGCAGCGTTCTGGCCGGACTGCGCGAAGCGTTCGACGGTGATCGTTTCCCATGGTTCGCCGAGGATTTCATTCACCCCGACCTGTTTGAGGCGCGTTTGCGGCCCGAGGATCGTTCGCTTTTCGATGGGTTCCACGGCTAAGGGAACAGGCCATGGAAGGCCTTCTCATTTCCGCTGCCGCGATGACGCTGATCGTCGGCGTCCGCTATCTTGCGACGTCGGGGGCGTTCGCCTGGGCCACGCGCCTGCGTCATCCGGGGCTGTATGCGCGACTGGACAAACAGATCGCGGCTGAAATCCGCTGGTCGCTGCTGAGTGCCGCCATTTACGGTGTACCCGCCGGCATCGTCGCCTGGGGCTGGCAGAACCGTGGCTGGACGCGGATCTACGACAATTTGGATGCGTATCCAATTTGGTTTCTGCCGTTTTCGGTTCTGCTCTATCTCGCTGCGCACGACACCTGGTTCTACTGGACGCACCGCTGGATGCACACGCCGCGCGCATTCCGGATCGCCCATGCCGTACACCACGCCAGCCGCCCACCGACCGCCTGGGCTGCGATGAGCTTCCATCCATGGGAGGCAGTGACAGGCGCTGTTGTCATTCCGGCGCTCGTGTTTATAATTCCCATCCATATCACGGCCTTGGGAACCGTGCTGGCGATCATGACGGTCATGGGTGTGACCAATCACATGGGATGGGAAATTTTCCCGCGCAGGGTGGTTCATGGACCGTTAGGAGGGTGGCTGATAACGGCGACGCATCATCAGCGGCATCACGCCGAATATCGGGGAAATTATGGCCTTTATTTCCGTTTCTGGGACCGGCTTTGCGGGACCGACAAGGGCCTTGGCAGCTTTGAGCCTCTTGGCGGGGCTGGCAGGGGCGGCAGCCCCGGGTAGCGTTGACGCCGAACTCACCGGATTTCGGTCGGCAAAGGGGCAGGTGCTGGCCTGCCTGACGACGCGTGCCGATCGATTTCCCGATTGCCAGAAAGACCCGAATGCACGGCGTGTGACCGTTGCGACATCCGCTGCGCACACGCTGCGCTTCGATGGGCTGCCATCGGGCGATTATGCGCTGGCACTGATCCATGATGAGAACAGCAATGGCCGTTTGGACACGGTCATGGGCATTCCGCGCGAAGGGTTCGGCTTTTCGCGAAATCCGGTAATCCGGTTCGGCCCGCCCAAATTTTCGCAGGCAAGCATTGCCGTGACCAGCGGTGCCGTCGATGAGAATGTAAGGGTGAAATACCTGCTCTGATTTGGTTCTGAAACTTTCGACCTACCTATCCGTTACGCAACCGGAAAATGGGGCTCCTATGATTAAGAACTTGCCGATGGTTGCCTTTGCAATGGCGCTTTCAGCTCCGGCTATGGCCCAGAATGCCGACGAGCAGGTTTCGTCGAACGATTCGGCTGCCCATCGAGACACGGTTACGGTCGGGATCGGGGCGGCGGTCATTCCACGCTATGACGGGTCGCGATTCTACTATGTTGCCCCCGTTGCCGGCGCGCGCGGCAATATTTCGGGGATCAGCTTTTCGATTGTTGCGGTGAACGCCAGCGTCGATGTCATCCCTAAAAAAGCCCAGACGGGCGGCAAGTTCGTGTTCGGCCCGGTGGCGCATCTCACGCTCAACCGGTCGAGCCTTCGTCAGAGCCGTATTGCATTGCTGGGTGACATCAGTCCGGCACTCGAAGCGGGTATTCACGTCGGCTATCAGCAGACGGGCGTCATCACATCGAAATATGACGTCCTGACCCTCGACGTTGCCGTCAGCCATGACGTGAGCGACATACACAACAGCTCGATCATAACACCGTCGATCACCTATGCGACGCCGCTCAGCAAACGGATGCTGATCGGCCTGAACGCAGCGGCGAGCTATGTCGGCGCCAAGTATGGACAGACCTATTTCGGTGTGACGCCGGCCCAGTCGGCCATCAGCGGATTTCCGGCGTTCAGCGTGGGCGAGGGTTTCAACACCGTTTCCGCAGGGTTTCTGGCGGGATACTCGCTCAGCGGCGACTTGCGTCACGGGTTCACGGTCTTTGCAGCGGGCAATTATTCGCACTTCGTGGGTGAAACCGCACGGTCGCCGCTCGTGCATGATGACAAGCAACTTATCGGTGCGCTCGGTATCGCGTACACATTCTAAAACAATGGGAGAGAGCCTGTGTTGTGGACCATCGTCGTTATTCTCGTCGTGCTCTGGCTGCTCGGCTTTACGCTGCACATCGCGGGCGGGCTTATCCACCTGTTGCTGGTCGTTGCGCTGGTCGTCGGGCTGATCCAGCTCTTCACTGGTCGCAAGGTCTTATAGCGACGCAGCCGACGCGAAGGGCGGATTGACGCGGGCGCGCAAGATTCAACTTGCGTGCGCCGCCAATTCGCCGTTCCGTCGCCTTATGAATACGCTCGAACGCGAATCATCCCTCGGCGAACTGATACTTTCCCCGCGTGACGTCATGACGGCCCACAATGCGCCGTTCGTGCTGACGCGGGGGCGCCAGCGCAAGTCGTCGGTTGTGGTGCGCTATACGCGGGTGGAACGCTGGGATGTGGTCGATGACGCGCGCACGGTGTGGAAACGCCGGGCGCTCTTTGCGGTGACTGCACTTGGCGGCGTCGGCGTTGGCGCGCTGGCCGTCATGGCGTTCTCGGGACCGTCTAGCACCGTGACGAAGGCTGATGACACGAGCGTGGCGCTGTCTGTGCCAGCCGCGCAGGTGCCGTCCGCTGCAACGCCGATTGCTCCCGCAATGACGCGTGTACGGGTCGCTGAAATGCCGCGTGCAGCCGTCGCACGCCCCGTCGTCGCCACGTCCGTTGTGGCAGCGGCAGCAACACCCGTCGCCGCGATCGAACGCACCGGCCCTGTGAATGAATCCGCCGCCCTCGCCCAGGCGTTCAGCAGCAACGAATCCGTATCATGGCGCGGCGCCACTACCACCGGAACCGTCGTCGTCGGGGCCGCGCAGATCGAGAACGGCAAATATTGTCGCGACGTCGCCATCCTGACCCGCGCCGACAATGCCGCCGACCGCACCGTCAACAGCCGCAAATGTCTGGAACCCGGCGGGCGCATTGCCGACCGGGCACCGCCGACACCGCAATAGGGCTTTCGCGGGAGCACTTCGACGCCTAGACTGGCCGCTTCCCCGGGGTGCCTGCAAGGGCTGAGATGGGCCGGACACGGCCTGAACCCGCGAACCTGATCCGGTTAGTACCGGCGGAGGAAGGGAGCGGTACCCGATCCCCGCGCCCGCACTCCGTTTGCAAGGAGTCCGACCATGGCCGATTACACCGCACCCACAGCACCAAAGGTTACGACCGGTCCAATCCGGGGCAGCCGCAAGATCCATGTCGGTCCACTGAAGGTTGCGATGCGCGCGATCGATCTCGAACCGACTTCGGGCGAACCGCCGCTCAATGTCTATGACACCAGCGGCCCGTACAGCGACCCCGCCGTCGTCATCGACATCAACAAGGGACTGGCAGAACTGCGCCGCGACTGGATCCGCGGGCGCGGCGATGTCGAGGATGTCGCCCAGCGCGAAGTCCGCCCGGAGGATAACGGCCAGCTCGGCCCGGACCGCAGCGGTGGCGTCGAGCCGTTCCCCAACGTCCGCCGCACCGTGCTGCGCGCCAAACCGGGCATGAACGTCAGCCAGATGCACTATGCCCGCCGCGGCATCGTCACGCCCGAGATGGAATATGTCGCCATCCGCGAGAACCTCGGCCGCGCCGCCATCGCCGGCCTGATCCGCGACGGCGAGGACTTCGGCGCCTCCATCCCCGACCATGTCACCGGCGAGTTCGTCCGCGACGAGATCGCCCGCGGCCGCGCCATCATCCCGT
>JBDUBD010000092.1:0-10799 GCA_040004295.1 Sphingomonadales bacterium | reverse complement strand
AAGACGCTCGGCCTGATCGGCGCGGGCAATATCGGCTCGATCGTCGCCGACCGCGCGCTGGGCCTGAAGATGAAGGTCATTGCCTATGACCCGTTCCTGACGCCTGAACGCGCCGTCGATCTCGGCATCGAAAAGGTCACGCTCGACGAGTTGCTCGCGCGCGCCGACTTCATCACGCTGCACACGCCGCTGACCGACCAGACGCGTAACATCCTGTCGGCGGAGGCGCTGGCCAAGACCAAAAAGGGCGTGCGCATCATCAACTGCGCGCGTGGCGGGCTGATCGACGAGGCGGCGCTGAAGGCGGCCCTCGACAGCGGCCAGGTGGGTGGCGCGGCGCTCGACGTGTTCGTCGAGGAGCCTGCAACCGCATCGCCATTGTTCGGCACGCCGGGCTTCATCTCAACGCCGCATCTGGGCGCCTCCACGAACGAGGCGCAGGTCAATGTCGCGCTGCAGGTCGCCGAGCAGATGGCCGACTATCTCGTTTCGGGAGGCGTCACCAACGCGCTCAACATGCCGAGCCTGAGTGCCGAGGAAGCCCCGAAGCTGCGCCCGTACATGGGCCTTGCCGAAAAACTTGGTTCGCTCGTGGGGCAGCTGGCGCACGACAATTTGACCAAGATCTCGATCGAGGCCGAGGGTGCGGCGGCGCAACTGAGTATGAAGCCGATCACGGGCGCGGTGCTCGCGGGTCTGATGCGCCGCTATTCGGATACGGTGAACATGGTCAACGCGCCGTTCATGGCGAAGGAACGCGGCCTCGACGTGCGCGAAGTGCGCCACGACCGCGAAGGCGATTACCAGACGCTGATCCGTGTCTCGGTCGCGACCGATTCCGGTGAGAAGTCGGTCGCGGGCACCTTGTTTGGCAACAGCAGCGCGCGTCTCGTCGAAATTTTCGGCATCAAGGTTGAGGCCGATCTTGCGGGCGACATGCTCTATATCGTCAACGAGGACGCACCCGGCTTCATCGGTCGCCTCGGTTCTACACTGGGCGAGGCGGGCATCAACATCGGCACCTTCCACCTCGGTCGCCGCGATGCCGGTGGCGAGGCGGTCGTCCTGCTGTCGGTCGATGCGTCGATTCCGGAACCCGTGCTATGGCAGCTCTGCAAACTGCCGGGAGTGAAGACGGTGAAGGCGTTGAAGTTCTGATGAGCACAGCCGAGGGCCTCCTTCCGCAGGGCCTGCGCGACCGCCTGCCTGGTGAGGCGGCGGCGCAGGCGCGTACGGTGCGTGCGCTGCTCGATAGCATCGAGGGGCGCGGGTACGACCGGGTCTCGCCGCCGCTCGCCGAATTCGAGGACGGCCTTGCCGCGCGGCTGAAATCGTCGCGGACGAACCTCGCGCGCTTCGTCGATCCGCTGTCGCAGCGGACGCTGGCGATCCGCCCCGACATCACGCCGCAGATCGCACGGATCGTCTCGACGCAACTCGCCGATGTGCCGCGCCCGTTGCGTCTCGCCTATGCGGGCCCGGTGCTGAAGCTGGGTGCGACGCAACTCGATCCGCAGCGGGAGGCGATGCAGGTCGGGGCAGAACTGATCGGCGACGATTCGGTCGCAGCGGCGTGCGAGATTACCGGCATCGCGGTCGCGGCGCTGAAGGCGGCGGGGGTCGAGGGTATCACCGTCGATCTGACCATGCCCGACCTGGTGGAAACGCTGGCGGGCCTGGTGTTGTCGTCGGGCGAACGTGCGCAACTCGACGGCCTGCTCGACATGAAGGATGCAGGCGGGCTGGTCGATGCCGGGTTCGTTGACTGGCTACCGCTGATCGCCGCGACCGGCCCCGTCAGTCCCGCGCTCGATGCGCTTCGCGTGTTCGACCACGCCGGATTGATGGCTTCGCGCATTGCGGGGATCGAGGCCATTGCTGCGGCGATTGCCGATACGGGCGTCCGTGTTACGCTCGACCCTACCGAACGCCATGGCTTCGAATACCAGCGCTGGTTCGGTTTTTCGCTGTTCCTGAGCGGCGGCGCGAACGCGGTCGGGCGCGGCGGGAGCTACGCCATCGAACACGGCGACGGGCACGAAGAACCGGCGACCGGTTTCTCGGTCTATCCGGACAGTTTCTAGTTCGCGAACACGGCTTTCAGCCAGGCATCGACGACCGGCGTCGCCGGATAGGCGGGGTCGCCAAGGGCGCGGTTGATTTCCATGTGCCCCTTCAGCCCGTCGCCGGGAAAACCGTTGATCTGGACACGCGTACCCGCACGTTTCAGGGCTTCGGCGAGCGCCGCCGCCTGCCGCACGCCGTCGGACCGCTGGACATGGATCAACAGGAACGCGGGTGCATTGGGGCTGGCCGCCTGCAACGTCGGTGACAGCGCGCGCTGCCGCGCTGGATCGGTGCCGAAGGCCTGGGCATAGGTTTGCTGCATGATCTTTGGCCCATCGGTCATCTGCGCGGGGACATCATAGGCGGCACCATCGTTCGGGATGACACCGCGCACCGCGTCCAGACCCAGCCCCGCACCGCGCAGATATTGCGGATCGGTGCCGACCAGCGCGACAAGGTGCGCGCCCGCGCTATGGCCCATCAGCACGATCTTGCCCGGGTCGATGTTCAGCCGCACCGCATTGCCGCGCACCCACGCGACAGCACCCGCCACGTCCGCCGCCTGCTGCTCGACGGTCGCATCTGGGACGAGGCGATAGTTGATCGACGCAACGGCATAGCCCTGCGCGACATAATGCGGGGCAAGGTCGCGGCCCGTCGCGTTGCCCTTGTCGCCGCGCTTCCACCCGCCGCCGTGCACGAACACCAGTACCGGGGCCTTGGCGGCCTTTGCCGGGAAGAAGTCGAGTTTCTGTAAAGGTGCCGCGCCATAGGCATATTCGGTCGCCCCAGCCGCTGGGCCTTTCGTCGCGGCATCGGCCCCGCCCATCTTTTCCCGCACCCGCGCGACGATGTCGCCCCGGCAACCCTCGCTCAATTCATGGAACTTGCCCGTCAGGCACTCGCGGATCTTGTCGCGGCTGAACGTCATCCCGCACAGCTTTACGATCTCGCGGCGGCATTCGCGGGGCAGGCGCTCGCGCGACTGCGCGGCGGTCAGCGCAACGACGACGGTGGCGATAGTAGCGGCGGCAACGAAGGCGCGCATGAAACGACTCTCCCCGGATATAGTCCGGATGCGATACGTATCATGCGCGCGAATCCTTCGCGCGCGTTGTTACTGCGGCTGCTTACTGCGGCGGCGGGGGCGGTGCGTCGCCATCCGACGGCGGGGGAGGCGGGGGCGCGTCGCCGCCACGTTCGGCGCGCATTTTTGCCATCCGCTCACGCATGTCGGCGAATTCCTTTTTGCAGCCGTCGGAGAATTTGTCCTGGCTGGTCATCACGCACTGCATGCGCGCGCGGCGGTCGCCGTCTGCGGCAACGGGGCACGTCTTTTCGACTTCGGCGCGGCACGCATCCGACAGCATCGGGCGGCGCGGGCCGTCCTGCGCGGTGGCGGCGCTGGCGGCGGCAATCAGGCTGAGCGTAAACATCGCAAATCGCATGGCAACAGTCTCCCTCGGCCCGCCGATGGGCGTGTACCGGCAAGATCGCCTAAGCGCGCGCGATGCTTTCGCGCCGCTGAACAGCTCAGCGACGCGGGCGGTTCGCCCGCTCGAGCTTCATGAGCTTCATCACGCCTTCGCGCCGATGCAGCAGGATATCGGGATCGTCATGGTCGGGCTTCACCACCCGCTCGATCACGACACCGTCGAAATCGACTACGCCCAGATCGTTCGGCGTCAGGATGAATGTCACCACATTGCCCTTCGTTACGTCGATGGCGAAGCGGGGGGATGACACACGGTGGATCGGCTCGACCAGTTCGACCCAGCGGGGTTTCCGCGTCTCGTCGCCGGGCAGGGTCCAGCCATAATCCTGCGTGTAGTCCGACACCCACTCGCCGCTGTCGAACCCCATGCGGAAATCGACGCCCGCTATGCCGCGCCCATTCGGCCAGGTTACCAGAAGCTTGAACGGCACGTCCGCAGATTTCGATTGCGGCCCGACGGAGAACACCGGCGGTTTTGGTTTCGGCTCGGTGTGCAGCGTGACCTTGCCGTCCGTCTCGACCCATCGTCCCGCCGACCGCTCGTCGAGCGCCCCTGCGGACAATCCATATTCGAAGCGGCCATCGGGTTTCAGGATCAGCTCGGCCACGACATCCGGGCCGTCCTTTAACCGGTAATGTCCCGCGAACGGTGACCCAGCGGGTGCAGGCGCAGCAGCCAGCAGTGCCGCCGCGCACATCATGATCCGTCCGATCCCCATCGTTTCATCCCCCGTCACTGCGACCATATGCTCAAGGTGCATCGACAATTTCCAGTCCCTCGTTACGACCGTCGATCCGTCGTCCTCCACGCGTCAGCGAGAAGGTGTGTTGCGGTGACCTCGTTGGCCCTCGGAAAGGCGGATGCAGATTCTGCTGTCCTACACACCCCGACCTGATGCAGACTCGGCAGATGCCTCGCCACACCTATCACTGGACCGTCGATCTCCAGCAGCGCTTCATCGAGGTGCTGGCCGCCACCGGCAGCGTGAAGCGCGCCTGTGCGGCGGTCGGCAAGACGCGGGCGGCGGCGTATAATTTGCGGCGGCGGGTTGGCGAGGATCGCTTTCGCGCGGCGTGGGATGCCGCCGTGCTCGTCGCGCGCGACGATGTCGGCGACGCGGTGCTGGCGCATGCGCTGGTCCCGGTCGAATATGTGGGCGTCCGTCATCCGGTGTCGGCGCGCCTGATGTGGCGGCGGATCGAACCGATGCTTGGGCGCGGGCTGGGCGTTGCGCTGGTCAACCGGCTCGACCGGGCGGCAGCGCGGGTCGAATCTGACGCGCGGCGGAGAGTGGGTGCGGAACCGTTTATGTGTATAATTCGGCAGAAATCCGGGGGTTTTTCTCTAAATCCTCCCCGGCCCGGGGAGGGGGACCACGAAGTGGTGGAGGGGGTTCTTCACATGAACAGAGGCTTCTGTTGAGAACCCCCTCCGTCACACCTTCGGCGCGCCACCTCCCCGTACCGGGGAGGATTTGAAGCCCCCAAAATCACCTAAGACTCGACGCCACCGCCACTTCCCAATACGGGGCTGGCGGCACGTCGCCCCAACCCGGCAACAGGAAATTTCACCTTGGCCAACGTCACCGTAATCGGCGCCCAGTGGGGCGACGAGGGTAAAGGCAAGATCGTCGACTGGCTCGCGAGCCGCGCCGATGTCGTCGTCCGGTTTCAGGGCGGGCACAACGCCGGCCATACGCTGGTCGTGGGCGAACAGGTCTACAAGCTCAGCCTGCTCCCCTCCGGCATCGTGCGCGGCACCTTGTCGGTCATCGGCAATGGCGTGGTGCTCGACCCGTGGCATTTCCGGGATGAGGTCGCGAAGCTGGCGGGGCAGGGGGTGGCGATCACGCCCGACAATCTGCAGATCGCCGACAATTGCCCGCTGATCCTGCCGTTCCACCGCGACCTCGACGGGCTGCGCGAGGACGCGAGCGAGTTCAAGATCGGCACGACGCGGCGCGGCATTGGCCCGGCGTATGAGGACAAGGTTGGGCGGCGCGCGATCCGGGTGTGCGATCTTGCGCACCTTGACGATCTCGACCCGCAGATCGATCGGCTGTGCGCGCATCATGACGCGCTGCGGCTGGGCTTTGGCGAACCGCCGATCGACCGTGCGCGATTGAAGGCCGACCTCGCCGAAATCGCGCCGCACATCCTGCCGTACGCGAAACCTGTGTGGCATTCGCTGGGCGAGCTGCGCAAGGCAGGCAAACGCATATTGTTCGAAGGGGCGCAGGGCATGTTGCTCGACGTCGACCACGGCACTTATCCGTTCGTGACATCGTCGAACACCGTGGCGGGATCGGCTTCGGCGGGATCGGGCCTGGGGCCGAATGCGGCGGGATATGTGCTGGGCATCGTCAAGGCGTACACGACGCGCGTCGGCGCGGGGCCGTTCCCGACCGAGCTGGAGGATGCGACCGGCCAGCGGCTGGGCAAGCGTGGCCATGAATTCGGAACGGTGACGGGGCGCAAGCGTCGCTGCGGCTGGTTCGACGCGGTGCTGGTACGCAAGGCTGCGGCGGTTTCGGGCATTTCGGGGATCGCGCTGACCAAGATCGACGTGCTCGACGGGTTCGACACGTTGAAGATCTGCACCGGGTACAAGCTCGGAGACAAGACGCTCGACTATTTCCCGGCGCATGCCGCGGACCAGGCGGCGGCGGTGCCGGTCTATGAAGAGATCGAGGGCTGGAGCGAGTCGACCGCAGGCGCGCGCAGCTGGGCCGATCTTCCCGCTCAGGCGATCAAGTACATCCGCCGGGTCGAGGAACTGATCCAGTGCCCGGTGGCGCTGGTCAGCACATCGCCCGAGCGCGAGGACACGATCCTGGTGCGCGACCCGTTTGCGGATTGAGGGCGCGGACTAGCGCCCGCGTACCATCCCCGGGATCAACAGCGCATCGATCAGCCACCAAAGGCCAAGGACGCCCCAGATCAGGAAGCCGAGTCCGAACCAGAAGGTCAGCCAGCCAAGACCGTTGAGCGCCAGCATCGTCAGGCCGCTGAACACATGCCCCGTGACGAAGCGGTGCACACCGAGCGAGCCGAGGAAAAACCAGGCGACGTAGACGAGAATGGTAATCCCCGTGGAGTCGGAATTGGAACGGTAGCGGTCGATTGCGGCCATGGGTCTGTCTCCTGTATTGCAGATGTAATACACAGATTGCGGATGTGAAGGGGGCGGTTAACCGGACCTCATTGATTGATAGGCAAAGACACAGACGCTTAAGGGGCAGACGTGTTGCAGAAGTCGGTGCGGAAATCGGTGGCATGGGCCTATGGCGGGCAAGCGATTTCGGTCGTCACCGCTCTGGGCGCGTCCGCGATCATCGCGCGGCTGTTGTCGCCCGCCGAAATGGGCGTGTTCGCGGTAGCGCTGGCGACCATCGGCGCGCTGCAGATCGCGACGCAGTTCGACCTCGGCACCTATGTGACGCGGGAAAAGGCCCTGTCAGCCGCCGACCTCGATTCCGCCTTCACGATGAACGCGCTGCTGCTCTCGGGTCTTGCGATTGTCACCTGGCTGCTCGGCATCCTCGGCGCGGGCTTCCTTGGCGAACCCGGCGTTGCCCGCGCCCTGCAACTGATTGCGCTCAGCCCGCTCTTCGCGATCTTCGAGTTCCGCCCTGCAGCGATGCTCCAGCGCGACATGCAGTTCCAATGGATCTCGGTTGTGGGCACGGGAAAAATCGTTGCGGGCGCGATCGTCTCGGTCGTCATGGCCTATGCCGGACACAGCTATATGAGTCTGGCCTGGGGCAACCTTGCCTATGCAGGCTTCGGGGTGGTCGCGTACAACATCATTGGCTGGCGGCATGTCTCGCTGCGTATGTCGCTCGCGAACTGGCGGTCGATCGTCACCTTCGGCCTGCGCATGATGTCGATTTCCGGCATGGCGAATTTCGTCGTCCGCATGTCGGACATTCTACTCGGCAGCATCCTGGGTCTTGCCGCGCTCGGGCTGTATTCGCGTGCGACCAGCATCGCGACGATGCTGTGGCAGAACATCTACGGCACCGCGACCCGCGTGGTCTTCGTCCAGCTGGCCCACGACTATCGCGAGACCGGCGAGCTGCGGACGACCTTCCTGCGCGGCATCCAGTCGATCATCGCGGTGATCTGGCCGATCCAGATCGGTCTCGCGATCCTGTCGCCGCCCGCCATCGCGATCCTGTTCGGCGACCAGTGGGTGTCCGCCGCATTGCCGCTGTCACTGCTGCTCGTCGCGCAATTCGTGAACCTCTCGTTCGGCATGAACTGGGAGCTGTTCGTCCTCCGTGACGAGACCGCGCGCCAGACCAAATTCGAATTCATCCGTGCCGTCATCGGCCTCATCCTGTTCGTCGGCGGTTGCATGATCAGTATGGAGGCCGCCGCTGCCAGTCGTATCGTCGAGGCGCTTGTTGGCGTCGCGCTCTACCTGCCGCACATGAATCGCATGGCGGGCACGACAAACGCCGACCTAATCCGCGTTTATGGCCAGAGTCTTTTGCTGACGCTCGTCGCGGTCCTTCCCGCCGGTGTTGTGATGACGATAACCGGCTGGTCGCCGCACACGCCGTTTCTGTTAATCGTCGGCAGCGTAATCGCGGGCATGGTGCTGTGGCTGATCGCCATTGCGAAGCTCGACCACCCGCTGTGGATCGAGATGCAGACCCTGATCGAGCGTCTAGGACGTAAGCGTGGTAGCGAGACGGCGCGCTAGGGGCTGCGGCAATTGCCCGATCGCGCTCTTGAGGCGTAGTTTCCACGGCAGGTCGCCTAACGCGAGCGCCTCATATCGGCGTAGTGCCTTGAAATCCTGCAGCGCAAAGGCACCGCTGATCGCGTGGGGCAGGCGGCTCTGGATCTCGGCGGCGACAATGGCCTGCTCGCGCTCATCGAGACCATGTTCCCTCGCCGCGAACTGCAGGCAGTCGACGACATCCATCGCCATGCGGTTGCCGTCGAGGCTGAGGTTGCTCGTATGCCGGATCATCCTGACCAGCGGCTGCCAGATCAGTCCGACCGGTGCGATACGGAGCAACCGCATTTCGAACTCGAAATTCTCCGCACCACTGCCCCGCATGCGTTCGTCGAACCCTCCGATCGCCTCATAGACCGCGCTCTTAACGACGAACATCGAAGTCTGCGCGGGGTGGAAGTCGAGGTAGCGGACATAGTCATAGCGATCGAGAATCGACCAGCGGTCATTCGGCTTCGCGCCGACCGCCTCCCAATAGCCGACGGGCGCATGGTCCGTGAACTTGCTGGCGTGTTCCCAGTGACCAGCTTCCTGCCAGGTCCGGCTGTTGCTGATCGTCGCGTCTACATTAGGGTACGCGTCGATCAGCGCGCGGACCTCGGCCAGATACTCCGGTTCGAACTGGTCGTCATGATCGAGCAGGGCAATCCACTCGCCGGTCGCCATAGCCACACCGATGTTCCGCGCGCGTTGCTGCCCGCCATTTTCGACGCGCTTATAGAGAATGCGGTCGCCATATATCTCTTGGATGCGGGGCGTGTCGTCGGTCGATCCGTCGTCAACGACAATGATCTCGGTCGCGGGCGACGTCTGTGCCAGCACTGAAGCGATCGTCGTCGTCAGCCGCGCGAGGCCGTTGTAGGTCGGGATCACGACCGAGATGGTGACCGGCGCGCTCACCCCCGGAGCAACGCCATTGCCAGGCGGGCCGCGCGTGTCGGTTCGTTGAGCGTCAGCAGCCGCACGACCGTCCGCCACAATCCGTCCCGCGCGCCGCCCGACCTTATATGTTCCAGCAGAAGCTCGAACCCTTCGTCGCGCAGGGCGTCGGTCGTATAGAGAATGCCGAGCGCAACTTTCTCACGTACCTCGGCATAGACGCCTTTACGACCGAACAGTGTGTCGAGTTCGGCCATCGGCGGCAGCGCGTCGAGGTTGGCGGTCGGGTCGGGCCGCCCGGCAAGTCGCTCGATGTGCGCCTGCCACGCGACGGCGGCGCCGATCTTCTGCGTGTAGGCGTGGCGATAGCTGACCTGGGTATCGCTCTGCCTATAGAGTAGCAGCCGGTCGGGCAGGTTCGCCATCGGCACCGTCTCCGACAGACGCAGCCACAGGTCGTAATCCTCGCAGTGGCGATAGGCGCGGTGATAGCCGCCGACCGCTCGCAGCGGATCGCGACGCATCATGACGGAAGGGTGGCACAGTGGCGGTCCGTTTTTCAGATCGTCCAGAATCTCTTTTGAGGTGGTGACATTCTCGAACAGGCGGGGATGGGGGAGGCCATCGACGTCGATGCAGATGCAGCCCGTGCCCAATACGCCAATGCCCGGGTTGGCATCGAGGAAGGCGATCTGACGCGCGAACCGTTCGGGAAGGGCGATGTCGTCGCCGTCCATTCTCGCGATCAGCGGTGCTCGCGCCTCCCCGATAATTCGGTTGAGACTGGCGATCAGCCCCGCATTGCTCTGTGGGATCGGCCTGATTCGCGAATCGGTCGCCGCGAATCGCGCGATGATGGCCATCGAATCGTCGGTCGATCCGTCGTCGACGATCAGGAATTCGAAATCGGTGAACGTCTGCGCGCAAATGCTTTCGATCGCATGCGTGAGATAGGGGGCGTTATTGAACACGCTCATGGCGACGGTAATGCGCGGTTCGGTCATCATAAGGCCCAGTTTTCCGCGCCGTGCACCGCCCGGGATCGCGTCATTCGCACTCTATATAGGCCGAGGCAGTGAACAACGCTTTACCGGGCGTGTGACCTCCGTCGGTCAGCAAAGTGACGTTTTTCCTACAAAAAGCTGTTGACGCCCCGAAACCCCTCTCATATAGGCCCTCTTGTCGCGGCGCTGAGCCACTTCGGTTTCCCTCTTCGGAGCGGAAGGCGTGAAGTTTCAGAGTTGCTTCTGCATTATCACAGGCGCCCGGTCACCCCGGTAAAACGGGATGGGATCAGGCGTCGGTGTTTTGCGCTCTTTGACATTGTCGGTTTAGATGAAGGGACATGTGGGCGGCGGCTCCAGGTCTGGCGGTTTTAAGGCGCCAGCAACCTGTAGCAAATTAGCCGTTTCTAACGGTCCATCGAAGCTTGCTTCGGTGGTTCGCTCACAAGTCCTAACACGTATCCATACGTAATAGAATTTGTGCAGGAACGGCTCCTTGAAATGAGCTGACTTGCCTTCGGGAATTCCACCTGGGGCTTGTCGGAACATCAAACTTGAGAGTTTGATCCTGGCTCAGAACGAACGCTGGCGGCATGCCTAACAC
>JBDUBD010000019.1:0-33639 GCA_040004295.1 Sphingomonadales bacterium | reverse complement strand
ATTACCGACGACGCGCGACACCACCTGACCGGTTGGTACGGCACGAAGATCCAGGGGGTCGGACGCTGCATAATGGATGAGCCCTGCTAACGTCGCAAAACCGGTTCCGCTGTGCGCTTCCGGCAGACCGTTCAGTCCGCGCGGTCGACCGAGGCGAACGGCCCGTCCGAGGGCACCCTGCATGTAATCGGCAAGGCCTTTCAGTTCCGACCCCCCTCCGGTCAACACAACCTGGCGTCCGACAGGTCCGGTAAAGCCAAGATCTTTCAGTGCTTTGGCAATTTCCGGCACAAGATGGTCGAGTCGCTGGCGTATGACCGCGATCAACTGCGCGCGCGTGATGCGTCCGCCCTCGCCCGCGTCTTCCTCGGCCGACATCGGCGCGACTTCGATCATTTCGTGATTGTCGCGCGGGCTTGCAGTTGCTGAGCCGAAAAAGCACTTCATCCGCTCGGCCTGTGTCCGGCTGGTTCCGAACGCGCTGGCGATATCGTCGGTGATGTCCGCGCTGCCGACCGGAATCGACGCAAGCCCCACGAGCATGCCGCCCGCGAACAGCGAAACATTGGTCAGGCCTGCGCCGATCTCCACGAGCGCCACGCCCAGTTCGCGTTCCTCTTCGCTCAGGCACGCCATGCCCGTCGCGACTGGCGATGCGATGATCGACTTCACCTCGAGGTGCGCCGAACGCACGCACAGGTCGAGGTTCCGTACCGGCGATCCATCCGCCGAAACGACATGGATATCGACGCCGAGCGTGTCCGCATGCAGGCCCAGCGGCTTCTTGACGCCCTTCAGCCCGTCAAGCGTGTACAGAGTGGGTTGCGCATGCAGCACCATGCGCCCCTCGGGGTCGATCGCGTCGCGACCGTGCGACAAAAGATTGTCGATATCGTCCTGTTCGACACGGTGGCCCCCGAGTTCGACTTCGACCGAGGCCAGGTTGCTGACAAGCCCACCCGCCGAGAAGCTGACCCACACATCTTCTATATTCGTCCCCGCGATCCGTTCCGCCTGCTCGACCGCTTCGCGCACCGAACGCTCGGTCGCGTCCATGTCGGCAATATAGCCGCGCCGCACACCCTTTGACTCGCGCTGCCCTGTGCCGAGTACATTGAGTTCGCCGTTGTCGCCCCGTTCGGCGATCAGCGCGGACACTTTCCACGACCCGATGTCGAGAGCGGTGATCAGGCGGTCGGAGCGCGGTTGAGCCATCAGCAATTCTCCGGCGGGAGGGACACGAAAATTCCTCGCCTTGAGGCGAGGGGGACCGCGAAGCGGTGGAGGGGTGTAAGAAAAGGCTGCGTTAGCAGCCTGCGCGCTACCGCGCGCATTGTCTGCACCGCTCCGTCAGCCTGCGGCTGCCACCTCGCCTCAAGGCGAGGAGATTTGAGCAGGGCCATCATCACGTCGCCCGCGCCGGATCAAGCGGTTTGGTGTCAGGCGAGACGATGGCAGGCGCGGGCACGATCGACGGTGCCTTTCGCGGCCCGGGCAGGATCGCCATCTGTTCGGGGTTGCGCATGTCGAAGCGTGCCATGCCGCGGCCCAGAAGGCGCTGCGCGATATCGAGTTCGGCAAATTTCTTGAGTGCAGCCGCCGCGGCAACTTCGCCTTCGGGCAGCAACAGCGTTTCGCCCGACTGGAACTTCAAGTCCCAGCGACGGTCGCCGACCCAGACGGCGCTATCGATCACGGGCTTCAATTGCGGCGCATTCGCGACCAGCGCGGTCAGCGCCGTCGCCTGAACATTGGCATCCGGACCGATGATCAGTGGCAGGTTCGGCATCGCCTTTAGATCGACTTCCTCGAGCACGATGCCGTGTGCGTCGACGAGGTGCAGCTGCTGTGCGTGCTGCCACACCGCCGCCGGCTTGCGCTCGACGATGTCGATCGCGAGCGTGTCGGGGAAGCGACGCGAAACGCGCGCGTCGCCGACCCAGCCATATTTGATCAGCTTCTGACGGACGCCCTCCAGATCGACCAGCGGCATGGCGGTCGATTGCTGGTCGAGGGCAACGGCATAGACGCTCATCCGGTCCATCCGGTCGATGCCGGTAATATCGATGTGCTTGACCGAATAGCCCGCACGACCGACCGCTTCGCCCATCGCGACGCCGACCCGATGCGGCACGTCGAGCATCATCGCGACGGCAACCAGACCACCCGCAACGATGGTTACGATGCCCACGGTAATCGCGCGTTCCACTGTGCGCGTGCTGACCGGCAGCGACGCCAGTACGCGCACGGCCACGCCCGGCTGCTTGGTCTTTTTGGTGACCTTAACGGGCTTGCGCCTGGCAGGCGCACCACGGCGGATGGCGGCGGCGGTCACTGGTCTTCTTCTCCTGGGCGGATGGCGTCTGCAAGAATTTCGGCGACGAGTTCGTCATAGCTCATGCCGAGGTGGCGGGCCTGTTCGGGGACGAGGCTGAGCGGCGTCATCCCCGGCTGGGTATTCACCTCTAGCAGGAAAAGGCCCTCGACGCCCTTTTCATCGTCCCAGCGAAAATCCGACCGCGACGTGCCCCGGCACCCCAGCACGCGGTGCGCCTTCAGCGCCATGTCGAGGCAGGCCTGCGCGATGTCGCCGGGAATGTTCGCCGGACAGACATGCTCGGTCAGGCCGTCGGTGTATTTGGAGTCGTAATCGTAGAAGCCGCTTTTCGGCTTCAACTCGGTCACGGCGAGTGCGCGTCCACCCAGCACCGCCGTCGTCAGCTCGCGGCCACGGATGAACGGTTCGGCCAGCAGCTCGTCGAAGTCCTGCCACGGCCCCGCCACATCGCGACCGATGGGATCGCCATAATTGCCGGCCGCGGTGACGATCGCGACGCCGACCGACGAGCCTTCGTTGACTGGCTTCAGCACATAGGGGCGCGGCAACGGATCGCCGAGGTACAGGCTTTCGGATTTCACCACATGGCCGCCCGGCATACGGATGCCATGGGGAATGAGCGCCTGTTTCGACAATTGCTTGTCGATCGCGATTACAGACGTGGCGAGGCCGGAGTGGGTATAGGGAATCTGCATCAGGTCGAGCATGCCCTGCACCGATCCGTCTTCTCCCGGCGTTCCGTGCAGCGCGTTGAACACGACATCGGGACGGATACCGGCCAGCACCTGCGCGACGTTGCGGTCCATATCGACGCGCACGACCTGGTGCCCCAGCCGCTCGCACGCATCGGCAACGCCATTGCCGCTCATCAGCGACACCTCGCGCTCGGCCGACCAGCCGCCCATGAGAACCGCGACTTTCAAGCCTCACCCACGCGCTGGATTTCCCACTCTAACATCACGCCTGAATGCACCTTGACCCTTTTGCGCACCTCCTCGCCCAGCGCCTCGATGTCTGCGCTCGTTGCGCCGCCCAGGTTGAGCAGGAAGTTGCAGTGCTTCTCGCTGACCTGAGCATCACCGTGCCGCAGGCCGCGACATCCTGCCTCGTCGACCAACTGCCATGCCTTGTGCCCCGGCGGGTTTTTGAACGTCGAACCGCCCGTACGCGACCGCAGCGGCTGCGACGCTTCGCGTTCGGCGGCGATGCGGTCCATCTCGTCGCCGATGACTTTCGGATCGCCCGCGACACCGCGCAGCGTCGCCGACACAACAATCGCGCCTTCGGGAAATTCGGAATGGCGATAGGTGTAGCCGAGCGCGCCCAGCGGCAGCGTCACCAGTTCCCCCGAACGCAGCGCGACGTCGCATTCGATAAGAATGTCGGCGACTTCACGGCCATAGGCACCGCCGTTCATGCGCACGAAGCCGCCAACGGTGCCGGGAATACCGCGCAGGAATTCGAGGCCCGCAATACCCGCGTCGCGCGCGGTGCTCGACACCAGAATGCCCGATGCCCCGCCCCCGCATTTCAGCGTCGTCGCGTCGAGCCGCTCGACCTTGGCGAAGGGCTTGCCCAGCCGCACCGTTACGCCGGGAACGCCGCCGTCGCGGACGATCAGGTTCGATCCGAGACCGAGCGGCCAGAGGGGCGTTTCGGGGGGCAGATCGCGCACGAATGCCTGCAGATCGGCAGTGTCGGCTGGTTCGAACAAGGTCTCCGCCGCGCCACCCGACTTGAACCAGACCAGCGGTGCGAGGGGGGCATCTTGCGTAACGCGTCCACGCACATCCGGGGCGAGAGCCGCGTTCATGTGCGGGAACTTTCGATTGCCGTCGCAAGGCCTGCCGCCCATTTCGTGATGTCGCCCGCACCCAGACACACCACAAGGTCGCCCGAGACCGCCTCGTCCACCAGCAGCACCGCCAGCGCATCCGCATCGGCAACCGTTGCCGCCGCGCGGTGCCCGCGCGCCTTAAGCCGTTCGACCAAGGCCTCGGCGTTCACGCCGTCCACCGGTGTTTCCCCCGCCGCATAGACGGGCGCGACAAGCACCTGATCGGCGTCGTTGAAGGCCTGTGCGAACTCGTCCATCAGGCCGCTCAGCCGCGAATAACGATGCGGCTGTACCACCGCGATCACCCGGCCTTCCGCGCCTTCGCGCGCCGCCGACAGCACGGCACGGATCTCGACGGGATGATGGCCGTAATCGTCGATGATCGTGACGCCGCCGGTCTCGCCCACCTTGGTGAAGCGCCGCTTGACCCCGCCGAACGCCGCAAAGCCGCGCTGGATGGTCGCGTCGTCGAGGCCCAGCTCGATCGCGACCGCAATCGCGGCGAGCGCATTCTGCACATTGTGCCGCCCCGCCATCGGCAGGTGGATGTCCTCGATGCTACGCGTCGCCCCGTCGCGGTGACGGATGATGACTTCGAAACGATTGCCGCCTGCGCCCGGCACGACGTTGACGCCGCGCACATCGGCCTGCGCCGAAAAGCCATAGGTGACGATCCGCCGGTCGCGGACACGCGGCAACAGCGCCTGCACTTCGGGATGATCGAGACACAGGATTGCCGCGCCGTAGAAAGGCACATTCTCGATGAACTCGACGAACGCGTCCTTTACGGCGTCGAAGTCGCCATAATGGTCGAGGTGTTCGGGATCGATGTTGGTGACGACCGCAATCGTGCCGTCGAGGCGCAGGAAGCTGCCATCGGACTCGTCCGCCTCGACAACCATCCAGTCGCTTGCGCCCAGGCGCGCGTTCGACCCGTAGCTGTTGATGATGCCGCCATTAATCACGGTCGGGTCCACCCCGCCCGCATCGAGCATGGCCGCGATCATGCTGGTCGTCGTCGTCTTCCCGTGCGTTCCAGCGACCGCGACCGTCGATTTCAACCGCATCAGTTCGGCCAGCATCTCGGCACGGCGCACCACCGGAATGCGCCGCTCATAGGCGGCAGCGACTTCCGGGTTCGCGCGCTTGATGGCGGTCGAGGTCACGACCACCGCCGCATCGCCCAGATTTTCTGCGTCATGGCCGATGGCGACCGCGATTCCGCGCTTGCGCAACCCCTCGATCACATAGCCCTCTGCAACATCGGAGCCCTGCACCTTGTAGCCCAGGTTGTGCATGACTTCCGCGATACCGGACATGCCGATGCCGCCGATGCCGACGAAGTGGATCGTGCCGATGTCGGTTGCGACACCCTTCATGCCGCAAACGCCGGTTTAAGCTGCTCGACCGGCTTCGGCGCATCGATCGCAGGACCGATCCGCTCGATCAGGTCGGCGAAGTCGCGTGCGGCATTGGGACGACCGCAGGTGAGCGCGCGCTTCGCTGCGTTGGCCAACGCGCCGGAATCGAGGCCCAGTTTCTGCATCTGCTTTGCCAGCTCGACCGGCGTGAAATTCTCTTCCGCAATCGCGCGCGCGCCGCCCGCCGCAACCATTTCGCGAACATTGGCGGTCTGGTGATCGTCGGTCGCCGAGGGCAGCGGAACGAGGATTGCCGGACGCCCGGCCGCAGTCAGTTCGGCAATGGTAGAGGCTCCTGCCCGTCCGATGACGAGATGCGCCCAGCCCAGCCGCTCGGGCAGGTCGGTCAGATAGGTCCGCACATCGGCGGGGATTTCGTGCTGTGCGTAGGCGGCGCGAACCCGCTCCAGATCCTCGGCGCGCGCCTGTTGCACGACCTGCAGACGGCGACGCAACGCGACCGGCAACATGGCGAGGCCGTCGGGCACGACGCGTGACATGATACTCGCGCCCTGACTGCCGCCGGTCACCAGCACGCGCAGGATGCCGTTCTCGTCGAGCGGCGGGTAGTCGCGCTGGCCCAGCAGCTGCACTTCCTCGCGCACCGGATTGCCGACGAGATAGGTCTTGTCCTTCCAGGCGGGCTTCAGCCGATCGACCTCGGCATAGCTCGTCGCGATCATATCGACGCGGCGACCGACCAGCCGGTTGACGCGGCCCAGCACGGCGTTCTGTTCATGCACCGCCGTCGCGATGCCCGAAGCGAATGCCCCCGCCAGCGCCGGAAACGCCGGATAGCCGCCGAAGCCGACCACGACCGAGGGCTCGAACCCGCGATAGAGTTCGCGCGCCATCGCCCGCCCCTGCAGGATCGCGCGTGCGCCACCCGGCCAGCTCGTCGGCTTGCCGGTGATGCGGCCTGCGGGCAGGACGTGCGTCTGCACCCCGTCGAACAGTCCCGGGATGTTCGTGCCACGCGCATCGGTGATCAGCGCGACGCGGTGCCCGCGCCCCATCAGCTCGCCCGCCAGCGCATGCGCCGGGACCATATGGCCGCCCGTACCACCGGCGGCGAGGACAAAATGCTTGGTGATCGTCATCGGTGCAGCATCACCGCGAATTCCATTTTACGACATAGGGGCTGCGCTTCAGATACGGGTTCCGGCGCGTGAAGGCGAGGAGCATCCCGAAGCCAAGGCAAAGCGCGATCATCGACGACCCGCCATAGCTGATGAAAGGAAGCGTCATGCCCTTCGAGGGCGCGAGACCGACGTTGACCGCCATGTTGATAAAGGCCTGCACGGTCAGCTGCGTCACGAGGCCCGCACTCGCCAGCACGACGAACGGCTCATCCTCGTCGAGCAGCTTCACGAACACGCGGACCGCAATCGCGAGGAACAGCACCGCAACCGCGATGCACGCGATCAGGCCGAATTCCTCACCGATGACCGAGAAGATATAGTCGGTCTGTGCCTCGGGCAGGCCGAACTTCTTCTCGCCGCCGCCGGGGCCAGTGCCAAAGAACCCGCCCGCCGTCAGCGTCGCACGCGCGCTGTCGACCTGAAACGTGTCGCCGGTCTGAAAAAGGAAATTGTCGATGCGCTGCGTCGCGACCGGGTAGAACAGATACGCCATCACGATGCCGACACCACCTGCGCCCGCAAGGGCACCCATGACGCGGAACGACACGCCGGTCAGCATCAGCAACGCGAGCCACATCGTCACGAAGATGATTGTCTGGCCGAAATCGGGCTGCTTCATCAGAAACAAGGCGATCACGCCGACGAGCGCGCCTGAAAGCGGGATGACCGGCAACGACCGGTCCTGCGCACGTAACGACAGCAGCCATGCGAGCGCCACGACGAAACACGGTTTGAGGAATTCGGATGGCTGGAGCGAGGCCGCGCCGTAACCGATCCACCGCCGCGCGCCATTGGCCTCGCTCCCGAAAATCGGCACCGCGAGCAACAATATGGAAAAGAATGCCGCACCGAACAGCGCGAAACGCCGAACGCGGTCGCGCGGCATCATCGAGATACCGACCATCAGCGGAACACCGACCGCAACCCACATCAACTGCCGCCAGAAATAGTACAGCGGCGCAACCGTCACGCTGCCACCTGAATAGCGCGAGGCGGCGGCGGGCGAAGCCGCTGCCACCGCGATCAGACCGACGGAGACAAGGACGAAGACCAGCAGCAACAGCACACGGTCGATTTCCCAGAACCACATGCCAAAGCTCGACCGGTCGCTACGCCCCAGCCGCGCGCCGCGTGTCTTTGCCGTGCGTGTCACCACCGCCATCTACAACGCCCCCACGAGTTGACGGAACCGATCGCCCCGGTCCTCGAAATTCTTGAACTGGTCGAAGGAAGCACAGGCCGGTGACAGCAGCACCGTCTCCCCCGCCCGAGCGTCGCGAGCGGCATGCGCCACCGCAACGTCAAGCGTTCCCGCGACCTCGACCGCCATATGCGGGCGCAACAGATCTGCAAACATGCCCGCGGCCTCGCCGATAGTATAGGCCGACCGGACGTGCCCGAAATGCGGCAGACAGGCGTCGAGTTCCGCCGTCTTCGCCTGCCCGCCGAGTATCCAGCGGATCGCGGGGTATGCTGCGAGGGCGGGTGCGGTCGAGGTCGGGTTGGTCGCCTTGCTGTCGTTGACGAACAGGACGCCGTTCAAGTCGCGGACGCGTTCCATGCGGTGCGGGAGGCCGGGGTAGGTTTGGAGGGCTTTGCCGATAACCGCATTCGAAACCGCCAAAAGATGGCAGCACCCAATCGCGGCGCTTACGTTTCGCGCGTTATGCGGTCCTTGCAACGTAGGCCAGTCACGTTGCCAGCCAACGTGATCTGAAAACAGGGTCGCTTCACCATCGAATACACTGACGCCAAGATCTTCTTCGAAATCGGTTTCCACCCAGATCGTTAGGCCTAGGCCCGAGTCACGTCGCTGATTATTTATATCGTTGCAAAGCGCGGTAGTCATTCGATCTTCACCAGCAAAGACGGCAGAGTGCCTTTGCGACTGCATCTTGAACAGCCGCGCCTTGCTCGCCGCATACGCTTCAAACCCATCGTACCGGTCCAGATGATCCGGCGTGATGTTGAGCAGAACCGCGACATCGCAATCGAGAGTGTAGGTCAGGTCGATCTGGTAGCTCGACAGCTCCAGCACATAGACGCCGCCTGCGGACAACGGATCCTGCCCCAGGATCGGCAAGCCGATGTTGCCGCCCATCGTCGTCGGTACGCCCGCGGTTTTCAGGATGTGGTGGACGAGTGCCGTCGTCGTCGACTTGCCGTTGGTGCCGGTGATCCCGACGACCTTGTGCGGCGGCAGTTCGGCCCGCGCCTGCGCGAAGAGTTCGATGTCGCCGATGACCGGCACGCCGTATTTCGCCGCGTGGCCCGCGATCGGGTGGCGGTTGAGCGGGACGCCGGGTGACACGACGACACCGGCAAAGCCGGTGAGGTCGAGGGTCAGGGGGTCGAATAGCCCCTCCCCTTCAGGGGAGGGGTTGGGGTGGGGACTGTCCGCAGGAACCAAGGCATCGCTGTTGTTGATAGGCCCCACCCCAACCCCTCCCCTGAAGGGGAGGGGCTTTAGGGCGTCCCTTGCCACCGTATCGCTGTCCCACGCGACAACCTCCGCCCCGCTCGCAAGCAGGGCATCGACAGTCGCACGACCACTACGCGCCAACCCCAGCACCGCATAGCGTTTACCGCGCCAGGTCTCGCTGGTGATCACCGAAGCTTCAGCGTCGACAGGCCCGCCAGTGCGAGGACGAAGCTGATGATCCAGAAGCGGATGACGACGGTCGCTTCGGCCCAGCCCAGTTGCTCGAAATGATGGTGGATCGGTGCCATGCGGAACACGCGCTTGCCCGTCCGCTTGAACCAGAACACCTGAACGATGACCGACACCGCCTCCAGCACGAACAGGCCACCGATGATCCCGAGTACGATTTCATGGTGCGCCGTCACCGCGATCGCGCCGAGCGCACCACCGAGGGCCAGGCTGCCGGTGTCGCCCATGAACACTGCAGCCGGGGGCGCGTTGAACCACAGGAAAGCGAGACACGACCCGACCACGGCACCACAGAATATCGCCAGGTCGCCTGCGCCCGGCACATGCGGAATACCCAGATATGTCGCGAATTTCGCGTTGCCGGCGAGATAGACGATCAGCATGAACGCAACCGAGGCGATGATCACCGGCATCGTCGCAAGCCCGTCCAATCCGTCCGTCAGGTTCACCGCATTGCCCGCACCCACAATCACGAACGCCGCGAACAATATGTACAGCGGCCCAAGGTTCAGGTGGAAATTGCTGACGAACGGCAGGTAGAGTTCGGTGCCGTTGTGGTAGGTGATAAGCCATGCCGCGAGCGTCGCGATCGCGAACTCACCCAGCAGACGCACCCTGCCCGAAACACCCTTGTGGCTGTTTTTCCTGACCTTGTCCCAATCGTCTAGGAACCCGATGGCCCCGAAGCCGAAGGTAACCGCGATGCACGCCCAGACGTAGGGGTTTTTAAGGTCCATCCACAACAGGCTGGCGACGCCGAGCGACGTCAGGATCATCAGTCCGCCCATCGTCGGCGTGCCACGCTTGGCGAGGTGCGACTGCGGTCCGTCGTCGCGGATCGGCTGTCCCTTGCCCTGCTTGACACGCAGCCAGCCAATGAACTTCGGCCCGATGATCAGGCCCAGCACCAGCGCCGTCGCGACCGCGCCGCCGGTACGGAACGACAGATAGCGCAGCAGGTTCAGGATACCGGGGAAACCGAGCCATTCGGCGAGGAGGTAAAGCATCGGTTAAGCTGTCCCTGCAGTCAGATGTGCGACGAGCCCGGACAGGCCCACGCCGTTCGATCCCTTGACCAGGATCGCGTCGCCCGGCGCGATGGTGTCGGGCAGGGCAGCGATCGCGGTTTTGGTATCCGCCACATGCCGCACGTCCAGCCGCCCCTCAAGCGCGTCGGCGAGCGGCGCCATCGCGTCGCCGACGAGCAGTGCCGTATCGACGCCGGTCGCCACGATATCGTCGGCAAGGCCGGCATGAAGCTCTGCGCTGCGGGCACCCAGTTCACGCATTTCGCCGAGCACGGCAACCTTGCGACAACTCTCGCGCGCAAGCACCGCGAATGTGGCCCGCATCGACGTGGGGTTGGCGTTGTAGCTTTCGTCGATCAGCAGCGCCTGACCGTTGCCAACGTTGATCTTCACCCGCGCGCCGCGCCCGGCAAGCTGTGCCATGTCGGCGAGTGCGAGCGCCGCAATGCCCAGGTCGCCGCCAAGGGCCTGCACCGCTGCCAGCACGGCAAGCCCGTTCGACACCCAATGCACACCCGCCTGCCCGATGGTCAGGCACAGCTCGACGCCCGGCATCTTCGCCGTCACGGTCGATGAGTCGCCGTTGTCGATGATTTCGCGCGCGCGGACGTCGGCGCCCTCGCCCAGACCGAACGTTACGATGTTGGCGGCGCGGTGCTTCGCATGCTGGATCAGGCGGTCGCGCTGGGGGCTGTCGAACGGGATGACCGCCGTACCGCCGGGTTCCAGCCCCTCGAAAATCTCGCCCTTGGCGTCGGCAATCCCTTCGAGACCAGTCGGAAAGAATTCGATATGTGCCGGGGCGACCGTCGTCACCACGGCAACATGCGGGCGCACCAGCCGCGTCAGGCGCGAAATCTCGCCCGCGTGGTTCATCCCCATTTCGAACACGCCATAGTCGCTGTCGGCGGACATCCGCGCGAGGCTCAAAGGAACCCCGGTGTGGTTGTTGTAGCTCTTGACCGACCGATGCACGCGCTTGCCGGGCGTGCGCGCAAGTGCGGCAGCGAGGGCCTCCTTCGTGCCGGTCTTGCCGACCGATCCCGTAATCCCGGCGACCCTCGCCGTCGTCCTTCCCCGGCTTGCGACCCCCAGGGCATTCAGTGCCGCCGCAGTGTCGGCGACCAATATATGTGGCTGTTCGATCGGCTGCGACACGATGGCCCCCGCCGCGCCGCGCGAAAACGCGGTGTCGAGAAACTGGTGCCCGTCATGCGCCGTGCCCGGCATCGCGACGAACAAGTCACCCGCGCCAATCTCGCGGCTGTCGAACGCGACGCCGCTCACAGCGAAATCCGACGATGCCGCGCCGCCCGTTGCGTCCGCGATTGCCGATGAGGTCCAGAGCGCGGTCACAGCGCACACGACCGCGCGACTTCGACGTCGTCGAAGGGCAGGACGAGGTCGCCGACGCTCTGGCCGGTCTCGTGCCCCTTGCCCGCGATCAGTACGATGTCCTGTGCCCGCGCCTCGGCGATTGCCGCCGTGATTGCCTCGCGCCGGTCACCGATCTCGGTCGCCTCGGGCGCCTTCGACAGGATGGCGGCGCGGATATCGGCCGGGTTCTCGCTGCGGGGATTGTCGTCGGTCACGATCACGCGGTCGGCCATGGCTTCGGCGATCAGCCCCATCTCTGCGCGCTTACCGACGTCGCGGTCGCCGCCTGCGCCGAACACGAGGATCAGCCGCCCGACGGCATGGGGCTTCAGTGCGGAAATCGCGGCTGCCAGCGCGTCGGGGGTGTGGGCGTAATCGACATAGACCGGAGCGCCGGTCTTGGTGATGCACGCACGTTCCAGCCGCCCGCGCACACCTTGCAGTCGCGAAAGATTGGCCAGAGTTTGCCCGGCATCTCCGCCGACTGCGATAACGAGGCCCGCCGCCATCAGCGCATTTGCGGCCTGGTAAGCGCCGATCAGCGGCAGTGAAATCTTGAGCTCGCGTCCGTCGTAGCAGACGTCGAGCGTTTGCCCGAGTTGGCTCAGCGTACGCCCGCGTAATTTTATCGTCGCGCCGCGCGTCCCGACGCCGATCAGGTTCAATCCGCGCGCATGTGCCAGATCGATCACGCGGTCCGACGCCTCATCGTCCTGCCACACGACGACGGTGCCGTCCGGATCGACGACTTCTGAAAACAGCCGCAGCTTGGCGGTCAGATATGCCGCCATGTCGCCATGATAGTCGAGGTGGTCGCGGCTGAGGTTGGTGAAGCCCGCCGCACGTACCGGCAGCCCCTCGGTTCGATACTGGTCGAGGCCATGACTGGACGCCTCAAACGCGGCATGCGTCACGCCTTCACGCGCGAGCCCTGCCATGTTCGAGAGGAATGTCACGACATCGGGTGTGGTCAGCCCGGTCCGTACCGTCTCGTCGGCAGTGGTCACGCCCAGCGTCCCGATGCTCGCGGCGTGGTGCCCCGCCATCCGCCACAGCTGACGCGTCAGTTCGACCGTCGATGTCTTGCCGTTGGTCCCCGTGACGGACACGCAGGTCGCCGGAAACGGTGCGAAGAACTTGCCCGCCAGCAACGCAAAGCTGCGGCGCGGTTCATCGTCATGGATTCCGACGGCGCCGTCGACCGGCACACCGGGCCGTGTAATGACCGCAACCGCGCCCGCCGCAATCGCCGCAGGGATGAAGTCTTCGCCGTTGAACCGCGCGCCCCGAAACGCTCCAAAGACCGTTCCGGGTGCGACTTTGCGGTGGTCGATGGCGAAGCCGGTGACCTCATCCTGCGCGTCGCTGTCGAGGAGCGCGCCAAGCTTCATCAGTCCTCGACCTTGGACTTCCAGATCAGCGGGGTCAATTCGCTGACATCGATGTCGCGCCCCTCGTCAGGGACCACGCCCAGCATTGGCCCGATCCGCGCAATGATGCGTCCGACGGCGGGTGATACTGTCCAGGCGGCAGTGCGCTGGCCGCGGCTGATTGCCGATCCCTTGGGTTCGTCGACCATGCCGATGACCACATATCTTGGCGCATCCATGGGGAAGGCCGCCGCGAAGGTCGCGACGATCGAGTGCTTGCGGTAACCGCCGCCGCCCGCCTTTTCCGCCGTCCCCGTTTTGCCTCCGACACGCATGCCGGATGCATTGGCGCTCCTGCCGGTGCCGTCGGTGACGATCAGGCGCAGAAGCTGGCGCATCCGGTCGCTCGTCGCTTGCGTAAACACGCGCTTGCCCTGCGGTGCCTTGCCCGGATCGATCTTCATAAGTGTCGAGGGCCGCCAGATACCACCGTTGACCAGCGCCGCATAAGCGGTGGCGAGGTGAAGCGGTGTGACGGCGATGCCATGGCCATAGCCGACCGTCATGACCGTCGTGCGGGCCCAATATTGCGGCCAGATCGGCGCGCTGCGCTCCTTCAGTTCGACATCCGGACGCGCATCGAAGTGGAGGCTGCGAAAGACTGCCGCCATGCGCGCTTCGCCCATCTCGTCAGAGATACGCGCGGTCACGATGTTCGACGAATGGATCAGCATTTCAGGAACATCGATCCAGCGGCCGAGCGGGTGATCGTCGTGGATCTTGAAGCCGCCGACCTGAAGCGGCGCAGTGGCATCATATTTCTTCGACATCGACGTCACAACGCCCGCGTCGATTGCGCCCGCAATGGTGATCGGCTTGAACGTTGACCCGAGCTCGTAAACGCTCTGCGTCATCGTGTTGCGCCACAGCGCGTCGTCCTTCGCCCCCTGTGGCTTGTTCGGGTTAAAAACAGGCAGCGACACCAGCGCGACGATTTCACCAGTGTGGACGTCGAGCACGATGCCGCCTGCGCCGACCGCCTGCTGATCGACCATCACACCATAGAGTTCGCTCTCCATCGCGGCCTGCACGCGGGCGTCGATCGACAGCGCCACAGGTGCGGCGCGACCATTGTGGCCCGCGAGTTTCGAATTGAGGATGCGCTCCATCCCGGTCACGCCGTGCCCGGCGAGATCGGTATAGCCCAGCACATGTGCTGCAAGGGTCGTCTGCGGGTAAAGGCGCTCAGGCTCGCGGGCATAGCCGATGCCCGGTTCGCCCAGCGCATTCACCGCCGCGACCAGTTCCGGCATCGCACGGCGCTTCAGGTAAGTGAACGGCGTCTTCGATGCCCGCCGTGTACGGAGCATTTCGAGATATTCTGCCTCGGTCTTCTCGGGCATCAATGCCGCCAGCTTGGGTGCAAGCTGTTCGGGTGTCATCAGCAGACGATCGGTGTGGATGCCGATCGACCATGCCTCCATCGTCCGCGCCAGCACTTCGCCCCGCCGGTCGGTAATGTCGCCGCGCATCATCGCCGTGTCGGCAATCCGCTTGCGCGCTTCGTCGGCAAAAGCGCCTGACCACACGATCTTGCCGATCAGCACCATCGCCCCCGCCGCGAAGAGCAGCATCAGCAGCATCAGGCGCTGATGGGCGACGACGAGCGCGACGGCCCGGTCGCCCGGATCACGAAACCGGGGAGGTTGGGCGACGAGTGTGGTCACGGCCGCGTGCGACGCTCCTGCGCTGCTTCGCGGGTAAGATCGCCTAAGGTATCCTTGTCCAGCGCAACCCTTGCAACGACCGAAACCCGCTGCGGCTTGGGCGTGTGAACCGCTGGCGTCGCCTCGGGAACGAAGTTTGCATTGCGGATCTGCGGCACGACCGGCTCGGCAAGCGGTGCTGCCGATACGGGCGCAGGTGCCTTCACCGTCGCGGCGGCAAGCTGGGCACGCGGGACAAGTGCCTCGGGTGCGGGATCGAGGCTTTCAGGCGACAGCGATGCCAGTTGCGATTCACTCTTGAAATACTGCGCCGCAGTCGGTGCCGCCATCGTCAGGTCTTCGGTGTTCCATTTTTCGAGCTGGCGATAGCTCGCCCGCGAAGACAGTTCCGTCTTCAGGCGCTGCATGTCGCGTTGCGCCGCGCTGATGCGGCCGTCGATCGCTTCCAGCTTTGCGCGCTCTGCCGCGACCTGAAGCGAAATAAGATAAAGGCCCGTGGAAGCGCAGGCGATGCCTGCCGCCCATCCAAGTGCACGGAAACGCTGTGCGATCATGCCATGCTCCTTTCATCATTCGTCCAGGCGGGATTGTTCGTGCGCCGTGCACTGCGCAGCGTTGCCGACCGCGCGCGAGGATTGCGGGCGATTTCGGCGTCGGTCGGCTTCACCGGCTTTGCCACCATCTCGAACGTCGGCAGCGGCCCCTGGGCCGTCACCATCGGCGCATGACGCGATCCGGCAGGATCGGAGCCGGAGCGACGGCGCAAGAACGCCTTCACCATCCGATCCTCGAGGCTGTGGAACGTCACGACCGCCAGCCGTCCGCCGGGCTTCAGGATACGCTCCGCCGCCGCCAGCCCGTCCTCGAGCTCGCCGAGTTCGCGGTTCACATGCATCCGGATCGCCTGAAAGGTGCGGGTCGCCGGATCCTTCTTGTCGTGCGGCTTGTACCCCACCGCCTTGCGGACGATGCGCGCGAGCTCGCCCGTCGTACTCAGCGGCCGCGCATAGACGATCGCATGTGCAATGCGCCGCGACTTGGGCTCGTCGCCCAGCGCATAGATAGTGTCGGCGATTTCGCCCTCTGATGCGGTGTTGAGGAAGTCGGCTGCGCTCGGCCCGTCGCGGTCCATCCGCATGTCGAGCGGCCCGTCGGCCTGAAACGAAAAGCCGCGCTCGGCCTGGTCGATCTGCATCGAGGACACGCCAAGGTCGAGCGTTACGCCATCCACCGGTCCGGCCTGGTCCATCGTCGAATAACGATCGGCAATCAGCCGCAAACCGTCGCGCGGCGCGGCAGCAGCCACTGCGTCGGGGTCGCGGTCGAACGCGATGACGTTCGCACCACGCGCCAAAATCGCGTCGCTGTAACCGCCCGCGCCATAGGTGCCATCCACGTGAGTCTCCCCCTGTGATGGGGCGAGCGCATGGACAACTTCATCGCGCATGACGGAAATGTGCGGGGCGTCGGTCATACCGCCACGCCCTTTTCCTGCATGGCAAAGGCACAGCGCTTGCGGGTTCCCTCGGGCACTTCGGGATTGGCGAGCAGCTTGCGGGGGTTCCAGATGTGGAAGACGTCGCCCGCGCCCGCGAAAAAGGCATAGTCGGTCAGCTCGAGATCGCCGATGACATAGCTGGGCAGGGTGAAGCGGCCGGCCTCGTCGAACTGGACTTCATCGACGTTAGCGAAATTGGCGAGCGCGTCCCGGGCACGGGCGATGTCTTCGCCGCGGTCGAGAACACGGTTGTATTCGGTTTCGAGGCGCGTCTTCAGCAGCTTCGACCAGGCGCGGTCATAGGCCACCATGCAGGGCATGCCCTGCTCATCGCCGATCATCAGGGTGCGTTCGCCGGAATTGCTGGTCAGGGCGTCACGGAGTCGGTTCGGGATCGCAAGCCGACCCTTTTTGTCGACCGCCTGAAGGGCGTAACCCTGATAAAGATCCCGTTCGCCGTCCACCGTATTCCTCGTCCGGACAAAGCGCACCTGCGCCGGAAAACGGCCATCACCGCTCTCCGACTCAACTTGTTTGCGTCAGGTGTGCCCCGCCCTTGTTCTCCAATGCGTATCAAGGGACTCACTGGGCGTAAATGGGTAAAGTTGGGTAAAACTGGGTAGAAGCTAAGATTTGTTGCCTTTCGGCACACAAAAACACGATGTTCTATTTATGTTCAATAAGAAAGGGTACGAATTCTTTGCTGAAAACGGGATGGAACAACAGTTTCGACTCACGTCGCGTCTATCGTAGCCGACGGCGGCTTATTTCTTCGGCGACTCGTTGACGGGTTCGGGCTTGCTGCCGGGCGCCGCGCCGAGCTGGGCCAGCGGCTCACTATTAGGCGCGGCGGCATTGTTCGTTTGCGGCAGTGTTGCGACCACAGGAGGAGGCGTCGTCGCATTGGCAGCGTCGGCACTACGCCGCACACTGCTTCCGATTGCTGTCGCCACTGCCACGATGATGAGCACCGCCGCCAGCCCGGTAATCCCCACGCGCAAGCGCTGCATACGCTCGCTTCGCACACGGGGCAAAGATTGGTCGGATACCGCTGGTTCGCCCATATCGAGGGTAATGTAAGCCACTCTGCCGCGTGCGCCAAGTGTGGCATGCCATCTCCCTTGGACGGACGGAGAAAGCCAATTGTCCCAAAACAGCAATATTTTCCGCTGGGAATTGCTGCGATGCCGCGTAGACTGGAGCAAGCGCTGACATGGCGAGACCGGAGAGGCTGGACACAACGGTTCCTCAGCACACGCTGATGGACCAGGGGTACGCTCGATGAGGTTTGTTGCCACTGCCACAGATATTCGGTCGATCGTCGCTGCCGCGACACGCAGAGCTGCGACTTAGCCGTGCTCGATCCGGACTGGCAGGCAGACCTTGGACGTTACGGGCTTCGGTCCCCGTCCTGGCGTGAACAGTCATCTTTTGCCGTGTGGATCTATCGTTTCGGTCGACGGACCGATGCGCGCGTTGAGGGCGTGGGTCGGTCGGTGCGCCTGAAACTGTATTGGCTGATGTTCCGGGTTGTCGAGACAATTACCGGGGTCAGCCTGCCCAAGGATGCGATCATCGGTCCGGGACTGCGCATCTGGCACTTCGGCGGCATATTCATCAACCCGGGCGTGCGCATCGGCGCCAATTGTACGCTGCGACAGGGTGTGACCATCGGCAACCGCGTGGAGGGTGGCCCAGTCCCCGTGATTGGCAGCAACGTCGATTTCGGCGCCTATGCACAAGTTCTGGGTGGCGTAACGATCGGCGATGGGTGCCGGATAGGCGCCCTGTCCGTTGTGCTGGACGACGTGCCTGCCGGTGCCACCGCAGTCGGCATTCCCGCACGGATCATCCTTCCCGATGCCGATGCACCACCCCTGCTGCGGGAGGTTTCACATGGCTGAGGGCGCGATCGCATATCTGATCAACCAATATCCCAAAGTCAGCCATAGCTTCATCCGTTCGGAAATCCTCGCCCTTGAACGACAGGGGTTCAAGGTTCACCGCTTCGCTTTGCGCGGTTGGAATGGCGACATCATCGACCCGCGCGATGCATATGAGCGCGACAATACGCGCTATGTGCTGCGGGACGGCGCCAAGCCCTTGGCGCTGGCAATGTTAGCCGCGTTTCTGCGCGGACCCCGCCGCTTCCTTGCCGCATTGCGTGAAACATGGCGGGTCAGTCGTGGCGCGGAGCAGGGTATCGCCCGTCACCTGATCTATCTGGCCGAAGCCTGCCTGTTGCTGAAATGGGCGCATGAAGAAAGTGTACGGCATGTTCACGCCCACTTCGGCACCAACCCCGCCGAAGTCGCAATGCTGCTCCGCGCGCTGGATGTGACAAGACTATCGTGCCGCTGGGCGCGGGCATGGCAGCGGCGGCGGATATACGAACCGGTCGACGGTCGATCCTGAGTTACTTGATCAGTCCGATTGATGAAGCGCGAGTTAGTGCGGGGAGAGAGCGGTGAGCACTGAGAGGAACAACCTGACGCGGCGCAGCGCACTGACGGCCGGTTTGGGTCTGGCCGGCATTTTCGCGCTTGGTGGATGTCAGTTGCTGGGCCTTGAGTGGCGATATCGGTACAGGTTGACGGTAGAGGTCGAGGCCGGTGGCAAACTTTTCACTGGATCGAGCGTCATCGAGGTGACCCGCACAAAGGGACCAACCGGAATCGGAGGAACATCGCGCGGAGAGGCTGTTGCGGTCGATCTGCCGGGCGGGCGCACGCTGTTTGCGTTGCTGCGAGGGGATATGGGCGGGGTCGATTGGCCTTTCACGATGCCCCATTGGGCATTCGCCGACCGGCTGGGTGATACCAATATGGTCGATCCTGCGGCCCTCGATAAACTTGGAAGTTTGCGTGGGGCGACCGTGATCTTGTCGCCTGCGCAATACCCGTTGCTCGTAACATTTCGCGACGTGCGCGATCCGAAATCGGTTGAGCGCGTCGATCCGCAGGCGCTCGACAATAGCTTCGGCCCAAACGTCAGGCTGCACCGTATTACGGTATCAATGACCGATGCTCCGATCACGACTGGGATTGAGAAACGCTTTCAATGGTGGTCTGCTTATCGTCGTAGCCACTTTGATGGGACTTCAACAGTATCTGAAGATCTAACTAACAATCTTCTGTCTAGCTCTCTATCTTCGGGATCCTTTAGTACGGAGTACTTAAAATGAACCGTGATCTGTTCATTTCAATACTGGCAACGGATTCGTACAATCGCGGCTATGATAAAGGAATAAAGATTAATATTGGGGATGTTGATGGTCAGAATGAGATTGGCAGATCTCTCGGAAATGTAGTAATTACAGGTCAGAATATCACCGCCAAAGCTCGATGTGCGGGCTTCTGTGCAATTTCTTACGACTGGCCGACTTACAGCTTCACCGTCCACGGTCCCGAGGAATTCGACAAGCCGATCGCACTTCACCTCCGCGAAAAGATCGCCAACGCCGCCTTCGTTGTCGCCATCACGTCTTTTTGCCGCAGCCAGTTGTTTCGCTGGAGCGAGCTGGCCGATTGGGAAAAGATCAAAATCGTCGGCTGCGGCATAGACGATGCCTTTTTCGACGTACCGGTTATCGCTGTCCTACACGCTCCGCCGACGTCATCATCGAGTCGGGCCGATTCGGTCCACGCTCTTTGACAGCGCCTGCCGCCTTCCGGCGCGGCGCGTGAATATCCTGCACTATCCTCGCGCAGTTGCGCGAGACCCATGCGCATGAGCCCGGACAATGTTTTTTAAGCGCTTCAAGCCCACAGGCCGAACGATTTCAATCACTTGACCCGCTTAGCGTCACACCAATACGCCGTACCTCGCGAACATAGCGAACGTAACGCGGCATTTTTGGCGGATTTCCGAGATTCCCCTACCCCGCCAGCCACGGGAAAACGGGCAACCCCTTCGACCGCAGCCAGTCGGCGTTATAGAGTGACGACAGATACCGGAAACCCGTGTCGCACAGGATCGTGACGATCGTATTTCCCGGCCCTAGGTCGCGCGCCAGGCGGATCGCGCCCGCCACGTTGATGCCCGACGAAAGCCCCAGGCACAGCCCCTCGTCGCGCAAAAGGGCCTCGACCTGCGCCAGGCCCTCCTCGTCCGAAATGCGGTATTGCATGTCGATCGGTGCGCCGTCGAGATTACCCGTGATCCGCCCCTGCCCGATGCCTTCGGCGACCGACGTCCCCTCGGCATGCAATTCGCCACATGCATAATAGCTGTAGAGTGCGGCACCATGCGGATCGCTGAGCGCGATCGTAACGTTCTCGTTCTTGGCCTTCAGCCCCAGCCCGACACCCGCGAGAGTGCCGCCCGTTCCGACCGAGCAGGTAAAGCCGTCGACCTTGCCGCCGGTCTGTTCCCAGATCTCCTCGGCAGTGCCGCAGATATGCGCGCGGCGGTTGGCGATATTGTCGAACTGGTTGGCCCAGATCGCGTTCGGCGTTTCCTCGGCGATCCGGCGGCTGGTGTGCACGAAATGTCCGGGGTTCGAAAATGGCGCGGCGGGAACCAGCACCAGTTCGGCACCCAGCGCGCGCAGCGTGTCCATTTTCTCGCGACTCTGCGTTTCGGGCATGACGATGATCGTCTTGTAACCCTTGGCATTGGCGACCAGCGCCAGGCCGATACCGGTATTGCCCGCCGTCCCCTCGACGATCGTGCCTCCGGGTTTCAGCGTGCCGTTCTTCTCCGCATCCTCGACGATGTAGAGTGCCGCACGGTCCTTCACCGATGCACCGGGATTGGCGAATTCGCACTTGCCGAGGATTTCGCAGCCGGTGGCATCGCTCGGTCCCTTAAGCCGGACGAGCGGGGTATTGCCGATAAGCTTCAATGTGTCGTGAACGATTGCCATGTGCCCCGGACTAGCACGTCGCGTTCGGGCAGCAAGCAAGAGAAGTTTGGCGCCCCGAAGCCCATAGTTGACCCGGGCAGAGCGGGTCTGTATTATTCATACAACACAGTTTGGAGACTCTCGATGAAGGCACAGGGCGTTTTGACCACAACCGTGTTGCTTGCGCTGGCGGCATGCTCGATCGGGGGCAATGACAACGGCATGATCACCGTTACGGCCAATTCGCAGGACGGCAATGTCTCGGTCCGGGTGCCGGGCGTGTCCATCGATACCAAACTGCCATCGGCGATGTTCAAGCAGAGCGACTTCGACATCGACGGGGTCAAGCTGTTCCCCGGCTCATCGATCGAAACGATGAATGTAAATGCGAACAGCAAGAAGGGCGAGACCGCAACGGTCGACATCACCTTTTCCGCCCCGACCGGAATCGATGCGGTCAGGAAGCATTTTGTCGACGGGTTTGCCCGCGAGGAGATCGCAGTGAAGACCTATGACGGCTCGCTAATGGGTAAGACCGATGATGGAAACGAATTCGCAATCGATTTCTTTCCCATTGGCGCGAATGTTACCAAGGGACATGTGACGATCACCGACAGCGAATAACGGCACCGGCTCGGCAAGTTTGGATCACCGGAAGGCTGTAATGAAGCTCCTGCTCATCCGGGCGCCCCTTGCGAAACATCGATCGAATGTCGACGCTCGTCGCACGCTCAGCACCAGGACGACGAGGATAGAGATCAGACCGAGAGGAACGCCGCTGTGCTCCATCACGGTGCGACCAAACAACGGCGTCGCCCAGACGAACACCAGCAGCGTCTTCTCATAACGCAGGAACCCGCGCTGCTGACCGTCCACAACGAGGAAGGCAATCGCGACCGAAAGCGGCACCAGATCGTAATCGAGCAGATACGGCGTCGAAAGCAGGGCCGCCGCTACGACCACCGCGTTGCGCACCGGTAACGCTACCCCCCGCACCATCAACCCGGCTACGACAATTGCAGCGCCTGTCATCGCCGACTGGACGGCCCAGGCCAGCGGCACCGACCCCTCCCAGTTGCGCACTGCCGAAAATACACTCTGGATCTTTTCCCATCCGGTCGCCCCCTGTTCGATGACGACCGACTGGGTGAGCGGCAGGCTGTGCAGGAATGCCTCCCAGACCGGCCATCCCCACAGCGCGAGGGTTACAGCGATCAATAGCGCCGCCGAGGTGAAGGCACCGCCGATCGCGCGCCAATGGCCGCCGATCAACAGGACGACGGGCAGCACCAGTCCGAACTGCGGTTTATAGATCATCGCGCCCAGCAAAAGTCCGGCGACGAAGGGTCGCCGGTCAAGCAACGCCAGTCCGCCGCAAAGCAGGGCCGCCGTCAGAAAGCCATTATGACCGTGGGAAAGGCAGATGAACGCAACCGGCGCTCCTGCCGCGACCAGAAGGATGTCGCGCGCAGGCAAAATCGAACGCACGGTTGCCAGCATCAGCGCGAATGTACTCGCCTGCCAAACGATCAGCGCAATCACGTAGGGCATCGTCGAAAGCGAGGCGGCGATCAGCAGGAACGGCGGAGGGTAATGCCAGCCGTAAAAGGGAATGTCGGCGCGATCGTGGGTTGCCTGCTGGACCGCAAAATGGCTGGGCCAATCCCAGGCAAGCGACGCGCGACCGTCGAGCGCCATTCGCCCGGCAGTCCAGACATTCGAAAAGTCGGTTCCGAGCGGTCGCCCCAGATAATCGACGGTGCCATGGGCCGTGGCGAACAGATAACCGATCATGACGACTGTCGTCACGAGCGACATCAGCGCGATGGCGCGGATACGGCGCGGTTCGACCCAGGTTCCAGTGGCAAATGCGCTCGACACGCATCGCGGATTAGCGTGCAACCCGAAAGGATTGCTTAATCGCTGAATGCAGGTGGCCATGGCATCAATGTTCCGCTAATGTTCCAACTGATCAAGCGAGTCGCCCATGGACCTTCCGCCCCGCCCGCTCCGCTGGCTGTTCCTCGACCTCAACGCCTATTTCGCGAGCGTCGAACAGCAGGAACGCCCCGAATTGCGCGGGCGGCCGATCATCGTCGCGCCCGGCGGCATCGACACGACAGTTGCGATTGCCGCGAGTTATGAGGCAAAGGCGCTGGGCATTTCTACGGGTACGCCGGTGTGGGAGGCGAAGCGCAGATGTCCCGACCTGGAGATCGTGTCGCCGCGCCACGAGCTTTACGTCGCCTATCACAACCGCATCGTCGATGAGATCGAGCGACATATTCCAGTGACCAAGGTCTGTTCGATCGACGAGGTTGCGTGCCGATTGCTCGACAATGAGAATGGCGTCGATGATGTCCGGGCACTCGCGGCGCGGATCAAGGCAGGCATTCGCGACAATGTCGGCGACTGGCTGCGCTGCTCGATCGGCGTCGCTCCGAACAGACTGCTGGCGAAGCTGGCGTCGGACATGATGAAACCCGACGGGCTGGTGGTGCTTCAGGCGCATGAACTGCCGCAACGGCTTTATCCGCTGCCGCTGACCGACATCGCCGGGATCGGTATCAAGATGAAGGCGCGGCTGGCGAGAAACGGCGTCAACGACATTGCCCAGCTCTGTGCCCGACGTCCGGTCGATGCAGGTTCGGCCTGGGGCGGTCGCGACGGAGATCGGCTGTGGTTTGCGCTTCACGGGGTCGACCTGCCCGAACGCGCTACGCAGGAACGCACCATCGGCCACAGTCACGTCCTTGCGCCAAAGAACCGCGGTGCGGAGGCGGCAAGGCTGGTCACCCGCCGCCTGACTCTGAAAGCCGCAAGCCGGTTGCGAGCGAAAAACGTCGCAGCGAAACTCCTTGTCCTTCACGTCCGCTTCGAACCCGACGCCAACGGCGTGCGCGGCAAGTGGAAAACGAGCGTCAAGCTCCCGGCCACCCAGGACAGTTTCCGCATCCTTGCTGCCCTTGACGAGGTGTGGCCGCGCCTCATCGCCATCGCAGCGACACGACCTGGCGGGTTCCGGATGCGGATGGTCGGCGTCACGCTCGCCAATCTCGCGCCGGTCGGGGGCGAGCAAGGGTCGCTGTTCGAAAGGCTCGACCCCAACCACGAACTGGCGCGAAGCCTGCGTACCGAGGCACTCAGCCGGGCGATGGACACGATCAATACACGGTTCGGTCGCAACGCCGTTATGCTTGGGCCACAGACCGGTGGCCGCGCCGACCGCATTGGCACCAGCATTGCATTCGGTCGTATTCCCGACGCCGCAGAATTCGTTGCATAATAAAATTTGCGCCCCTGATTGACGCGGCGCAGCATTCGCGGCCATGGATCGGGTCGATGAAAATCCTCCCCTTAGCAGCCGTGCTTGCGGCAACCTTCGCCTTGGCAGCTTGCGACAAGAAGCCTGCCGAACCCGTCGTCAACACCGACCCGAACTCGGCGAACTTCACCGGCGCCGCGACACCCGTCGTGCTGCCGCCCGCGGTCAAATCGTCGAAGCTTTATCGCTGCGACGACGGCAGCGTCGTCAAGGTCGGCCTGTTCCAGGGCGACAAGATGGCCAACGTCGCCGAGGAAAACGGTCCGCCGACGATGCTCCACGCGTCGGAGGCCGGCAAGCCGCTGGTAGCCGAGGGCTTCGAACTAATGATCGCTGGCGAAAAGCTGACGCTGACGCGCCCCGGCCATCCCAAGCAGACGTGCGACGGCTAAGCCGCGCGCACCTTTTCTTCACTCAGGGCCGGGGTCACACCCGGCCTTTTTCATTTCGGGTACAAGCCGGGTGGCAAGGACGCGCAGGCCCCGCTAGGGGCAGGTCATGTCCGAAATCACCCCTGAAATCGTCGCCGAACACGGCCTGTCTCCCGAAGAATATGAGCGCGTCCTGCACGCAATGGGGCGCGAGCCGAACCTGACAGAGCTCGGCATATTCTCGGTCATGTGGTCCGAGCATTGCAGTTATAAATCGAGCCGCGTCCACCTGAAGAAGCTGCCGACCACCGGCCCGCAGGTCATCTGCGGCCCCGGCGAGAATGCCGGCGTCATCGACATCGGCGACGGTCAGGCGGCGATCTTCAAGATGGAGAGCCACAACCATCCGAGTTACATCGAACCCTATCAGGGCGCGGCGACCGGTGTCGGCGGCATCCTCCGCGACGTGTTCACCATGGGCGCACGCCCCATCGCCAATTTGAACGCGCTCCGCTTCGGGCGGCCCGATCATCCGAAGATGAAGCACCTGATCGCGGGCGTCGTGCGCGGCATCGGCGGATACGGAAACTGCGTCGGCGTGCCGACCGTCGGCGGCGAGGTTAACTTCCACCCGGCCTATGACGGCAACATCCTGGTCAACGCGATGACCGTTGGCATCGCGGATACCGACAAGATTTTCTATTCGGCGGCGTCGGGCATCGGCAATTCGATCGTCTATGTCGGCAGCAAGACCGGCCGCGACGGCATCCATGGTGCGACCATGGCGTCGGCGGACTTCTCCGAGGATTCGGAGGAGAAACGTCCGACCGTGCAAGTGGGCGACCCGTTCACCGAAAAGCTGCTGATCGAGGCCTGCCTCGAACTCATGGCATCCGACGCAATCGTCGCCATCCAGGATATGGGCGCGGCGGGCCTCACCTCCTCGTCTGTGGAGATGGCGTCGAAGGGCGGCGTCGGTATCCGGCTCGACATGGACAAGGTGCCGCAGCGCGAAACCGGCATGACGGCCTATGAAATGATGCTGTCGGAATCGCAGGAACGCATGCTGATGGTCCTGAAACCGGGCCGCGAGGACTTCGCCGAAAGCATCTTCAAAAAGTGGGAACTTGACTTCGCAGTGATCGGCGAAGTCACCGACACCGGCCACATGGTCCTCGTCCACCACGGCGAAACCGTTGCCGATATTCCGCTGGCGCCGCTCGCCGACGACGCGCCGCTCTATGACCGTCCATGGGTCAAGGCGACGCCGCCCGAACCGCTGACCGACGTGCCCGAAAGCACGAACATCGTTGCCGACCTTAAGACGCTGATGGCTTCGCCCGACATCGCGTCGCGGCGGTGGATCTGGGAGCAGTACGATCCCAAGGTTGGGGGCGACACGGTTCAGGCACCCGGCGGCGATGCGGCGGTCGTGCGCATCCACGGCACCCAGAAAGCGCTGGCGATCACCACCGATTGCACCCCGCGCTATTGCTTCGCCGATCCTTATGAGGGCGGAAAGCAGGCGGTGGCCGAGGCGTACCGCAACCTGTCCGCAGTCGGTGCGACACCGCTCGCGATCACCAACTGCCTCAACTTCGCCAATCCGCAGCGCCCCGAAATCATGGGCCAGATCGTCGGCTGCCTCGAGGGGATGAGCGAAGCGTGCGTCGCTCTCGACACCCCGATCGTGAGCGGCAACGTGAGTCTGTACAACGAGAGCAAGGCAACAGGCGGCGGCAGCGCTATCCTTCCGACGCCTGCCATCGGTGCGGTCGGACTGCTCAAGGACTGGTCGAAATCGGCGACGATCGCGTTCAAGGATGCGGACGAGCACATCATTCTGATCGGCTTTACGCGCGGGCACGTCGGCCAGTCGATCTGGCTGCGCGAATGCCATGGCCGCGAAGAAGGCCCGCCACCGCCGGTCGATCTCGCTGCCGAACGCCGTGCGGGTGAGCTCATCCGGTCGCTGATCCGCAGCGGCAGCGTAACCGCTGTACATGACTGTTCGGATGGCGGTGCAGCGGTTGCGGTTGCCGAAATGGCGCTTGCGGGCAACATCGGTATGACGATGACCGTCGTTGCCGAAATCCCCAACCCCGGCGCGATCCTGTTCGGAGAGGACCAGGGCCGTTACGTCATCACCACACGCGATCCCGACGCGATTCGCGCGGCCGCCACCGACGCGAACCTGTTCACCGTGCCGATCGGCACCACCGGCGGCGATGCGCTGACCTTCGACCTCGTCGGTCGCGGCGGCCCGCAGTCGGTCACGCTCGCCGACCTGCGCGAGGCACACGAAGGGTTTTTCCCGGCGTTGATGGATGAGTGATGCGTTGTGATGCGCATCAATTGATGCTATTTGAGTCGCATGCGCACGACGATGACCATCGATGACGAGTTGATTGCGAAAGCGATCGACTATGCCGGCATTAAAGAGCGCAGCACGGTGATGCGGATGGCGCTTGAGGAGTTTGTACAGCGGCGCGCTGAGTTGCGCATGGCCAAGGCCAAGGGGGCGATCCCGGATTTCGGAAAAGTGCCCGTGCCCCGCCACCGCTTTCCTGCCGAGTGATTATCGTCGATACGTCAACGTGGGTCGATCACATACGCGGCATGACGACGCCGGTCGAAGGTTTGCTTGGTCAGGGCAGGATTGTCCTTCATCCATTCGTGTTCGGCGAACTGTTGCTCAACGGCTTACCGAAATCCGGGCCGTTTTCTGCCAGCGCATTTGCAACATATGCCGTTGCGCCGCTGGCAACGACGCCGGAAGTTGCCGCATTCATTCAATGGGCCAAACTCTCCGGCAAGGGGGTCGGCTATGTCGATACGCACCTGCTGATCTCGGCGCGATATCTTCCCGATGGGAAACTACTCACGTCCGACAATGACTTGCGCGCCCAAGCAGAACGTCTGGGCGTTGCCTACGAACATGACTGAGGGCTATTCCGGTACACCGCTTGCCAAGAAGCTGTCGCTGAAGCCGGGCATGCGCGTGTGGTTCGATGCGATGCCCGACAGTGTGCGCGCCGAAATCGACACGTCCGATCTCCTGCATCTGGATGTACCGGAAGCGCCAATCGACGCCGCGCACATCTTCGTCACTGAACGCGCTGACATGGAAGCAAAGCTCGCAACGCTCCGTCCCCTTCTCGCCCCCGCCGGTTTCATCTGGGTCAGCTGGCCGAAGAAGGCTTCGAAAGTTCCGACCGACATAACGGAAGACACGATCCGCGCGGCTATCTTGCCCGCCACCGATCTTGTGGACGTAAAGGTCTGCGCGGTGGACGCGATATGGTCGGGGTTGAAACTGATGATCCGAAAATCTGCCCGATGAGCGACATCACCAATCCGGGCGGTCGGCTGACGACGCTCGACGGACTGCGCGGCATCGCGGTGATGGGCATCTTACTGATCAATATTCCGTTATTCGCCCTGATCGAGGCGGCTATGTTCAATCCGCTGGCGCAGGGTGGCGACCGGCCCGTCGACATTGCCGCCTGGGCGGTGAATTTCGTTCTTGCCGAGGGCAAAATGCGCAACCTGTTTTCGTTGCTGTTCGGGGCAAGCCTGTTGCTTGTCGTTCAGCGCGCTACAGCAGCCGGTGAAAATCCTGCACGCGTCCATTATGCGCGAATGTTCTGGCTGGCGGTGTTCGGTGCCGCACATCTTTACCTGATCTGGTGGGGCGACATCCTGCTCCACTATGCAATCGTCGGGTCGGTCGCGTTCCTGTTCCGCAATGCACTGCCCCGGACTCTGGTCGTCACGGCAATCCTGTTGCTTGTCATCGAGCTTTTGCTGGGCTTTGGCAGCACCGCCGCGATGAGCGCCGCGCGGGTTGCCGCATCTGCACCGGACGCATCGGCCGCACTTGTGCGCACCTGGGCCGATTTCAACAATGTGATGGGCATTCCGGACGCCGCCACCGTTGCCCGCAACGATGCGCTTTACCGGAGTGGATGGACGACGATCGTCGGTCATCGCATCACAGAGGGCGCCGATACCCTGTTGGTCCTTATCGTGCTGGGTTTCGAGACGCTGGGGATGATGCTGCTCGGCATGGCGGGTCTGAAAAGCGGGTTCCTGACGGGGGAATGGCCGCGCGCGCAATATCGCCGGATCGCAGCGATCGGCTATGCAATCGGCCTGCCGGTCATGATCGCGCTGGCGACATGGCTCATCGTCGATCGGTTCGACCCCGTGCTCAGCTTTGCCGTTACCACGGCGCTGTCGGCTATCGTTCGCCCGCTGATCATGTTTGCCCACGCCTCCGTCATCATCCTGTGGCTGACCGGCGGGACCAGCGCGCTGCGCGATCACGTGATCGCCACTGGGCGGATGGCGTTTTCCAACTATCTCGGCACGTCTTTGCTCATGACGACACTCTTCTACGGCTGGGGCGGGGGCCTCTATGGCTCGCTCGGACGCGCCGATCTTTATGTGGTCGTGCCAGTCGTCTGGGCACTCATGTTGCTGTGGTCGAAACCATGGCTCGATCATTTCCGCTATGGTCCGCTCGAATGGCTATGGCGCAGCCTTTCCCGCGGCAAACTCCAGCCGATGAAAAAGTAATTGCGAAGCATTCGCAGTCGCACTATCTCACACATATGGTCGTTTGTATCTGCAACTCGATTCGTGAACGCGACGTGCGGGATGCCGCGCGCGCCGGTTCGTCCGAACCCCGCTGCGCCTATCGTCGGCTCGGGTGCCAGGTGCGTTGTGGCCAGTGCCTGCCGTTCGCGCGCGAGATCATTCAGGCAGAGCGCGCGACTGCTTGCTAGTCGCAATAGCGAAGAAACCGCAGATTTCCGCCATTTTCTGACTATTCGACGGGCCTGAATCACTCTATGCTCGTGTCCGAAACGAAAAGGGTTACGGACATGAAGGGCGACCCCAAGGTCATCGAGCATCTGAATATCGCGCTCAAGAACGAGCTGACGGCGGTCAACCAATACTGGTTGCACTATCGTCTGCTCGACAATTGGGGTGTTGCTAGGCTCGCAGATTTCGAACGGCACGAATCGATCGACGAGATGAAGCACGCCGACAAGCTGGCGGAGCGCATCCTGTTCCTTAACGGACTGCCCAATTTCCAGTTGCTGGGGCGCCTGCGCATCGGCGAGAATGTCGAGGAAGTGCTGAAGGCCGACCTCGCGCTCGAGGAAGAGGCTCTACCGCCGCTGCGAGACGCCATCGCCTATTGTGAATCGGTGCGCGACTTCGTCAGCCGCGAGTTGTTCGCGTCGATCCTCTCGAATGAGGAAGACCACGTCGATACTCTCGAAAAGCAGTTCGACATGATCCGCCAGATGGGAATGGAAAACTACATCCAGCTGCAGTCGAAGCCGACCGAGGACTGACCGGCAGTCTTCGGGCGGGTTAGATCCGTCCGAAGCCCTGGTTGGTCACGACGACCTTCTTGCCGAAGCCGCGTCGCTCGACAAGCGGGTTGGTTTCCGCTTCGAACGCGGTCAGCGTTTCCTCGAACAATGGGCGCAGTTTGACGACCTGGGGGAGCAGTTCTTCCGGGGTCTGGCGCCATTCGACGCACTGCCGCGCGAATGTTTCGATGTGCTCGGCAAGATCGGCGAGCGCCTCGGCGCCGAACTGACTGGCTTCACCCTTCAGTGTGTGTGCGGGGACGATCAGCGCGACGGCATGGCCGGCGCGCATTGCATCCTCGATCGCAGCGACCGATTTGATGCCGTCTTCCCGGAAATATCCGAGAATGCGGATAAATCCCGCGCCGAGTTCGGCACGCGACGCTTGAAAAGCTTCCCAGTCGATAATCGGCTCGTCCGACACGTCACTATACTCCGGCAACAGTCGTCCCCTGACTCTTGCTGTCGCCGTTTTAGGCGATGGAGTGTAAATGCGGCGTTACCGTTCGTACCGATCCCAGGCCGGGCGGTGCGTTACGGCTTGGTATGGAACGGATTTTTTGGCGCGCGCAGGGTCAGGCGGATCGGAACAGCGCCAAACCCGAGTTCGCGGCGCAGCCCGTTCACGAGGTAGCGGCGATAGCTTTCAGGCAGTTCGTCGACGCGCGTACCGAAGATGACAAAGCTCGGCGGTCGCGACTTAATCTGTGTCACATAACGCAGCTTGATTCGCCGCCCGCCCGGCGCTGGGGGCGGGTTCGCCTCGATCGCACGTTCGAACCAGCGATTGAGCTGCCCCGTCGAAACGCGCCGACTCCATGCTTCGCGCGTTTCGAACGCGACCTTCATCAGCATGTCGAGGCCCTTGCCCGTCTCCGCCGACACGGTCAGCAGCGGCACGCCCTTGACCTGGCTGAACCCGTCGTCGAGTGCCGCGCGAACCCCCTGATACAGCGCCGCGCCGTTCTCGACGGTGTCCCATTTGTTGAGCGCCAGCACCATCGCGCGCCCCTCTTCATAAATCTGGTCCGCAATCCGTAGATCCTGCGACTCCAGACCACGCGTCGCATCGAGCAACAGGACCACGACCTCGGCGAAGTCGATCGCGTGCTGCGTGTCCGCCGCCGACAGTTTCTCCAGCTTGTCATCGACCTTTGCACGGCGACGCAGCCCCGCCGTGTCAATCAGGCGGACGGCCTGCCCCTCCCATTCCCACTCGATGCTGATCGCATCGCGCGTGATGCCCGCTTCGGGTCCAGTAATCATCCGTTCCTCGTCGAGCATCTTGTTGACCAGGGTCGATTTGCCCGCGTTCGGTCGACCGACGATGGCAAGTTTCAGCGGCCCGTCGGGACGATCTTCGTCTTCATCGCTTTCCTCGACGGCCTCGGCCTTGGCGGTAACCGCGTCGAGCAGCGGTGCTAGCGATTCGAACAGATCGGCCAGCCCCTCGCCATGTTCGGCGCTGAACGGCACTGGGTCGCCGAACCCGAGCGCGAAGGATTCATAGACGCCGGCATTCCCGGCCGAGCCTTCGGCCTTGTTCGCCATCACGACGACTGGCGTCGTCGAACTGCGCAGCCAGCGCGCGATTTCTTCATCGAGCGGCGTAATCCCCGCCCGCGCGTCGATCACGAACAGTGCAACATCGGCCATGTCGACTGCGGCCTGCGTCTGCTGGCGCATGCGCCCCGGCAGCGTGGCCGCATCCTCGTCCTCGAACCCGGCGGTATCGACGATGCGGAAGTCGAGGCCGAGCAGGCTCGCCTCACCCTCGCGGCGGTCGCGCGTCACACCGGGCCGGTCATCGACCAGCGCAATGCGCTTGCCGACCAGCCGGTTGAACAGCGTCGATTTGCCGACGTTAGGGCGGCCGATAATGGCAACGATGGGGGTGGTCATGCCGCGCCTATAGCCATAACACGCCCAAACGGCGAGGGGCGCTGCGAAACTCCCTTAGCGAAACGCCGACAGCCGCCCCGAATTGTCGAGGATATAGAGCGTCGATCCCGCGACGACCGGCGACAGGAACACCGGCTGCTTGATGTCCTGCGTCCCCTGGATCTTGCCGTCGGTCGGCGAGACATAGGCGATCTGCCCCTGCGAGCTCGCGAGGATCAACCGGTTGCCAGCCAGCACCGGCCCCGTCCACGTCACCGGACCGTTCTTTGCCTTGTCCTTGCGATAGCGCTGAAGCTGCGACACCCAGCGGACCTTGCCGGTCGCGCGCGCCACGCACAGCAGCTTGGATTCGTCGGTGACGACGAACACCCATTCGCCCGCAACCCACGGCGTCGAGATGCCCGCAGCATTGAGTTCCCAGATGCGCTGGCCGGTCACCAGTTCGAGGCTGACCATGCGTCCGCCCTGGCCGATCGCATAGACACGGCCTGCGTCGATCACGGGACTCGCGTCGATGTCAGACAGGGTCGATACCGATGTATTGACGCTGGTGCGCGACAGGGCGTCGCCCCAGAGAGTCCGGCCGTTCTCATAGCGATAGGCGATCAGGTCGCCCGACGAGAAGCCTGCGACGACCGTCGCCTGTGCGACGGCAGGTGCGCCGACGCCGAATACACCGGCGGTCTGCACCGCGGCGGCTTCCTGCCACTGGATCGCGCCATCGGCGGTGTTGAGCGCGAAGATCTGGTTGTCCTGGCTCATCGCATAGACGCTGCCGCCCGACACCGTCGGCGCACCGCGCAACGGCCCGCCCGGATGCTTCTTCCACACGATCGTACCATTCGCGGCATTCAGCGCGGCGATGTCGCCCGCGCCGGTCGTTGCATAGAGCACCGCGCCCTCGACACTCACGCCACCGCCGAATGCGATGCGCTCGGCCTTCTTGCCCGATGCACCTAGTCCCGCCGACCAGCGCTTGCCGCCGGTCTGCGCGTCGAAGGCATGCACCGTGGCGGTTGTGTCCATTACATAAAGCGTCCCACCCGACACGACAGGTGCAGCCGCCAGACGTTCAGACTTGGTCACGCCCGCAATTTTGGCTTCCCAGACACGCGTGGGCGATGCACCCAGCGCAAGGTGCCCGCCCGATTTCGATGCGCTGCCACCGGGCTGCTCCCAGCCTTCGTTCGCGACCGGTTCGGGGAGGACGACCTGGATATCGGCCAGTGCCGGCTCGACAGTCACGTCGTTTTCGGATGTCAGGATCGGTACGCGCTTGCCGACGACGGCAGTCTTCGGCTTGCCCGCACCCTTGAAAATGCCACAGCCGCCAAGCGCCAGCATGGCCGCGACAGCGGGGACGAGCGCCAGCGCGCGGGCGTTGGTCTTGGTCATG
>JBDUBD010000150.1:0-3215 GCA_040004295.1 Sphingomonadales bacterium | reverse complement strand
GCCACACCGGTTCATCGTCAATCCGATCCACCAGATACCGGGACTAAACAACTAGTCGTTACGACTGTTTGCCGCCGCCGGCGCGCCAAATGCGGCAAGTTGGATGGACTGCGCGGTCTGAATTACGGCGGGTAGCGCATCCTCGGTCTCAGCGATGTTGTCGAAAGTGGCGGAGATGGCCGCGTGTGCGGTACCGGTATGGTCGCACACAGGCGCAGCAACGCAGTATATGCCTTCCAGAATTTCGGCTCGATCAAATGCGAAGCCGTCCTGCCGCACATCCCGCAGCACCGTACGCAATGTTGCTGCATCGGTGATCGTGGTGGTGGTCAGGGTCGGGAAAGGGCCAGTCGCGAGATAAGATTCTCGATCAGGTTCGCTCAGATAGGCCAGCAGGACCTTTCCCATGCCCGAGCAGTAAGCCTCGAGTTGCATTCCTACCTGCGTGAACAGTTCGGCGGACCTGACCCCGGCTTTCAGGCGATATGTCACCATGTCATTTTCAAGGGTGCCAAGCTGAACGATCGTCTTGAGCTGCCGGGCCAGCGCGCCCAGCTTTTGCTCCGCCACCTGAACGATAAGCTGCTTGGCATCCACCATTTGCAGAAGGCCCAGCAGCCGTGGTCCGGGGATGTACCGTTCGCGCGGTGCGTTCGCGAGATATCCCTCCGCCACCAGCGTCGCCACTTGCCGGTGCGCAGTCGCCAAAGGAACCTGGGTCGCTCTGGCAAGAGCGGCGATGCTCGATTGGCCGCGGTCGACAATCACAGCCTCCAGCATCGCCAGCGTGCGCCCGGTCGAGCGAATTCGGGGTGTCCCGCTTCTCATTATGTGAGATACTAGCTTGGCGGCAGGCTGGTGCCAAGATGGTGCGTGCCGTACCTCCCTGCACGGGAGAGGCAATTATGACCGAAACAATTCACGAAGAGCTCGCGGCCCGCTTGCGGGGGGCTTATACGGCTGGTGCCGTGCCGCCCTTGCGCGATGGACTGGACGCCGTCGATGCCGATGGCGCCTATGCCGTGCAGACGATCAACACGCGATACTGGGAAGCAAAGGGACGTCGTATTGTCGGGCGCAAGGCGGGTTTGACGGCAAAGGCGGTTCAGCAGCAGCTGGGCGTCGACCAGCCCGATTTCGGCGTGCTGTTTGCCGATATGGAAATCGCCGACGGCGGCACGCTCGATCCGGCGCGTGCGCTGCAACCCAAGGCGGAAGCCGAGATCGCGTTCGTGCTGGGCGCGGATCTGCCCGATTTGGAAACGACGCCGGAGCAGGTCGCCGACGCAGTGAAGACGGTGCATGCCGCAATCGAGATCGTCGATAGCCGCATCGCCGACTGGAAAATCACCTTTGCCGACACCGTCGCGGATAATGGGTCGTCGGCATTCTTTGTACTCGCAAAGCAGGGCAAGGCGCTCGATGGCCTCGACCTGGAAGGTGCGGCGATGACAATGACAATCGACGGAAACACCACGTCGGTGGGAGTCGGCGCGGCCGCGCTAGGCAATCCGCTCAACGCGGCAGCCTGGTTGGCGCGTACGCTCGCTGGTCGGGGCGAGCCGCTCAAGGCGGGCGATATCGTGCTGGCGGGAGCGCTTGGACCGATGGTCGCGCTTGTGCCGGGGAACAAGGTTCACGCGACGGTCGCCGGAATCGGCGAAGTCAGCTTCATTTATACGAAGGATTGACGAGGATGGCCAAGACCAAAGTCGCTATAATCGGATCGGGTAATATCGGCACCGACCTGATGATCAAGATCATGCGGTTGTCGGACACGCTGGAGATGGGCGCGTTTGTCGGGATCGATCCGGAGAGTGATGGGCTAAAGCGCGCAGAGAGACTGGGTGTGCCTATCACAGCGGAGGGCGTGGACGGCCTCGTGAAGATGCCGGAGTTTGCCGACATCGAGATCGTGTTCGACGCCACTTCGGCTGGCGCACACAAATACAACGACGCCTTGCTGCGGAAGCATGGCAAGCGCGTGATCGATCTGACACCTGCGGCCATTGGCCCTTACACGATTCCGTCGGTAAATGGCGACGCCAACCTCGATGCCGAGAACGTCAACATGGTCACCTGCGGTGGTCAGGCGACCATCCCGATCGTCGCAGCGGTCAACCGGGTGGCGAAGGTCCATTACGGCGAAATCGTCGCCTCGATCTCATCGAAAAGCGCCGGGCCGGGAACGCGGGCGAACATTGACGAATTTACCGAGACGACGAGCCAGGCAATTGAGGCCGTCGGCGGCGCCACGCGCGGAAAGGCGATCATCGTACTCAACCCGGCCGAGCCCCCGCTGATCATGCGTGACACCGTTTATTGCTTGTGCGACGACGGTGATCGTGACGCGATCCGTCAGTCGATCGAGACGATGGTGGCCGAAGTGCAGACCTATGTCCCCGGCTACCGCCTCAAACAGGCGGTGCAGTTCGAGGTGATCGGCGGCAACCGTCCGCTGCACATTCCCGAGATGGCGTCGACCGGCCAGACCGATTTCACAGGCCTCAAGGTTTCAGTGTTTCTGGAGGTCGAGGGCGCGGCGCATTATCTGCCCGCTTATGCCGGAAATCTCGACATCATGACCTCTGCGGCCCTCAGAACCGCCGAGAAGATTGCTGTTCGCATGCATGAAAGGGCCGCGGCATGACGCTCGATCCGACCACCACGAAGCTGTACATTCAGGATGTCACGCTGCGCGACGGCATGCATGCGATCCGTCATCAATATGGCATCGATCATGTGAAGGCGATTGCCCGCGCACTCGACCGGGCGAAGGTCGATGCGATCGAGGTCGCGCATGGCGACGGGCTGCAAGGCTCCTCGTTCAACTATGGCTTTGGCGCGCATACCGACTGGGACTGGATCGGAGCGGTCGCCGAAGTGCTCGAGCACAGCGTACTCACCACGCTGCTGTTGCCCGGGATCGGCACGGTCCATGATCTGAAGCATGCCTATGATCTGGGCGTGCGATCGGTTCGCATTGCGACGCATTGCACCGAGGCGGATGTTTCGAAACAGCATATTGAGGCGGCGCGAGGTCTTGGTATGGACGTGTCCGGCTTCCTGATGATGGGCCATATGACGGATCCGGAGTCGCTCGCCGGTCAGGCGAAGCTGATGGAGAGCTATGGCGCGCATTGCGTCTATGTCACCGACAGTGGCGGCGCGATGAACATGCGCGATTATGCGGCGCGGCTCCAGGCGTACGACCG
>JBDUBD010000018.1:0-33700 GCA_040004295.1 Sphingomonadales bacterium | reverse complement strand
ACCCAGGCGACGCCATCGCGCACATCATAGAGTACCGGTTCGTCCGTCTCGTAGACAATGTCGGCCCCGCCGGCTGAAATACTGTCGGTCACGTGCGCGCCTCCGTCACCCGGCGATCGCCGGGCGGGTTGCCCTTGATGACGCTGGCGCGAATGTCATGGGGATCGAGCCTCGCGATGATTGCCAGTTGCTCGTCGGTCGGTGCTGGCGTGGCGGTCAGCGACGGCGCAACCTCGAGCGCAAAAGCCGTTGCCTCGTGAACAGCGTCGATGGTGACGCCGGGGTGAAGCCCGACAACCCGGATCGCATGATCGGTACCGCCAAAATCCATCACGCAAAGATCGGTCACGATCACACGCAAATCGACGGCACTGAAATTGGCACCGGGGGTGCGTCGTGCGGGATTATGGCCGACGCTGGACACCATATCGACTTCGCCCACAACAAAGACGCGCTTCGAATGTGCCGGTACGAACATCGAATTTGGATGGTGAATCGAATTACCGGGAAAGCCGCGAGCGCCCAGCATCTGGACATTGGGCCTGTCATAGCTGCCTAGGCATGAGATGTTGGTCTGGCCGAACCGGTCGATCTGCGTCGGCGTCACCATCGCATGGCGCCTGCCAGTCCAGACCGCAGAGTCGAAAAAGCGCGAGAACGGCAAATAGCCAGCGGGCTTGCGATCGTCATAGCCGCGCGGCCCGATCGGCACCGGCTCCTCGACCAGATAGGCCTCGCCGTCGGTCATCATGAGCTGCGGGGTATGCGTCACTTTGGCAAGACCGACACCAAGCCGCGGTATGGGGCCGATGCCGGTTGCAACCACTTCGCCATTACCGCGAAATGCCTCGGAACAGGCAACGATCAGCAGTTCGGCAAGGGTGTAGGAAGGCACGGTCATCGCATCGACACTCAAAAAACCGGCAGCGGCAGTTTTGCCACTGCGTCTGCACCGCCGATGCGCTCGCGATAGCCCGATTCGTTATCGCCAATGGTTTCAGCCACATATCTGTCCCACCCGCCCTCTTCGGTCGCGGTCGCCGCGTACGCCTTGAGGTGGGGCATGTCCCAGCCGTAATCGGGCGGCATGGACGAAGGATGCGCACCGAGCGGTGCTTCGATCACACCATGCACGAAACAGCGTTCGACGATGTTGGCCCTGGCATCTTCAGGAAAGGACTGGTCCATCCGATCAACCACTTTCTCGGCAGACACGAAGGTCCGCGACGCAGCCCTTGCAAACCATTCATCATAATAGGTGTCGGGACCCAGCGCCTGGACATTGCCGCGGCGGTCGGCACGCTGAACATGGATGAGCGCCACATCGAGCGGGAGCGCGGGCATCGCCAGCAGCACCTCTTTATCGGCATAAGGCGATGTCACGGTTTCGAAGTCGCCATACGTCATCACATCGGTACCAAGGCCTACCCGCGTCGGCAGGAAGGGAAGCCGCAAGGCTGCCGCCTTCAGTCCCCACTGGAGCATGCCTTCGTCGAGTTCGAGAATATCGAGACCACGTTGCTCGCGTGCTTTGCGAAAATAAGGCTCAAGCGGGATCGCGTCGAGCGAGACGAAGCCGAAGATCAGCTTCTTCACCTTGCCGGCGGCACACAGCATGCCGACGTCGGCCCCGCCATAGGCAACGATTGTAAGGTCCGTAATGGACGAGCGGAGAATTTCGCGAACCAGCGCCATGGGCTTGCGCCGTGGCCCCCATCCCCCGATGCCGATCGTCATGCCCGATTTCAGGTGCGTGACGAAATCATCGAGCGCGATCGTTTTATCGAACATCCTCATCCCGCTTGTTTTCGTTGATCGGGAATTAAGCCGGGGACATGTCGGCGCCTATTACCATTTAAGGAGTGTAAGGGGCTGGCGCGCCCTATAGTCCCCGACTGTGGGGGACGATCGGGAGGATTGATTGGCGCATACACAGAACAGGGTGGCGCTGGTCACCGGCGGAGCACGAGGACTGGGTCGCGTCATCGCCGAAACGCTCCTCGATGACGGCTGGAGCGTAATTGTCTGCGGCCGCACAGCCCCGGACGTTCCCATCGGCAGAACGAACACAGCGCAATTCGAAACGTGCGACGTGCGCAAAGCAGCTGACGTAGCCGTGCTTATCGACCGGATCGCTATGGATCATGGACGGCTCGACCTGCTGGTCAACAATGCCGGCGGGTCGCCAGAGGTGCCGGCCGCAAGTGCGTCTCCGCGCTTCAGCGAGGCGATCGTCGCGCTCAATCTCCTCGGCCCGCTCCACCTTTCGCATGCAGCCTATTCTTTGCTGTCGGCGAACGACGCAGGCGGGTCGATCGTCAACATTGCCAGCATTTCGGGAACACGTCCGTCGCCCGGCACAGCAGCCTATGGTGCCGCCAAGGCCGGGCTGCTCAACCTCACACAATCGCTGGCGATGGAATGGGGGCCGAAGGTGCGCGTGAATGCCATCGTCGTCGGCCTGTTGCTGACCGACAGTGCAGCCACCGGCCATTATGGCAGTGCCGAAGGGCTGGGCCGCATCAGCGAAAGCGTACCGATGAAGCGCCTTGCCCATGGTGGGGACGTCGCATCGGTCGTCCGTTTTCTTGCCTCGTCCGAAGCTGCCTATGTCAGCGGAGCGCAGATCGCAGTACATGGCGGTGGGGAACGACCGTCCTTCCTCGATCTTGCCGCAGGCTGATCGAATGCTGGCTAGGACCGCAATCTGAACTTCTCGGTTTTGCCGGACGCATTGCGTGGCAGCGCGTCAACGAACGAGATACTGCGCGGCACCTTGTAGTTCGACAGTCGGTCCCGACACCAATCGATAATCTCTGTATGCCCGAGTTGCGCGCCGGTCCGGATGACGACAACGGCATGGCCGACCTCCCCCATGCGGGCATCGGGCTTGCCGACGACGGCCGCCTCGACGATCGACGGATGGAGCAACAGAACCTGTTCGATTTCGGCCGGGTAGACATTGAACCCGCCGACGATGATCATATCCTTGTGCCGATCGGTAATGCTGATGCAGCCGCTGTCTGTCAGTACGCCGATGTCGCCCGTGCGCAGCCAGCCATCGGCATCGATTGCCTCGGCTGTCGCGGCCGGATCGTCCAGATAGCCGTGCATAACCCCAACACCGCTTACCAGGATTTCGCCCGGTTCGCCCTGCACTACCTCTTGGCCAGACTTATCGACGATACGTACCTTCAGCCCATCGATGGGTCGCCCGGCGGTGTTTGCGATCGTTTCAATATCGTCTGACGGGCTGCACATCGACACCACACCACAAGTTTCGGTCAATCCATAGGCAGTCAGTACCGTTTCAAACCCAAGCTTGTCGCGCATCTGCTGCACGAGCGTTACGGGGACGACAGCCGCGCCCGTAATGGCAAGACGCAGGCTTGCGATATCGCGCGCCTCCAACGGTTGTTCGAGCAGACTTTGGTAGATGGTGGGTGGGCCGGGCAGCACGGTTATCTGCTCTGCCTCGATCCGGTCCAGTACAGAGGCTGCATCGAAAACCGGTTCGGGCAGGACGGTGGCACCATTCAACAGCGCGCAAAGCCAACCCGCCTTGTAGCCAAAGCTGTGAAAGAACGGATTGATCGACAGCAACCTGTCGCCCGCCCGCCAGCCCATCTGGAAGGCATAGGTGCGATAAACCGCCAGGTTCTGGCCATGCGTCGTCGGTACGCCCTTCGGCCTTCCGGTCGTTCCCGAGGTAAACAGAATGTCGCACACATCCTCGGCACCGAGTTCGTCCAGCCTGGCTCTGGCCCGATCTTCTCCAACCACGGCGCCACCCGCCAGAAATGATCGCCAGTCCTGCCCGCCACGCTGTCCCTCAAGAAGGACAACCTCTTCAAGTCCCGGCAAATCTTCCGTTGCGAGGATCGCCGGATAGTCGGCCCCCAAAAATTCCGAGACGGTGAGTAAGAGCCGCGCATTGCTTGCGCGCAGTATATAAGCTGCCTCGGCACCTTTCATCCGGGTGTTGAGGGGCACGAGGACAGCACCCGCCGCCTGGAGCGCGAGCGTCGCGATGATCCAGCGGTCCATGTTCGACGCCCAAAGGGCAACGCGCTCGCCGCGCCGTATTCCCTTCGCAATAAAAGCCCGCGCCGCGGCCAGTATCTGCGCCTCCAGATCGCAATAGCGGGTAACGCCGTTCTTCGGATCGACGATCGCCTGCGCGCTTCCGAAACGCCGTCCGCTTTCGATGATGGCGTGCGGGATGGTCTGCGGTGCAGTCACAAGGCTCTCCAGTTTTTCGGACTGTGGCAGCCGGGGTCATTATGTTGCAATTGCCATTCAGGGAGGCGCAAGACACGATCGATGAGGGAAAGTCCGGTAATGTCCAGCGCGCGCAAAAGACTCGGCGAAGTGCCGGCGGCAACCGACGACCTGATTTCGCTTATCTATCGCGGCCCCCTGGAACCGACGCCCTGGCTGTCGTTTCTCAAGGAACTTGGCAATCGCCTTGACTGTCGCGCTGCCGGAATCGTTCTACGGCTCAGTGGCCAGGGACGTCCGCCGGTGCTGATCTGGGGACGCAGGGCAACACTGTCGGAAGCAGATGCTGCTGCCGTGCAAGAGGCGCACGCACGACTGGGGCACCTCGACCCGCTACGCAACGCGCTGACGCGCCCCGGCGCGATCCATAGCCTCAGCGACGTCATCACCCGCGAAGCGCTGCATGAAAACGAGTTCTACCAACAGGTCATGCGTCCCCATGGCATCGAGTATGAGCTGGGCATGTTCATATCGGAACCTGGCGGCTGGGAGTGCAACGTCGGGCTGACCAATGACAGCAACCGCGGCGATTTCGACCAGTTCGATCGCGACTTCCTGGCCGCGCTCCGTCCGCATCTTGAACAGGCACTGGCGCTGTATTCACAGATCAACCGCTATGGCGCCGAACTGAACGCCATCGTAGAAACGCTCGACCGGTTGACCATCTCGACGGTCATCCTGTCCGGTGGCGGCAAGATTATTCGCAGCAACGGCGCTGCGCGTCGCCTGGCAGAAACAGGCGGCATGCTGAGGATCGTGGACAACACGCTCAGCATATTGAACCGCGCCGAGAACGCCCAGCTGCAGGCCCTTATCACGAAAGCAATCGAGGCGACGCGCAACAACAAGGCGCAGGCGTTCGCCGAAGGAATGCGCGTGACGTCCGACATGGACCAGTTCATGGGCGTTCTAGTCCGTGCGATCTCCCCTCCAACACCGTTTACCAACGATGCGAGCCCGGCAGTCATAATCTATTTCGCGGGCGGCGGCGCAGAACAGCCCATAGAACGGTTGGTGGCGCAAATATTCGATCTCACTCCGTCCGAAGCGCAACTCGCGACGCTATTGGCAACCGGTCACACCCTGACCCAGGCTGCGGAAAAACTGGAGCTTAAGGAAAGTTCGGTTCGCACATATTGTAAGGCGATCCTGACAAAGGTCGGCGTCAACCGGCAGACAGACCTGGTGCGGCTGATCCTGCGGAGTGTTGCCGTACTGGGTTGAGAAGTGAGCAATCGTCAGCTTCTCGACCGCAGCATTTCGCAATCCTACCAGCCAGACCCCCCGCCGCCCCCGCCGCCGCCGCCGGACGAGCCACCGCCCGATGAACCACTGCTGCTGCTCGGCGACGTGGCGGCAGATGAAACGGTGCTGGCCAGTGACGAACCCACCGTTTCGGCAAAGCCGCCGGGGTTATCCCAGAAATTGCTGCTGCCGCTGTACCAGCCCATGGTGTGCGTGGCCGCTCCCGCCGCTGCTGCGGTGGCCAGCACTGAGGCAAAACGGTCGGCCCAGCGATTTTCGACATCGAGCGCGATGGCATAGGGCAAATAACGCTCGAACAGTTCCGGAGTCTTTTCGGGCGGGTGCAATGCCTCCAGACGCTCCTCTTCGGTGATACCGAGATACTGGCGAAAGCCCGCAATCCGATCCATCACCGCGCGGCCTTCTTTGGTCGGCGCGTACATCCAGCGGAAGGCGGTCAGCGCAACCGGCAGCATGACAAGTGGCAGGAGGACGACGAAGGCGCCGCCGGCCAGCGCCGCAGTGACCGTTCCGAGCGCGCACATGGCGGCGATGCCCCCAATCACGACGACTGCCGCCCAGATGGCGAATGACATGCACCCCTTGGTTTTCATCGCCACGCCGCGCAGCCACCAGGCAAAGGCGATCATGGCAATCGCGGTGAGCGGAATGCCCAATTGGATCATCGGGCCGGAAGTCGGGTCGAAGATGATGGCAATCATCGACAGCACCAGGATGGCGATGGCAATGGCGAGCAACCCGCCGGCCGACCAGCCACTGTTCTTGCGGAACATCGTGTCGGAATAGTCGCGCTCTAGCCCGTCCTCGAGCGCCTTGCGCGCCGCCTGAAACGTCGAATGGTTCTCCTGCTTGAGTTCGAGGCTTTCGCCGCTCGCGAACAGTCCGGACAGCATCGCCGCCTCCGCACGCGCGATGGATTGGTTGTCCGCGTCACCGTGGGTCCGGTTGAGAGTCGTCGTTCCGCTGGTAAACCAGCCGCCTTTCTCCTGGTCTATATGCACCTGACCGCGCACCCCGAGATAAACGATCGCTGCGGAAAATGCCTCGTTGTCGAACTTCATCTTCCAGATGTAGCGTGCAGCCGCCGGTGTCAGGTCGTCGGGCGGAGCGAAGATCGGCACGACCGGCCCTGCGCGTGGCCCCCTGCCGACCTTTGCCCAGGCGTGAAAATAATAGGCGATCAGTCCCGCGAGTGCCGCGAACGCGGCGGAGATTGCGCCCCAGTCCTGCAGCCACCATCCGGCCTTCTGACCGGAATCCGGTGTATCGAGCACTCCCTTGGGAAAGGACGCGGCGACGGTCAGCCCCTGTTCGCGCCCAAGCGGGGCGGTCGTGCGAAAGGCGATGAAGCCCGGGCGTTCCTCGACCACCTCGGCATTGTGATCGGTCGCGCCTTGCTCCCCGGTGTAAACAGCGCGCGCACCGAATTTCGCGGCACCCGGCAGCGTGATACGCGCCTCGGCCACGTCGATTGGAAAAGTCCAGCCGGTGCCGGTCGCGTTCCAGTAAAGTTCGTCGCTCTTTTCCCCATAATGGATCTGCCGACTCGACCGGTAACGGATGACATAGGTGTGCACGCCGATCGGCAGCAGCACGTCGGCTTGGCCGATGCGGACACGCACGCCGTTGGAAATCGTGATGCGTTCCCACGGTTCGTCATGCCCGTCCCGCTGCACCGACACGACCTCGAACCCGACCGATGTGCGCTGGCCAAGACCATTGTTGTAGCTGGTGGGGAAGTCGCGCTGGATGCCGCGGTTGATCGACTGGTTGAGCGAGACCAGTCTGATCGTCTCCGTCACATCGAGCATACCGTCGCGGCCAATGGTGACGTCGCTGACGAAATCCAGAATTCGCTCTTCGCCTCGCGACAGCGTAACGGCCTCCGCCATCCGCGCCTGATCCTGCGCCTGCGTAACCGCGGGCATCAGCAGCAGGAGCGCGAGGAGCCAGCGCATCAGAACGCGCACCGGATCAACCCTTGCCGACGCCGAAGCTCACTTTCGGTGCGATCTGCAGCGTCGGAATATCGTCGGCATAGGGTTCTTCCTCCTTGAACCCCATCGGTCCCGCGATCAGCACATTGGGAAAGGACTGCACACCGGTATTCAGGTCGCGGACGGTTGCATTGTAATAGCGTCGCGCGCCGGACAGCTCTTCCTCGATGTCGCTCAGCTCGTCCTGCAATTGCCGGAAGTTCGCGTCTGCCTTCAGGTCGGGATAGGCTTCCGCCACCGCGACCAGCTTGCCAATCATGCCGGTGAAGGCGGCGTCCGCCTGCGCCGTCGCGCCAACGCCCTTGGCCGACGTCGCGTCAGTACGATGCGCCGTTACCTCGTCGAGTACCACGCGCTCATGTGTCGCATAGCCCTCAACCGTCGCGACGAGATTGGGGACCAGATCCGCACGACGCCGGAGTTGCACGGTGATCCCACTCCACGCCTCACGCACAAGTGCCCGCAGCCGCACCAGCCGATTGTATATGGCGACCAGCCAGAGCAGCACGACGGCCACGACCCCGACGACGATCCAGATAATCATCCTGCTCCCCCTTCAGCCCTTGATCATTGCAATGCGTATGGACCATAAATCGCGGGCGGTGACCAGTCGGCTACGTCTACGGCGTCCCGGTCCGCGCAGGGAGGCACAGATGAAGATTTTCGTCGGGATCATGGCGCTGGCCGGTTCGCTATTGGCCAGCCCTGCAACAGCCAGACCATGCACAAGCGTGTCGGCTGTCGGAATATGGACGCTGGTTTCGATCAAGGCCGCAGAACCGGGCGTCGAGGAATTCTACAAGACCGCCCCTAACGAGGTCATGCGGTTCACCGCGACCGGAAGTTTCATGTACTTGGCAAGCAACCGACCCTTTTCGGCTTCGGAGGCAGGGCAAAGACTGGATGCAGCAGACGCGCGCGACGGGACGAGCTATCGCTATTCGATGGGCGCGGCTGGGGGAATGATGATCCTGCGGCAAGGAACGCCGTTTCAGGCGTTCCGATGCGAAATCGCCGACCGGGTCGAAGGCGGAGCGCGACCGGGCGATATGGTCCTGAGCAACGCACCCGGTGCCGCCATGCTGCGCAGGGTACAGCGCAAGGTGAAATAACTGCGGGCAGCCGGGTCGGCGAGTTGTACTGTCCACGGTCTCGGTCGTCCGCTAACACTCCCCCCATGTCAGCCATTACCTATCGTAGCTATCTCGCGCTTCCCGAACTGCTGAACTGCCAGCGCCCCTTGTCGGACGCGCACGACGAGCTGCTGTTCATCTCGATCCACCAGGCATCCGAAATCTGGATGAAGCTGGGCATCCACGAATTGGCGGAAGCCCGGACAAAGATCATCGCCGAAGACCTGTCACAGGCATTCAAGATGATGGCACGCGTTGCGCGCATCCAGGCAACGATGATCCAGTCCTGGGAAATCCTCGCGACGATGACGCCCGCCGACTACACGCGGATGCGTGCTTCGCTGGGCACAAGTTCTGGGTTTCAGTCCGACCAGTATCGGCGGATCGAATTCATGCTGGGAAACAAGAACGCAAAGATGGTGGAGGTGCATGCGGCCGAGCCGGAAATCGCGGCATCGCTGCAGCGCGAACTCGAGACACCGAGCCTGTACGATGAATCGCTCAGGCTGCTGTCGCGGCGCGGGTTTGCGATTCCGGAATCATATCTGACGCGCGATGTGACGCAGCCCTATGTCGCGTCGCCGGAGGTCGAGAAAATATGGGGACAGGTTTACGCATCCCCCGAGAAATATTGGGATTTGTACGAACTGGCCGAAAAGCTGGTCGATCTTGAATACCGGGTACAAATCTGGAGATTCAATCACCTGAAAACCGTCGAGCGGGTGATCGGATTCAAGACGGGCACCGGCGGAACGGCGGGCGTCGATTATCTTGCGCGGGTAATCGACAAACCTTTCTTTCCCGAATTGCTGAGCGTGCGGACAAGCCTTTGATTACGCTTGACGATCTGCGCGGGCGCGATGCCGCTGATCCCTTGCGGGCGATGCACGATGCGTTCGACCTGCCCCAAGGTGTCATCTATCTCGACGGGAACTCGCTCGGAGCATTGCCGCACGTCACCAAGGCGCGGATGGCGGACGCGGTCGCGCGTGAGTGGGGCGAAGGGCTGGTCCGCAGTTGGAACACCGCTGGATGGATCGACGCGGGGGCACGGATCGGCGGGCGGCTCGCAGGGTTGATCGGGGCGCAGCCGCATGAAACGATCGTTGCGGATTCAACCTCGGTAAACCTGTTCAAGCTGCTCGAAGCCGCGCTCACGGACCGGCCGGGCCGCCGCGTTATCCTGTCGGAGCCAGGCAACTTCCCAACCGACCTCTATGTTGCGCAAGGGGTCGCGGCGATGTTGCCCGATGTCGAACTTCGCACCGTGCCCCGCGACCGGATCATCGAGGCGATCGACGACAGTGTTGCGGTCGTGATGCTGACCCATGTCCATTACCGGACGGGCGAACGGTTCGACATGGCGGCGCTGACGGGGGCTGCGCACGATGCAGGCGCACTCGCGCTCTGGGACTTGAGCCACAGCGTCGGTGCCATTGCGGTCGATCTGAATGGTGCCGACGCCGATCTTGCGGTTGGGTGCGGCTACAAATATCTCAACGGCGGTCCCGGCGCGCCCGCATTCCTGTTCGTCGCCGAACGGCACCAGGCACGGATGCGGTCGGCACTGTCGGGATGGATGGGCCACGCCAGACCCTTTGCCTTTGGCGACGATTACGCCCCCGCCCCGGACATGCGCCGCTTCCTGTGCGGAACGCCGCCGATCCTGAGCATGGCCGCACTGGAAGCGGGCGTGGAGCTGTTCCTGACCGCCGACCGCGATGCACTGTTCGCCAAAGGCCAGGCGCTATGTTCTACCTTTATCGATCTGGTCGATCAGCGTTGCGAAGGGCTGGGTCTTACCCTCGCGACCCCTCGCGATCCCGCGCTGCGCGGAAGCCATGTATCATTCGTTCATGACGGCGGATTTCCGGTCATGCAGGCGTTGATCGCACGCGGCGTGATTGGCGATTTCCGCGCGCCCGACATCCTTCGCTTCGGGCTGACGCCGCTCTATGTCGGGTTCGAGGACGTGTGGAACGCGGTTGAAACCCTGCGCGACATCCTTGTGACGCGTAGCTGGGACGACGAACGCTACCGTGTTGCCGCGGCCGTCACATGAAATTTCCCTTTCGCACGATCGCCTTCGATCTCGACGGCACACTTGTCGATTCGTCACCGGACCTTGCTGCTGCACTGAACCACATGCTGGTCGCACTGGGACGGCAACCGATTGCGCTGTCCGACGTGCTGACGATGGTGGGGAGCGGTGCCAGGACTTTGTTGAAACGGGGATTCGCCGCCACTGGCACCGTAGATGACACGCTCGTAGAACGGGGATACCCCATCTTCATGCAGTATTATGTCGATCATATCTGCGACCTGACGCGCCCTTACCCCGGGATAGAATCGGCAATGGATGCGCTGCAGGACATGGGCGTATCGCTCGCCATCTGCACCAACAAGCCTGAAGCCGCTGCGCATATTCTGGTCGATGCGCTCGGCTGGCAATCACGCTTTTCCGTTATCATAGGTGGTGACACGCTGTCGGTCCTGAAGCCAGACCCCGCGCCGCTTCATCTGGCAATAGCGCGGGCAGGCGGCGGACAAGCGGCATTCGTCGGAGACTCGATCATCGACGTACAGACAGCCCAGGCAGCGCACGTGCCAAGCATCGCCGTGAGCTTCGGATTTGCTGACCGCCCCGTCGATCAAATGGGGGCGACTGCAACGATCGACAGATTCGACGATCTCATACCGACGCTCGCGCGGCTGCATTGATCAGCCGCGCGATTTAGCTTCGACTAGCGGACGGCCTCGCCGCTTTCTTCTTCCTCGAACGTCACTGCCACAGCAGCGTTGGCCGACAGACGCACCTTGTCGCCCTCGACATCGGCCACGAGACCACCCGATACATAATGGTGGTGTTCGGAATGCGGCCCGTTTTCGGCCTTGGTCAGTTTGATCCGATCGCCGTCAACATGGTCCACAGTGCCAATGTGCACGCCGTCGGCGCCGACGACTTCCATATGCTCGCGGATTTTGCTCAGGTCACTCATTGTCATTCTCCTTGCATCGATGCCCCAACGAGTGGAGCGACGGAACGATGCATATGAATGCTATTGCTGGAGCGAAATCTTGAATCCCTATCAAAGCCTGTTGTTCGTTCCGGGCAGCCGCCCCGAACGCTTTGAAAAGGCACTGGCGTCGGGCGCCGATGTCGTCTGCATCGACTTGGAAGATGCGGTCGGTCCTGCCGACAAAGATGCAGCGCGCGAGGCAGCTCTCGCCGCGATGGGTAATCCGCGCCTCGGCATTCGCATCAACGGCATGCGTACACGACAGGGCCTGGCCGATCTCGTCGCCATCGCCGCCGCAAAGACCCTGCCCCCCTTCATCATGATCCCGATGGTCGAGGCGGTGACGGAGGTAGAGATTGTCCATGCCGTGCTGCCGACCGTCGCGATACTGCCGCTCATTGAAACGGTGAAAGGCCTGCGCGTTGCTGACACGATAGCGGCCTCCCCCGGCATCGGTGGCGTCATGCTAGGTGGCGCCGACTTTGCGGGTGAACTGGGCGTCGCGATGTCGTGGGACACGCTTTACACGGCGCGTGCGCAGATCGTGATGGCATGCGCATCGGCAAAGATCCCGTCGATTGACGTGCCGCACCTCGACCTCGACAATCTCGATAGTCTTGCCGACGACCTGACGCGCGTGAAGGCGATGGGATTTACGGCGAAGTCGGTGGTGCATCCCAAGCATGTCGATGTCGTTCACCGCGTGATGCGCCCGACCGCAGACAAGATCGCCGAAGCGTACGAGGCCGAAACCGCTTATGCCGCAGCGGGCCAGAGCGCCGTGCGCTTCAAGGGTAAGATGCTCGAGGCGCCTGTCATGGCGCGTTACCGACGGGTGCTGTCCCTGGAAAATGTCGGCAAGGCATGAAGCGAGCCCGCGTTAAGCCGCTCATAACTGGTAATCAGACAATATCGGGTGAAAGTCGATTGCCTTCACCTCGGACAAATGGGCGGAAACAGCATGACGATGCGACTTGAAACCATTGCAGGGGTATCTCGCCTGCTGATCGACAGGCCGCTGAAGCGTAACGCGATGACGACGGCGATGTTCGAACAGGTGCCTGGCCTGATCGCGGAAGCAGAGGCCAAGCGGCACGTCCGCGCGATCCTGCTCACCTCCGCGCGTGCCGGCATGTTCTGCGCTGGTGCCGACATCGGTGAATTGTCGGCGAATGCGCACGACACCGAATGGAATTTGCGCAACCAACAGGCGATCAACCTCGCCCAGTTCAAGCTGGCACGCGCGGAAAAGCCCGTCGTCGCATTCATCGATGGCGATTGCGTGGGTGGCGGATGCGGCCTGGCGCTAGCCTGCGACATTCGCGTCGGCACCCTGCGGGCGCGGTTCGGCATTACGCCTGCAAAGCTCGGGATCGTCTATCCGCTCCACGACACCAAGTTGCTGGTCGATCTTGTCGGGCCGGGGCAGGCAAAGCGCATTCTCTACACCGGCGCCTTGCTCGATGCGCATGAGGCATTGCGGATCGGCCTGATCGATATGATCGCCGACAGTCCCGACGAACTGCTCCCCGCGATCACCGCCACATCCCCGCACAGCCACCGCGAAACCAAGACCATGGTTCGCCGTATCCTCGACGGCCAGACCGACGAGGACGATGCGTCACGGGCGGTTTTCGCCGCCGCCTTCCAGGGCGACGATTTCCGCGAAGGCGTCGATGCCTTCATCGCAAAGCGAGCACCCGATTTTAAATAGCGATGCTTCCGTCGCTTCTCGATGATCTGAATTCCCTATGAATTGGATATTTTGCTAATATTCAGCGAAATATTTTACGTCGCGTTTCCAAAGTCACGCAAATCCGCCGTTTTTAAATTGGCACGGTCCCTGCAAACAGCTTGGCATCCCGGCGATGATCGCCGGAACCAACTGAATGGAGACCATCATGACCAACAACAATTTCGTAGCGAACGTTACCAACGCCCTGACCATCGTCATCGCCGTCGCCTTCCTCGGCGTGTCCACTGTAGGCATCGTTGCGCCCGTCAAGGCACAGACATCGGTCAGCAGCACGGCACGCTAAGCCGTGCGCGGACAAGCGGTCGCGGACGACCAAGGATCAACCGTTACACGTGAAGAACGGTACTCCCGGTCGTCCGCCGCGCTTCAAGGTCCGCATGCGCCCGGGCTGCCTCTTCCAGTTTATAGGTCTGGCCGATCGTCACATTGATGACACCCGACCTGATCATATCGAATACCCGCGCGGCACCCGCCGCCCGCTCCTGCGCCTCGACATAATAATCGAACAAAGTAGGACGCGAGACGACCAGAGACCCCTTTTGCGCCAAAATGCCAAGACCGATCCCGGTCACCGGTGCATCGGCATTGCCATAGCTGACGATCATGCCGCGACGCGCAGCCGAATCGAGCGAGGCTTCCCAGGTCGCCATGCCAACCCCGTCGAATGCGACCTGCACGCCCGTTCCGCCAGTCAAGGCGCGGACGCGCGGCGCTACGGGTTCATGGCTGTAAAGAATGATTTCGTCTGCGCCCGCAGCGCGCGCCGCATCCGCCTTTTCGGACGTCGACACCGTGCCGATCACGCGCGCGCCGATGTGCTTCAGCCATTGCACCAGCAACAGCCCGACCCCGCCCGCAGCCGCGTGGACAAGGACGTCCCAGCCCGGCTGAACCCTTGCGCAGCGCTCGATTAGGAACTCGGTCGTGCACCCCTTGAGCAATGCAGCCGCGGCAATCCTGTCGTCGATGTCGGCAGGGATCTTGAACTGGCTGGCCGCGGCGACATTGCGTTCGGTCGCATAGGCGCCGAGTGCCGGACCAAAGGTTGCTACGCGATCACCGACCGCCAGCGCGGTCACGCCCTCTCCCAGCGCCTCGACAACACCTGCCGCCTCGACGCCCAGTCCGCTCGGCAACGCCATCGGATAGATGCCGCGGCGGTGGTAAGTGTCGATGTAGTTCAGCCCGACCGCCGTCGATCTAACACGCACTTCGCCCGGGCCGGGCGCGGGCAGGTCGACATCGATCCAGTCGATGACTTCTGGCCCACCCGTCGTTTCGATCCGTGCCACGCGCGCCATTGATCGTCTCCGTTATTCAGCCCGCCATCTTCATGATATGCTTCCACTCGGCATCACGAACCGGCGCAACACTAAGCCGCGACTGGCGAACGAGTTCCATTTCAGCGAGTGCGGGATCGGCCTTGATCGCCGCCAGCGTCACAGGGCTCTTCAACGGCGCGACGGGTGCCACATCGACCGCTGGAAAGCGCTGCGCCGTATCCTTTGGATCGAGATAATGTTCGCGGACGATCTCTACGATCCCGACAATCTCCTTGCCCTCGTTCGAGTGGTAGAAGAACGCCTTGTCGCCAAGCTTCATCGTACGGAGATTGATTGCGGCGGTGTGGTTGCGCACCCCATCCCACACCGTCCGTCCGTCGCGGACCATGTCATCCCAGCTGTATTTATGCGGTTCGGATTTCACGAGCCAATATGCCATCATGCGCCCTCGAACTCGTGCCGCGGGACAAACAATCGTCCCTCGGCAATAATAATTACCGTCAAGGCCACCAGGCCAGCACACGTCGCGCCGATATAAAGCGGCCCTGTCGTTCCATTGAAACTCTGGCCGATCACGGCACCGCCAATCGCGCCCAGGATGGCCGAAATGGACCCCTGCAACGAACTCGCGGTTCCGGCAACTTCGCCCATGTTCTCCATCGCCATGGCACCGAAATTACCCACGGCGAGCGCGAAGCACGCCATCATTGCCGACTGGAGAACAATGAAGCCGACCAACGTCTCATAGCCGGATAGCGCAATAGTCGCATGCAGCCCAGCAAACGCGGTCATACCAATCAGCGCGCCGTGGCCGATCCTTCGCATGCCGAGGCGCATTACGATGCGGGAGTTCGTAAACGACGCGCCCATCATGACCAAGGCCATCGCGCCAAATCCCCAAGGCAGCAGTTCGGGCCGGTGAAAAACATCGGCAAAGATCAATTGTACCGAGGTTAGAAAGCCCATTACCGTTACAGTCAGGCAAGTGTTTGCTACGGTGTATGCAACCGATTGGCGATCCGAAACGACGATTTTCGCGCTCGCGACAATCCCTTTCGGCGTGATTTGTCGACGATTTTCCTGCGGAAGAGTCTCGGGAAGCCGCAGCCAGACCCAGATAAACAGGATGCTACCGAGAAGCGCGAGAACGAGGAATATCCACCGCCAAGGCGCGAAAACCAGGATGGCCGTCCCCATGAAGGGTGCCACGATCGGTGCGGCCATGAAGATCGCCTGGGCCAGACTCATCACCTCTGCCATGGCTCGTCCTTCGAAGCGGTCGCGGACAACCGAAATGGCAAGCACCCTCGCACCGGCGGCACCGATACCCTGAGCCGCACGTGCCGCCAGCAAAAGGACGAAGCTCGATGCCGATGCGGCAAGGACGCTGCATGCGGCATAAGCAACCAGGGCAATGAGCATGAACGTGCGTCGCCCGAAACGGTCCGACAGGGTGCCGATAAATAACTGCGATATGCCAAAGCCGATCGTGAAGGCTGTGATGACCAGCGACCAACGATTTTCGTTCGCGACATTCAAGCTATGTCCGATCGCCGGAAGTGCAGGTAACATCGAATCGATCGCGAACGCGACGATCATCATGATCGTGGCGATCATCGCAACGAATTCTGCATGGCCGGGCATCTTCATGCCCATGCCCTTATGTTGCAGCGCGAAAGATGCCTAGTCCGCGAACAAAAGAACCGGCGTTTCGATCAGTTTGCGCACTGCCTGCACAAAGCTCGCCGCATCCCAGCCATCAACGACACGATGGTCACAGCTGATCGATAGGTTCATCAGCTTCGCCCTGCGGATGTCGTCGCCGTCGAACACAGGTCGTTCGATCACGCGATTCGGGCCGATAATCGCGACTTCGGGACGGTTGATGACCGGCGTCGTCGCGATGCCGCCAAGCGGCCCGAGCGACGTGATCGTCAGTGTCGATCCCGAGAGTTCCTCGGACTTCGCCTTGCCGGTGCGGGCGGCTTCGGCCAGTCGCACGATTTCGGCCGCGAGTTGCCAGACGTTTTTCGCCTGGGCGTCGCGGATGACCGGGACCATCAGGCCCGCATCGGTCTGTGCCGCCATGCCGAGATGCACAGCACCGTAGCGCGTGACCACGCCCGCTTCGTCATCATACCGCGCATTGATCATCGGGAAGTCGGGCAGCGCGCGGCAGATTGCGACGATCAGCAACGGCAGCATCGTCAGCTTGGACCGGTTGCCGCGATTGGCATTGAGGTCGGCGCGGAGTTCCTCGAGCTTTGTAACCTCGATTTCCTCGACATAGGTAAAATGCGGAATGTTACGTTTCGACGCCGCCATGTTCTCGGCGATGCGGCGGCGCATGCCGATGACCCTGATCGCCTCGTCGGCGCGGGGGGCGGCCGCAACGCCGAACCCGCTCGCGCTGTTGTAACGAAGGTAGGCGTCAAGATCGGCATGGCGCAGGCGACCGTCTTCGGATGCTTTGACGTGGGCGAGGTCGATGCCCAGGTCGGCTGCGCGCGCGCGCACGGCGGGTGAGGCGAGAACCTTATGCTCAACGGGCGCGGGCGCCGGTGCGGCCTTCGGCGCTTCGACGGGTTCAGGCTTGGGTGCAGGAGCGGCGGCGACTGGCGCCGCTACCTCTTCCACCGTTTTTGCATCCGGCGTTTCCGCGTCGATGCGTTCTTCGATCTTGGCTTCGACAGGCGCTGCCGCATCACCCTCGACTTCGATCACCGCCAGTGTGCTGCCGATCGGCACCATGTCGCCGACTTCACCCGCCAGCTCAACGACCACGCCCGACACGGGCGATTCCATTTCGACCGTTGCCTTGTCGGTCATCATGTCGGCAAGGTTCGCGTCTTCCTCGATCCGGTCGCCGACCTTTACGTGCCAGGCGACGATCTCTGCCTCGGCAATTCCTTCGCCGATGTCGGGAAGACGGAATTTATAGAGTGCCATCACTTAGTCCTTGAGAACCTGGTCGAGCGCGGTGCCGATACGGACCGGACCGGGGAAATATGCCCATTCGAGCGAGTGCGGATACGGTGTGTCGAAACCTGTCACGCGGACGACAGGCGCCTCGAGGTGATAGAAGCAGCGCTCCTGCACCAGTGCCGACAGCTCGGCACCGAAACCGCCGGTGCGCGTCGCTTCATGCACGATGACGCAACGCCCGGTCTTTTTGACGCTCGCTTCGATCGTTTCGATGTCCAGCGGCACCAATGTGCGCAGGTCGATGACTTCGGCGTCGACGCCCTTTTCCTCGACGGTCGCGCGGGCGACATGAACCATTGTGCCATAGGCGAGGACGGTCACTTCGGACCCTTCGCGCACGATTGCCGCCTTGCCCAAAGGAACCGTGTAATGCCCCTCGGGTACGTTGGGCGTTTCGACCTTCGACCAGGGCTGGACCGGACGGTCATAATGGCCGTCAAACGGGCCGTTGTAGATGCGCTTCGGTTCGAAGAAGATGACCGGGTCATTGTCCTCGATCGCCGAAATCAACAGGCCCTTGGCATCATAGGGGTTCGACGGAATGACCGTCTTGAGACCCGCGACATGGGTAAAGAGCGCCTCGGGCGATTGCGAGTGGGTCTGGCCACCAAAGATGCCGCCGCCGAATGGGGTGCGCACCGTGATCGGCATGATGAACTCCCCCGCCGAGCGATAGCGTAGTCGCGCCGCCTCGCTGACCAGCTGGTCGAGGCCGGGGTAGATATAGTCGGCGAACTGGATCTCGGGCACCGGGCGCAAGCCGTACGCCGCCATGCCGACCGCAACGCCGATGATACCGCATTCGTTGATCGGCGTGTCGAACACGCGCGTCTTGCCATGTTTGGCCTGCAGCCCCGCAGTCGCGCGGAAGACGCCGCCGAAGAAGCCGATGTCCTCACCCAGCACAGTGACGTTCGGATCCGCGCCAAGGCAGACATCCATGGCAGAATTGATCGCCTCGATCATGTTCATACGCGGCATGGCCTTAGATTCCCGCCGCTGAACGTTCGGCGCGCATCTGGTCGCGCTGCTCGGTCAGGTGCCAGGGCATCTCCTCGAACACGTCCTCGAACATCGTGTCGAACGGCTGATGCATACCATGGCCCAGGATGCCGTTCTTCTCGGCCTCCTTCTGTGCCGCCTTCACCATTTCGGCGAGCTCGATGTCCTGTGCGGCATGACGCGCATCATCCCATTCGCCGAGACCGATCAGGTGCGCCTTCAACCGCGCGATCGGGTCGCCCAGCGGCCATTTCGTCGCTTCATCGGCGCTACGGTAGGCGCCGGGATCGTCCGACGTCGAATGCCCTTCCGCACGATAGGTGAAATGTTCGATCAACGTCGGGCCGTTGTTGGTGCGTGCGCGCTCGGCCGCCCATGCGGTTGCCGCATAAACCGCCAGCGCATCATTGCCGTCGACGCGTAGCCCCGCGATGCCATATCCGACGGCACGCGCCGCAAAGGTCGTCGCCTCCCCGCCTGCAAATCCGGCGAAGCTTGAAATCGCCCACTGGTTGTTGACGATGTTCATGATGACCGGTGCGCGATAAACTGTCGCGAACATGCAGGCCGAATGGAAATCGCCCTCGGCTGTCGATCCTTCCCCGCACCATGTCGCCGCGATGCGGGTGTCGCCCTTAGCCGCGCTCGCCATCGCCCAGCCGACGGCTTGCGGATATTGCGTCGCGAGGTTGCCCGAGATCGAGAAGAACGCGCCTTCGCGGGTCGAATACATGATCGGGAGCTGGCGCCCCTTCAACCGGTCGGCGCGGTTCGAATAGATCTGGTTCATCATATCGACGATGGACCAGTCCCGCGCGATCAGGATGCCCTGTTGCCGGTACGACGGAAAACACATGTCGTCGCGGTCGAGCGCATAGGTGGCACCTACCGACACCGCCTCCTCGCCGGTCGATTTCATGTAGAAGCTCGTCTTGCCCTGCCGCTGCGCCCGGAACATGCGTTCATCGAACGCACGGGTCAGCGCCATGCTGCGCAGCATGCGCCGCATCATATCCGGGGAAAGCTTGGGATCCCACGGGCCAACCGCGCGTCCATCCTCGTCGAGAACGCGGACCAAGCCATATACATGCTCGCGCATCGTACCTGCATCCGCCGCGCTGTCGGGACGCGATGTAACGCCCGCAGCCAACACTTCGACCGGCATGAAATCGGCCTCGTCTCCAGGGCGGAATTCCGGTTCGGGAATGTGCAGCGACAGTGGCGGCAGGTTGCGCCTGCTGTTGCGAAGCGAATCGTCGGACAAGCGTCTCTCCTCGGACAACATCATGCTAGCCGCGCAATAATATTTCAACGTATGAAAAGCGCATTGATAACGTGCGGGTCGGCAGCTAGCCTTTACGCAAACGTAAAGTTGGAGAGACTGCCATGACGCTCGATGTCGCCGGACGGACGGCCTATAGCGAAGATCACGAGGCGTTCCGTCAATCGGTCCGCAGCTTCATCCAGAAAGAAGTCGTTCCCAATATCGACCGCTGGGACGAAGCCGGGATCGTCGAAAAAGCGCTTTGGCCAAAGGCTGGCGCGGTGGGAATGCTCTGCCCGACCGTTCCGGAAGAATACGGCGGCCTGGGCCTCGACTTCGGTTACAACGCCGTCATTGACGAGGAAATCTCGTACGGCGGCACCGCGCTCGGTTTCTCGCTGCAGTCAGACATCGTCGTCAATTACCTGATCGCTTACGGGTCGGAGGAGCAGAAGCGCCACTGGCTGCCCAAGATGGTCTCGGGCGAAGTCGTTACCGCCATCGCCATGACCGAACCGGGCACCGGCAGCGACCTTCAGGGCATTCGCACGACCGCGAAGAAGGACGGCAACCACTACGTCATCAACGGCAGCAAGACGTACATCACCAACGGCCAGAACGCCGACCTGATCCTCGTCTGCGCCAAGACCGACACCGAAATCGAACCCAAATGGAAAGGCGTTTCGATTATCCTGGTCGAGGCCGACCGCGACGGATTCAAGCGTGGCCGCAACCTCGACAAAATCGGCCAGGACTGCGCCGACACCTCCGAGTTGTTCTTCGAGGACGTTCGCGTGCCGATGACCAATTGCCTCGGTGAGGAAGGCAAGGGCTTCATCTATCTGATGAGTGAATTGCCGCAGGAACGTCTGTCGATTGCAATCGGCGCGATGGCCTCCACGCAAAAGGCCTATGACGAAACCGTCGCCTTCGTCCGCGAGCGCAAGGCGTTCGGGAAACCGGTGATCGATTTCCAGAACACGCGCTTCGTCCTCGCCGATATCAAGTCGAAGATTCAGGTCGGCTGGGCCCACCTCGACTGGGCATTGGCCCGCCATCTGAAAAAGGAACTGACTCCCGAGGAAGGCGCCGCCGCCAAGCTGTGGCACACCGAACTGCAATGGGAAGTGATGGACAAGTGCCTGCAGCTGCACGGTGGTGCGGGCTATATGAACGAATACCCCATCGCCAGAATGTGGCGCGCCGCCCGCGTGACGCGGATATTCGGCGGGACCAACGAGATCATGAAGGAGTTGATCGGGCGAAAGCTCTGACCGACCTTGATAAACTTAGTCCACTGGACTAAGTTTACCTTTATGGAACAGGTCAACATTCACGAGGCAAAGACGAATCTGTCGAAACTGATTGCCAAGGCGGTGGCCGGCGAACCGTTCGTTATTGCCAAGGCGGGCAAACCGCTGGTCAAGGTCGTGCGTATTGATGAGCCCGAATTGCCACCCAAAAAAAGCCGTCTCGGCATGCTCGAAGGCAAGATTCGGGTTCCCGACGATATCAAGACGCCGTTCAAGGACGAGATCGAGGCGATGTTTTACGGCAATCCCGATAAAGTGGCGTGAGGCTACTGCTGGACACCCATTGCGCCATTTGGGCGGTCTATGACCGGGCGCAATTCGGAGCAAAGACCCGGGATCTGATCGAAAGCGCCGACACCGTTCCGGTATTCAGTGCCATTTCGATCGCAGAAATCGCCATCAAGCGCGCGTTGAATCGTCCGGACTTCCCTTTCGAACCCAACGAGATTCGGGATGCGCTGCTGTCAGCGGATTATATGGAAATGCCGTTTTTGGGCATGCAGGCAGTACGGTTATGGTCGTTACCGCCCATCCATCGCGATCCATTCGATCGCATGCTCGTTGCCCAGGCGATGTCGGAAGGGATGACCTTGCTGACGGCTGATGCAATACTCCACCGCTATCCCGTAGATACCTTGTCCGTCAGCTAATCACCGCTTCTGCCCGCTCAACCGCGTCATCAGGATCGCGGCACGCTTGGCCTGGCGTTTGAAGCTGACGAGGTCGACCGTCTCGCCCGGCGCGTGATCGCCCTGGCTTGATGGGCCGAGTCCTGCAAGGCCGCTCACGTCATTCGCGACAAAAGAGATGTCGCCTGCGCCGCGCTTGAGCGGATCAAGTGCGGGCATTTCCGGCAAACCAAGATCCACGTTCACGCCGTTGAGCGCCGTCAGAATCGCACGGTTGCCGTCGGTCGGGGCCATTGCAGGGTAACCACCGGTTTCAAACCTGATCTCGGCCCCCGTCCCCGGCGCATGCGCGGCGACGATGGCCGACATCTTCTCCTTCACGCGCTGCGTCTGTGCCTCTGACAAGGTTCGGAAATCGCCGCGCGCCATTGCGATGGCGGGAATGATGTTCGACTTGCCCGTGCTGGTCGCGCGCACGCCGTCTGCATCGAACTCCGCGCTCTGGCCGCCCGCAATCAGCCCCACGTTGAAGGTCAGGTTCGGCTCGGGCAATTCCTTGCGGAACGTCGCGATGATCCGCGCGAGTTCATAAATCGCGCCGTCCCCCGCCGACGCACTGAAGATGCCCGACGAGTGCCCGGCCTTGCCCGTTGCGGTCAGCGTCCACGAGTTCGACGAGCGCCGCGCGATCGACCCCATGTCGCGGCCGTTCTCGGTCACCAGCCCCTCGAAATCGAGTGCGACATCGGCGTGCTTGCCCGCCGCGATCAGGTCGGCCCGTGCAATCTCGATCGGGTCGCCGCTGTCCTCCTCGTCACCGGTCAGCACAATTTCGATGTTCGCGCTCGCCAGCGCACCCGCCGCCTTCATGGCCTTCAGCGCCATCAGCATGACGACCATCCCGCCCTTGTCGTCGGCAGCACCCGGCCCCTCGCCGAAATCGCCCTTTCGCTCGAACTTCTGGAACGGCGAATCCTTCTCGAACACCGTGTCGAGATGACCGATCAGCAGCAGGCGCTTGGTCCCCGCCTTGCCGACGTGCGTCGCGATGATATGGCCTGCGCGCTTCGCGGCGGCCATCGGCTTCCATTCGACCTTGAAGCCCAGCGGTTCGAGTTCGGCGCGCATCATCTGTCCGACGCGCTCGACCCCGGCGAGGTTCATCGACCCGCTGTTCACATCGACCAGTTGCTGAAGCAGCGTGACCGCAGGTTCGTAGCCGGCTTCGACGGCAGCGGCCATCTTCGCCTCAGCAGGAGCAAGCTTTGCCAGCACCGTTGAAGGAACAGACGACAAAAGAACTGCGACCAGCGCAGTGACAGGAATAGTCTTCATCGCGAAAGGCTAGCCGGAAACACTGGCGCGTCAAAGCCGTTCGGCTAATGGTGCTGCAACGCAATACGGGGTTCACAATGCCATCAGGTCTCGCCGCGCTTCTCGATGACGTCGCGGGCATTGCAAAACTGGCCGCCGCGTCGATCGACGATGTCGGCGCAGCCGCTGCAAAGGCCGGAACGAAGGCAGCTGGCGTCGTCATCGACGATACCGCCGTCACACCGCGTTACGTCACCGGTTTTACACCGGATCGTGAATTGCCGATCATCTGGAAAATCGCGGTCGGCTCCGTGAAGAACAAGCTCCTGTTCCTCCTGCCCGCAGCGCTGCTGCTCAGTGCGTTCGCACCTTTTCTGATCACGCCGATCCTGATGGTCGGCGGCGCGTACCTCTGTTTCGAAGGCGCGGAGAAAGTTATCCATGCGCTGTCCGGCCATCATGCCGGGGAAGACCTCCATCCCGAAGCACCAGGCGAAGACGGAGCCTTGCTTGAGAAGGAGAAGGTCGGCGGCGCCATCCGCACCGATTTCATTCTGTCGGGTGAGATCATGGCGATCGCACTTGCAGACCTGATCACCGACGCAAATGGAACACCCATCCCTATCGGCTGGGACAACATTTGGACACTGGCAGCAGGTTTGGCGTTGGTGGCGGTCGCCGTAACCGCAGGTGTCTATGGCGTGGTCGCGCTTATCGTAAAAATGGACGATGTCGGGGTCCACCTGGCCGCGCGGCGCACATCGGGCGTCCGGGCACTCGGACGAGGGTTGGTCAAGGCGATGCCGTGGTTGCTACGCTTCCTGTCGGTGCTTGGCACCGCAGCGATGATCTGGGTCGGCGGCGGCATCATTGTGCACGGTGTGCATGAGTTCGGGCTTCACATCGTCCCCCATGTCATCGAGAGCGCGGGCAGTGGCAGCGGACTTGTCCATTGGGCGGCCGATGCGGCCTATTCGGGCGTGATCGGCCTTGCGATCGGTGGTGTAATCGCGCTTGTCGTCGGCGCCATCCAAAAGGCGCGCGGCAAGGCGCATTAAAGCGTCGTTACGCTCCCGTTCGAAAACGTCATGAATTGTGTTAGGGTCCATGCTTCCGATAGGGGACAGAATCATGACCCGTGCCGTCAATCTGGTGATCGCGACGACCTGCTACGCGATTTTCTTCGTGACCTTCCTTTACCTCATCGCTTTTGTGGGAAACCTGCCATGGGTGCCGACAACGGTCGACCGTGGATCCGACGCGCGCCCGCTTGTCGCCATCCTGATCGACCTCGCGCTGATTGCAGGATTCGGAGTGCAGCACAGCGTCATGGCGCGACCCGCGTTCAAGGCGCAGTGGACCAAAATCGTCCCGCACGCCCTGGAGCGCAGCATCTATGTGCTTGCGGCCAGCGTCATGCTCATCCTGTTGTTCGCTTTCTGGCACCCCCTGCCCGGCGTGTTTTGGTCGGTACAGGGCATCGCGGCGATCATCCTGTGGGTGCTGTTCCTCACCGGCTGGCTGATCGTGCTGCTGAGCACCTTCCTGCTCAATCATTTCGAATTGTTCGGGCTGAAACAGGCGTGGATCAACCTCACCGCGCATAACGCAACCGAACCGCACTTCCGCACCCCGTTTTTCTACCGGCTCGTGCGCCATCCGCTCTATCTCGGATTCTTCATCGCGTTCTGGGCGACGCCGGTCATGACCTACAGCCACCTGCTTCTCGCGATCGGCATGTCGGTCTACATGCTGATCGCGATCCCGATAGAGGAAGGCGACCTGATCGACGTATTCGGCGACCGTTACCGCGACTATCAGCGGCGTGTCGGGCGGCTCCTGCCGAAGTTCGGGCGCTGATTTACGGCTGCAGCGCCTTTTTATCGGCATCGGTCAACGGACGGTGTCCGTAACTGACGACGCGCGTCATGACCCAATTGTCGCCGGTCTTTTGCCAGATCATCAGGAATTTCGCCGCGCCCTCGCACACGCCACCGATCTGGCAAAAACGATGCTCGCCTTCCTCGACCGCACCGAAATCCTTGATCGGGTAGATGTGCAGCGTTCCCGGAACAAGTTCGCGGCGAACCTTGTGGCAGATGTATTTCTGCGTGTTCGATACCACCGTGGCGCGGTCGAACGTCGCGCCGCCCTTGTCATGGTAGAATTCGACGTTGGGCGCGAAATATCCCTCGAACGCTTTCAGGTCGCATTTGTTATAGGCATCGAACACCTTGGCATCGAGCGCGGTAATAGTGGCGGCCAACGCCGCCTCGTCAACCGGTGCGGGAATGTTTTGCGCAACGGCGATGTTCGACATGGAGAGTGCAGCAAGCAGCGCGAATGCTGTTCGGTTTATGTCAATCATATCGCACTTCCTGTCCATAAGTGTATTATATCAATAATACACTTTGCAAGTCCTGGCTAGCAACCTGTTATTTATGGGACCACGTTCACCCACTCGTCCGGGTCGGCTCGGCTGGTCCTTAGAGCGTTGGCCGCTTCGGACGTGTCCTCATACCCGACCGCCATCCCACAAAACAGCATTCGCTCGTCTGGTGTCCCGAGGAACGCCTTCACCGTTTCGGGGTACATCGCCCAGCATTCCTGGGGACAGGTCGCAAGGCCGGCCTCAACCGCCAGCAGCATGAAGTTCTGCAGGAACATGCCGAGATCGCTCCACTGCGGCGGCCCCATGCGACGATCCACGGTCACGAACAGCGCTGCGGGTGCACCGAAGAAGGCGAAGTTGCGCGCAAACCACATCCGTCGCGCCGCCTTATCCTCGCGCGGGATGCCGATGTGAGCATACATCGCCTCTCCAACGGCGAAGCGCCGGTCGCGATAGGGGCTGACGAGATCCCGGGGATAGATGTCGTACTCGGGCGTTTCGGTCCCGCCTGACGCCAGGGTTTCGCGCATGATCCCCTTCAGCCGGGTCATCGCGCCCTCCGTCACGATATCGACATGCCATGGCTGCAGATTGCCGCCCGATGCAGCCCGCGAAGCTTCGACAACCAGTACGCGCAAGCGGTCAACATCCACCGGCGTGTCGCGGAATCCACGTACCGAACGCCTCGCCGCTACGGCTTCGCTGACTTTCATAGACCTCTCCAAAACGCCACTTGCACCTCTTATGCGAACCGGTAACAGAAGCACAAAGTTTACGTTTACGGAAAGGACAAGAAGTGGCCGAAGCCTATATCGTCAATGCGGTTCGTACCGCAGGGGGCAAACGCAATGGCAAGCTCGCCGGATGGCACCCGGTCGACATGGCTGCGGCGACACTCGATGCACTTGTCACGCGCACCGGCATCGATGGTGCCAGTATCGAAGACGTCATCATGGGCTGCGTCTCGCAGGGCGGACAACAGGGATTTCAGGTCGGTCGCAACGCCGTGCTTGCCGCGCATAACCTGCCCGACAGCGTTCCCGCAGTCTCGATCGACCGCCAATGCGGATCGTCGCAACAAGCCATTCAGTTCGCGGCACAGGCGGTGATGTCAGGCACGCAGGACATGGTCATTGCTGCGGGCGTGGAGAGCATGACGCGCGTCCCGATGGGCGCGACCGGCGCGTTGTTTATGAAAGAGGGACTGGGCAGTTACAAATCGCCGGGCCTCGAGAAGAAATACCCCGGCATCATGTTCAGCCAGTTCATGGGCGCCGAGATGATTGTGAAGAAGCATGGCTTCAACCGCGAGCAGCTCGACGCCTATGCGCTGGAATCGCATCGCCGCGCGGCAGCAGCAACGCAGTCGGGCGCGTTCGAAAACGAGATCGTCCCACTCGAGATCGAGACTCCCGACGGCACCGAATCTCACCGCACCGACGAAGGCATCCGCTACGACGCATCGGCAGAGAGCCTTGCGGGCGTGAAGTTGCTGCAGGAAGGCGGCAGCATCACGGCGGCGAACGCCAGCCAGATCTGCGACGGTGCATCGGCCATATTGATCGTGAGCGAGGCGGCATTGAAGACCCATGGCCTGACGCCGATGGCACGTATCCACAATCTGACCGTGACGGCAGGTGATCCGGTGATCATGCTGGAAGAACCCCTGTTCGCAACCGACCGCGCCCTGAAGCGTGCGGGCCTGACCATTAGCGACATCGACCTGTATGAGGTCAACGAGGCGTTCGCGCCGGTGCCGATGGCGTGGATGAAACACGTCGGTGCAGACTATGCCAAGCTGAACGTCAACGGTGGCGCGATCGCGCTGGGCCACCCGCTCGGTGCGTCGGGAACCAAGCTGATGGCGACGCTTGTCCACGCGCTGAAGGTACGCGGCGGGCGCTATGGCCTGCAGACGATGTGCGAAGGCGGCGGCATCGCCAATGTCACGATTATCGAACGACTCTAAGAGGAACCGACATGAAACTAGACAACACAGTCGCCGCCGTCGTCACCGGTGGCGCATCCGGTCTTGGCGCAGCAACGGCACGCGCGCTGGCAGCAAAGGGCGTGAAGGTCGCGATCTTCGACCTGCAAAAGAACAAGGGCGAGGAAGTCGCGGCCGAAATCGGCGGCATATTCTGCGAAGTGAACGTAACTAACGACGAGAGCGTCGATGCCGGTTTTGCCAAGGCACGCGCTGCGCACGGGCAGGAACGCATCCTGGTCAATTGCGCGGGTGTCGGGAGCGCGATCAAGACCGCGAGCCGCAGCAAGGAAGACGGCAGCATCAAGCACTTCCCGCTCGACGCGTTCAAGTTCGTGATCGAGATCAACCTGATCGGCACGTTCCGCTGCATCGCCAAATCGGCAGCGGGCATGATGACGCTGGATGCAGCCGACGAGCACGGTCTGCGCGGCACCATCGTCAACACGGCGAGCGTCGCCGCCGAGGACGGCCAGATCGGCCAGGTCGCTTATTCGGCGTCGAAAGCGGGTGTGGTCGGCATGACCCTGCCGATCGCCCGCGACCTGATGAACGAGGGCATTCGCGTGAACACGATCCTGCCGGGGCTGTTCAAGACACCGCTGCTCGCGGGGCTGCCCGAAAAAGCGCAGGAATCGCTGTCGGCATCGGTCCCCTACCCGAAGCGCCTGGGCGATCCGGCCGAATACGCGCATCTCGCGCTGACGATGATCGAGAACGACTATTTCAACGGCGAGGACGTCCGCCTGGACGGTGCGCTCAGGATGGCCCCGCGCTGAAGTCTTTCCTGTTCCGGTAGCGGGCGTCGAGCAGTCCCATCGACTGGGCGACGCCGGCACCGATCAGCGCGAAGCCCGCACCCCATAGCCAGCCGGCGACAACATCGGTCGGCCAGTGCACTCCGAGCATAGGCCGCGTGAGGCCGATCATCAGCGACAGAGCGATCGCGAGCGGCACGAGGCGCAAGCGATCGAACAGCATCGCCGCCAGCAACAGTACGACCATAGACCCGGCCGCATGGCCGCTGGGGAAGCTCATATCGTGCGGATCGTCGAGCCATGGCACGAGGTGCGGACGCGGACGCGCCCACAGCACCTTCGCCAGAGTATGACCGAAGATCGACGTTAACACCGTGACGAGATAGATCGCGCCCGACCGCCACCTTTGCCGCCACAAGAGCGCCGCGAAGACGATCGCGATGCCGATTCCGCGGACGCCGACATCGCCGAAGGTAGAGACGAAACGCGCGGCATCGCTGAGCCACTGTGGTCCATTCTCCGCGACCGACATCGCATGCAGCAGCCCGACATCCACTGGCACAAGCCCGCCATTGTGGACGATCACACCCAACCCGCACGACAGCGTAATCAGCGCAATTCCACCGACAATGCGGGGATTCATCGGGCGATCACGGCATCAAGACATAATATTGCCCACGACTGCTGTAGTGGCGACCATCGATCGTCAGCATCCAGTCGCCCCACTGATTCTTGGGGCCGACCGAAATTGTCGAACCGCAAACGGGCTTTTCGAAATAGCTGTACCACGGCCCCGCTCGCGAATTGCTGTAGACATCGAGCGCCTTGCCCTTGGAGCACGCGGGCGACGGCACCACGGCGACGTACTGGAAATTCGGACCGTCGTAGATCTGCATTTTTCCGAAGCAGGCGCTCGGATTCATACCCGCCTTGATGTCGTATTTGACCGCCACCTTTCGTGCCGCAAGCGCAACCGGCCCCGTACAGCGAATGGCGACCGGTTTGCCGGGTGGCGTCATAGGTGCGGCCAGCACCGGCGCTTGCGGCAAAGCAAGTGCGAGAAGGAACAAGGCTTTTCTCATCGGAATCTCCACCAAAAAATCGGCAGCTATTTGCCGCCCTTCACCACCACCCCGCCCTTGATAACCACCGCGACCTTTTCAAGCACGCGCACGTCCTTCAACGGATCGCCATCGACCGCGATCATGTCGCCATAGCGCCCCACTGCAATCGCGCCGACATCGCCCTCGCGACCCAATGCCTGCGCGGCGTTGCGCGTCGCCGCCTGAATCGCCTGCAACGGGGTCATGCCCCATTCGACCATCTTGGCGAATTGCCGCCCGTTGTCGCCATGCGGGTAGACGCCCGCATCGCTGCCGAAGATCATCGGTACGCCGGCCCGCACCGCGCGCTGGAACGTCTGGCGCTGTTTCAGGCCGATCGCCTTTTCCTTGTCGAGGCTTTCCTGCTCGGTCCCGTTCGCGGTCCCGGTGGCGAGGATGTAATCGTCGTTATAGACGTCCATCGAAAACCACGTCTTGTGCTGTACCGCCAGCTTGATCGTCTCGTCGCTTGCCAGGCTGCAATGCTCGATCGTGTCGATCCCGGCGAGGATCGCGGCGCGAATGCCCTCGTCACCATGCGCGTGTGCCGCGACCTTCAGGTGCAGCATGTGCGCCTCGTCGGCGATGGCCTTCATTTCCTCGAGGCTCAGTTGCTGCCCGCCGACGCTGTCGCCCAGCGAGAACACGCCGCCCGTCGCGCAGATCTTGATAACCTCGGCCCCGTATTTGTGCAGCCAACGTACCTTGGCCCGCGCTTCCTCGGGACTGTTGATGACCGACGGTTCCTTGCGGTCGAGCGAGGGCGGCAGCAAGTTGTCGTCGCAATGCCCGCCGGTCGCGCCCAGGGCATAGGTCGCCGTTACCACGCGCGGTCCCGCAATCCATCCACCGTCGATCGCCTCGCGCAGCCCCACGTCCTGAAACCCCGACGACCCGACATTGCGTACCGTCGTGAAGCCCGCGTCGATGGTCTTTTTCGCATTGGCCACACCGACTGCGCTCCAGAAACTGTCGGTATGCGCCAGTGTGCGATACCCGCCGATCTCGGCAAGGGAGGTCAGGTGGACATGCATGTCGATAAGGCCGGGCAGCAGCGTCCGGTCGCCGAGGTCGATCAGTTTTTCGTCACCCTTCAACCGCACCGTCCGCGCATCGGCGATGCCGACGATGCGCCCGTCGGTAATGTTGATCATGGGGTTCTGAACCACTGCGCCGGTCTGCACGTCGATCATCCGCGCGGCGGTGATGTGAACGGTTTCGGCGGCGGCAGGTGTGGCGAGTGTCAGGCAGATGGCAGCAGCAGCAAGGCGCATGAAAAATCCCCTCCAGGTTGTGCGCAGCTTAGCTGGGGCTGGCGCGAGGGGAAGGCATGATTTTCGTCGCCCCGGCGGAGGCCGGGGCCGCTCTCTATAGAATGCTCTGCTTGCTAACGACCCCGGCCTCCGCCGGGGCGACGTACCTAAATATGCAACGCCCGCCCGTACGCCGCCAGCACGCTTTCATGCATCATTTCGCTGAGCGTGGGATGCGGGAAGACCGTGTTCATGAAGTCCGTCTCAACCAGTTCCGCCGTCTTGCCGACAGTATAGCCCTGGATCAGCTCGGTCACTTCCGCACCGATCATGTGTGCGCCAAGCAGTTCGCCGGTCTTCGCGTCGAACACCGTCTTCACGAACCCCTCGGCCTCGCCCAGCGCGATCGCCTTGCCGTTGCCGATGAAGGGGAATTTGCCGACCTTCACTTCGTATCCGGCTTCCTTCGCCTTCGCCTCGGTCATGCCGACGCTCGCGACCTGCGGGTGGCAATAGGTGCAGCCCGGAATGTTGAGCGGGTCCATCGCGTGCGGGTGCAGCCCGGCAATCGCCTCGACCGCGATCACGCCCTCATGGCTCGCCTTGTGTGCCAGCCACGGCGGCGCGGTGACGTCGCCGATCGCCCAGATGCCGGGGACGTTGGTCCGGCACATCGGGTCGGTGACGATATGCCCGCGGTTGGTCTCGATCTTCAGCGCTTCCAGCCCGATATTCTCGGTGTTTGGCACGATGCCCACCGCAACGATGGCGTGGCTGAACTGCTGGTCGGCACTCTTGCCGTCACTGGTCTTGATCTTGGCAGTCACGCCGGTCGCGTTGGCCGACAGGCTTTCGACACCCGCACCGGTCAGGATCGTCATGCCCAGCTTTTCGAGACTCTTTTGCAGGAAGGCGGAAACCTCCGCATCCTCGACGGGCACGACGCGGTCGAGCATCTCGACGACGGTCACTTCGACGCCGAAGTCGCGGTAGAAACTCGCGAACTCGATGCCGATCGCGCCCGACCCGATGACGAGCAGGTTGGTCGGCGTCTCCGGCGGCGTCATCGCGTGGCGATACGTCCAGATGCGCTTGCCATCGGCCTTGGCGAACGGCAGGTCGCGGGCGCGGGCACCGGTCGCGATAATGATGTTCTTGGCGGCAAGTTCGGTCGCCTTGCCGTCCTTCGTCACGGTCAGCTTTCCGGGCGCGGTGATGGCACCATCGCCTATGTGGACGGTGATCTTGTTCTTCTTCATCAGGTGCGTGACGCCCTGGTTCAGCTGTTTCGCAACCCCACGCGACCGCGCGACGACCTTCGCCATGTCGAACTTCGCACCGCCCGACGACAGGCCATAAGCCTCGGCATGCTGCATATTATGATAGACCTCGGCCGAGCGCAGCAACGCCTTGGTCGGGATGCACCCCCAGTTGAGGCAGATGCCACCCAGCACCTCGCGCTCGACGATTGCGGTCTTGAGGCCGAGTTGAGCGGCGCGGATGGCAGCGACGTATCCGCCGGGTCCGGAGCCGAGGACGATGAGGTCATAGGTGTCAGGCATTTGAGCTTCCTAAACGGCTTGAAATTTTATTCAGAGCAAATTGCTGCCAATCATACTCGTTGGAGAATACTAGCGTAGGTAGAAGCCGATCATGCGCGTGTTCATCTTTTTCAAGTTTGGAAAGAAAGCTGCTGACAGCTTCTTGAACGACTTCGACGTTCGCCAAATTTGGAAAGAATTTCCACACGAGGTATTCCGCTAGCGCAGACTTCCCTAACGCGTGATCCACATTAGCAAACGGCGCAGTTTCCATTTGCAGGGCTTTGGTGTGTTCCGGATTTTTGTGGTCCAAGTTAGCTAAAACTAGCTGCGCAGCTGCCAGTAGAGCAGTTTGATGGGCTACATCATCCGTCCGGTTGAGCGATTTTACCTGCTGATACCGTTCGTCGTAGCCCCACAGGACGTTTTGCCGACACTCTTCGGCTAGTTGCCTTTGTTGATCAGCAGGGAACTGACGAGCCCGGGCTTTCTGCTCGTCAAACCGCATCGACGGCATTTTGCGCTTCTTGGGGCGAAACATCAGCACGACGAAAATGACTGCGACGGTTGAAAGTAGCCAAATCAAGCCACCAATCCCAGCGGGCTCTCCACCAGCGCCTTGAACGCCTTCATCAGTTTCGCCCCGTCCGACCCGTCGATCGCGCGATGGTCGAAGCTGCCGGTAGCGGACATCACCGTCGCCACGCCCAGGGCGTCATCGACGATATAGGGCCGCTTCTCGCCCGCGCCGATCGCCATGATCATCGCCTGGGGCGGGTTGATGACGGCTTCGAACTGTTTGATGCCGAACATGCCCATGTTGCTGAGCGAGGCCGTGCCACCCTGGTATTCGTGCGGCTGCAGCTTGCCGGCCTTCGCCTTGTCGGCCAGCGCCTTCATTTCAGTCGAGATCGCGCTCAGCGCCTTGTTGTTCGCATCCGCCACAATCGGCGTGATGAGGCCGCCGTCGATCGACACCGCGACCGAAATGTCGGCGCGGCTGTACTGGATCAGCGTGTCCCCCGCGAAACTGACGTTGCACGCGGGCACCTCGATCAATGCGGCGGCCAGCGCCTTGATGAGCATGTCGTTGACGCTGAGCTTGATGCCCCGCGCATCCAGCGCCGCGTTCAGCTCGCCACGGAGTTTCAGCAGCGCGTCGAGGCGGATGTCCACCGTCAGGTAGATGTGCGGCACCTGTTGCTTCGATTCGGTCAGGCGGCGCGCGATGGTTTTGCGCATGCCCGACAGCTTGATCGTTTCGTGCGGGATATCGGTCGAGAACGGCGCGGCTGGAGCGGCGGGCGTCGATGGCGTGGTGGGCGCAGCAGCGGCAACGGGCTTCGCGGCACCCGGCTGGGCACCCTCGCCGGCCGCCTTCACGATGCGGCCGTTGGGACCAGTGCCGGTCAGTGTCGAAAGA
>JBDUBD010000149.1:0-3251 GCA_040004295.1 Sphingomonadales bacterium | reverse complement strand
TGCGATTGCGCTCTCGATTTCCGAGAGCAACGCGCCGCGAAGCGATATCGACAGCGCATTGACGGGCGGATGATCGAGCGTGATGATCGCCACGCCGTCAGTCAACGCGGTCGTTGCCAGCTTAGTCACGGTAAGTCTCCCCATGGTTCAATATACGGGCGTTCCACACCTGGCAGCTGATCTGTCCGGCGTCTGATATGTCACCCGTCAGTTGCCAGATGCCCGGCCAATTCCGTCAGGATGACACATCCCTGAACCGCCATCAGACCCGTTCGACAATCAATGCGATCCCCTGCCCCCCACCAATACACATTGTGATCAACGCATATCGGCCACCCGTCCGCGCAAGTTCATACAGCGCCTTAACGGTCAGGATGGCGCCGGTCGCACCGACCGGATGACCGAGCGAGATGCCCGACCCGTTGGGGTTTACTTTCGCCGGGTCGAACCCGAGCAGCTTGGAAACCGCGCACGCCTGCGCTGCGAAGGCTTCGTTCGACTCGATCACGTCCATCTGGTCCAGCGTCAGCCCCGCGCGCTTGAGCGCGATCGGCACCGCTTCGACCGGTCCGAGGCCCATATGCGAAGGGGCGACGCCGGCATGGCTCCAACCGAGAATCCGCGCCATGGGTATCAATCCGTGCTTGGCAACGGCATCCGCCGACGCAAGGATCACCGCAGCGGCACCATCGTTTATGCCGGACGCATTGCCGGCCGTAACCGTACCGTCCTTTTGAAATGCCGGTCGTAATGCGGCCATCGCCGCCGTGTTGTTTTCGGCGCGAACATGCTCGTCCACCGCAAACTCACGCGTGGTACGCCCAGCCTTCACCGTTACCGGCAGGATCTGCTCGTCGAACCGGCCTTCCGCCTGCGCGACGGCGGCACGCCGATGACTTTCCACCGCAAGCGCGTCCTGCTGATCGCGCGTTATGTCATGATCGCGGGCAACATTCTCCGCCGTGATGCCCATGTGATAGCCGTCGATCGGATCGCTTAACACGGCAATCAAGGAGTCCACCATCGCGGCGTCACCCATCTTACGGCCGAAACGAACGTCGGCGACGTGATGGGGGGCACGGCTCATGACCTCGGCACCGCCGGCAGCAGCGATGTCGATCTCGCCGAGCGCAATTGCGCGCGCAGCCGATATGATCGCTTCAACGCCGGACCCGCACAACCGGTTCAGCGTCAGTGCGGGCGTGCTCTCCGGTATACCCGCCTGGAGCGCCGCGACCCGAGCGAGATACGCGTCCTGAGGTTGGGTCTGGATGACCTGTCCCATCACGACATGCGCAACATCGTCGGTTTGAATGCCGGCCCGCCGTGCTGCTTCGGCAATGACCAAAGCGCCGAGTTGCGACGGCGCATGGTCCTTCAGGCTGCCGCCGAAGTCGCCTATTGCCGTTCTGACGCCCGACACGATGTAGATTGAATCCATAGCTCGATGTCACTTTGCTATTTGCCTGGGCTGCGGAACCGACTGCAGCGACGGCGCTAGAGCTTTGCGGTAAGTTCCGGTACGATCTTGAACAGGTCGCCGACCAGGCCGATGTCCGCGACCTGGAAGATCGGGGCGTCCTCGTCCTTGTTGATCGCGATGATCGTTTTGCTGTCCTTCATGCCGGCCAGATGCTGGATCGCGCCGGAGATGCCGATGGCGATATAGACTTCGGGGGCGACGATCTTGCCGGTCTGGCCGACCTGATAGTCGTTCGGGACATAGCCCGCATCCACCGCCGCACGGCTCGCGCCGACGCCTGCGCCCAGCTTGTCGGCGAGCGGTTCGATCAGACTGTGGAAATTCTCGCTGTTCTGAAGCGCGCGGCCGCCCGACACGATGATCTTGGCGCTTGTCAGTTCGGGCCGTTCGGATTTGGCGATCTCGCTGCCGACAAAGACCGAGACACCCGCATCGCCCGTAGTTTGAGCCACCTCGATGGTTCCGGTGCCACCCTCGGTTGCCGCTTTCTCGAAGGCGGTACCCCGCACGGAGATGACGAGCTTGGCATCCTTGGTCTGCACCGTCGCGATGGCGTTGCCAGCATAGATCGGTCGGGTAAAAACGTTCTCACTCTCGACGCTGAGGATGTCGGAAAGCTGCATCACGTCGAGCAGGGCGGCCACGCGCGGCGCGATGTTCTTGCCGTTGCTGGTGGCGGGCACGAGGAACGCATCGTGCGAGTCCATCAGCCTGGCGACCAGTGGCGCGACGTTTTCCGCCAGCGCATTCGCATAGGCCACATCGTCCGCGACATGGACCGTGCCGACGCCCGCGATCTTTGCGGCGGCTTCCGCCACCGCCGCCACACCCGACCCCGCGACCAGCAGATGCACCTCGCCCAGCTTCGCTGCGGCCGTCACCACCGGCAGCGTCGCGTCGCGGACGGTCTGGCCGTCATGTTCGACCCACACGAGCGTCTTCATGCAACCACTCCCAACGTCTTGAGTTTCGCTACCAGTTCATCCACGTCCGCGACTTTCAGGCCTGCGCTGCGTGTTGCTGGTTCGACCACCTTGAGCGTGGTGTGGCGTGGGGCTACGTCCACGTCGTAATTGGCAGGCGTCATCTGTGCGAGCGGCTTGGACTTTGCCTTCATGATGTTCGGAAGCGAGGCATAACGCGGCTCGTTCAGGCGCAAATCGGTCGTGACAATCGCCGGGAGCTTCAGCTTCTCGGTTTCGGAGCCGCCATCGACTTCGCGCGTCACGGTGACGAAATCGCCCTCGACCTCGATCTTGCTCGCAAACGTCCCCTGGCCCCAGCCGGTCAGCGCTGCCAGCATCTGCCCGGTCTGGTTATTATCGTCATCGATCGCCTGCTTGCCCAGGATAACCAGTCCAGGCTGCTCCTCATCCGCAACCGCCCTCAGCAGCTTGGCGACGCCGAGCGGCTCGACCTTGGTCTCCGAGACGATCAGGATTGCGCGGTCGGCACCCATGGCGAGCGCGGTCCGCAGCGTTTCCTGCGCCTTCTGCTCGCCGATCGACACGACGACTATCTCCGTCGCGACGCCCTTTTCCTTCAGGCGGATCGCTTCTTCTACGGCGATCTCGTCGAACGGGTTCATGCTCATCTTGACGTTAGCCAGATCGACGCCCGTCCCGTCCGCCTTCACCCGGGGCTTCACGTTATAGTCGATTACCCGCTTGACCGGCACCAACACCTTCATCGCCAAAGCCCCTCTTGTACTGCCATAATTTATCAGCGCGTTTTAGAACGTCACCTCTTGTCATGGAGTAGCCGGACC
>JBDUBD010000017.1:0-34214 GCA_040004295.1 Sphingomonadales bacterium | reverse complement strand
CGCGCGGATAATGGTGGATCGCCTTGTCGCGCCCGCCGTGGACGCTGGGGTCGGCCTGTTGGTCGCCCTCTATCCCGAAGAAGCCCACGGTTTGCGGGCCGGCAACCCGCGTCTTGTCGATCGCGCTCGTCTCACCGTCAGGGCCGAAGGGGACAATCCGCCCCGTCAGGACCGCGTCGATGACGTGCACGTTCGCCGTCAGGCCTCAGGTGTTTCGGCGGGCGTCTCCGCAGGCGCTCCTGTCGCCGCATCGGGACCAACATCGCGGAACCAGACTTCGAGGGGGCCGGTCAGCTTGATGGTCAGCGCCGCGCCCTTGCGATCGACCTTCTTGCCGAGCGCAACGCGGATCCACCCTTCGGACACGCAATATTCATCGACATCGTTGCGTTCGGCGCCCTTGAAGCGGACGCCGACACCGCGTTCCAGCGCGGCCTCGTTGTAGAATGGCGAGGACGGATGCGCGGCGAGGCGGTCTGGCGGGGTGGTGCTGGAGTCTTTGGAGGCTGTATCGGTCATGCCGCGCCCATGCCGTGTCGCGGGGTTGCAGTAAAGTCTTGGCCCGTAAAGTCTGGCACGTAAAGTCAGGACCAATGCTGCGCCGCGCAACGCTTCACCCCGCTTCCGGTTCCATCCATCGCCACGTCCTTTTTTCGTTAACCGTTCCGGGCCACGCAGGTGTCAACGAAGAGTCGGGGTCGCAAATTCCATGAATCGTATCGCAATCGCACTGGGGCTGTTTGCCTGCACGCTGTCCACCGGCGTCTCCGCCAAGGGCTGGCAGTGCGTGACCTACGCCCGGACGATTACCGACGTTTCCATCCGCGGCAATGCCAACACCTGGTGGGGCCAGGCCGAGGGCAAGTACGAGCGCGGCAAGGCGCCCGCTCCTGGTGCGGTCCTCGCATTCAAATCGATCCCCGGCATGCGCGCTGGCCATGTCGCGGTCGTGAAAGAAATCATCAGCGACCGTGAAGTCGCCATCGACCACGCCAACTGGACCGTCCGTGGCGGCGTAGAGCGCAACGCCCGCGCCATCGACGTGTCGGCGGCGGGCGACTGGAGCGAAGTAAAGGTCTCCTATGGGTCGGGCATGGGCACACGCGTCAACCCGACGTTCGGCTTCATCTATGCGGGCGGCACCAGCGCGCCCCGCCTCGACCACAGCATCCAGTTTGCACAAGTCCGCACTCATGGCTCGCTGATCGACGCAAGCGTGGTTCAGCTCGCCGCGCTCGAGAGTACAGCCCGCTAAGGCAGGTCGCGCAACACGGCCCGCACCGGTGCCGCGTCCAGCCCCGCCAGCTTCAGCGGCAGGGCAATCAGTTCGTAATCGCCCTCGGGCACATCATCGAGCACCAACCCCTCCAATATGCACATGCCCGCCGCCCGCACGGCGAGGTGTGCGTCCATCGTCTTCGACTCCTGCGGGTCGAGCGAAGGTCCGTCGATGCCGATCAGCACGACCCCTCGCGATGCCATCAGCGCGATGGTTCCGGCAGCCACGGTCGTGAAGGCATCGACCCACGCGTCATGCGGAAAGCGGTCGTAGGTGCGGATCAGCACGCGCTTCGGCGATGATGCCAGCGCAGGCTCGACCATCTCGGGCGTCACCACCGGCCCCCGCCCGCGCAAATCGATCACCCGCGCCGGGCCGATGTACGCATCGAGCGCCACCGCATCAATCGCCAGCCCGTCCGGGTCGTAATGCATCGGCGCGTCGGCATGCGTCCCGGCGTGCGTCGACGCCTGGAACCGCGACACGTTGACCGGGCATCCGGGGCCATAGGCCCAGGTCCGGTCGGCACTGAACGCGGTATCGCCCGGCCACATCGGCGTCCCCGCGCTCAATGCCTGCGTGATGTCGCGGATCATCTACCTGAGCAGCTTTGGCAGTTCATGGCCCAGCGCGTCGCGGATCTTGCCCGCGAACAGCGATAGCATCGGCGGCAGGTCGACCTCGGCGTGTACCTTGTCCTCGAAGATCACGGCCTTGCACGCCATCGTCTGGCCCAGCGCAGAAACGCTGAAGTTCATCGTGTCGCCGTCCCAGTCGTGCTGCACCTGCCCGCCGCCAGGGATGATCGACCCGATCTTGCCGATGCCAGTGTCCAGCCGTTGCCGGACCGTAGCCTTGCCAAGCGAATGGGGGACGTCGAGCGAGATCGGTTCAGCCATAGTGAGGCCATAACGCACCAAACCGAAAGCGTCTCCGACAACCTTCAAAGCGTTATGGACCCGAAACGGAATGTCGCGCGTTACGCACCGCCAATGACCCAGCCACCCCGCACCGCAACCCTCATCGTCAACACCCTGTCACGCAAGGGAAGCGACATGTTCGATCAGGCCTGCCAACTGTTGATTGCCGGCGGTGTGACGCTCGACGCGCACCCGCTTGACGATCCGAAGGAATTGACTTCGACCGTCGAAAAAGCGGTAAGCGATGGCGCGGAAATGATCATCGTCGGTGGCGGCGATGGCTCGCTCTCGTCGAGCGTGGACTTCCTTGCCGGCACCGATGTGGTGTTCGCGCTGCTCCCCCTCGGCACGGCAAACAGCTTTGCCCGCTCGGTCGGTATTCCGCTCGACCTCGAAGGCGCGGTCGATGTGATCGTCAACGGCAATGTCCGTAAAGTCGATCTCGGCATGATCGACGACGATTACTACGCCAACTGCGCTGCGATCGGCCTCGCCCCACTGATCGCCGAAACGGTGCCGCACTGGCTGAAACGCTGGTTCGGGCGACTGGGGTATCTGACCTGGGCGGCGGTATCGCTTGTCCGGTTCAAGCCCTTCATCCTTTATGTCGATGGCGAAAAGATCAGGGCACTGGAAGTGCGCATCGCCAACGGGGCATATCAGGGCGGAACCGAGGTGGTCGATGACGCCGACGTGATGTCGGGTGAGATCGTCGTTCAGGCCGTGTTGGGGACGACGCGAAGAGCGCTGCTGTGGTCGTGGCTCGCATCGACGCTGCGGCTGCCCCACCGGAAACAGACCACGCGCGAATTTCGCGGCACCTCTATCCGTGTCGAAACGGTGCCTCGGCTACCGATATCGATCGATGGCGAAATCGCCGCGCGGACGCCGGTCACTGCCCATGTTGCATCACGCACGATGAAAATGGTCGTACCACGTCAGTCGGTGACGTTAGCTCAATGAAAACGGCGGGGTTCGCGCACCCCGCCGTTTTGTTTACCAGTTCCGATATCGGGGACCGCGATATCCATCGTAGTATTGACCGCGATAGCCCCGGTCATAACCATAATAGCGTTGCGGATAGGCGCGGTAACGCGGGCCGTCGTAATAACGGGGACCGTTATAGTAGCGGGGTCCGGCATAATAACGCCGGTCATAGCCGCCGTCATAATAACGGTCTCCGCGATCCGACGCGATTGCCGCACCGACCGCGAGACCAAGAACACCCGCACCGATTGCGACTGCGGCATCATTGTTTCCGCGATCGCGATAACGATTGTAACGCTGTGCTTCGGCCGGGGCCGCAACACTCAATGCGGTTGCACCCAGCGCAAGGCCCAGGGCGCCTTTCTTGAGAAAACCGATCATCTCAAAAGCTCCTTCCTCTGGCCCAACAACGCACGACTGCGCGATTCGGCACAAATGAAATTAGAGCACCCCCCGGCTGAACCGGGCGGGAATGACGCGTTAACCCTGGCGACAGGCCGTTACGCCGCCTGTTTCGCCCTGCTCGCACGCTTGCGGTCGTGCGGATCGAGGAAGCGCTTGCGCAGGCGGATCGACTTGGGCGTAACTTCGACCATCTCGTCGTCATCGATGTACGCGATGGCCTGTTCCAGCGTCGCCTTCTTCGGCGGGGTCAGGCGGATCGCGTCGTCCTTGCCACCGCTCGCGCGGAAGTTGGTCAGCTGCTTCGCCTTCATCGGGTTGACCTCGAGGTCGTCCGGCTTGGCGTTCTCACCGACGATCATGCCCTCGTACAGCACTTCGCCATGTCCGACGAACAGGATGCCGCGGTCTTCGAGCGGCCCAAGTGCATAGCTGTTCGCTTCTCCGGCGCCGTTGGAGATCAAAACGCCGTTCTTGCGGCCTTCGATCGTGCCCTTGTGCGGGCCGTATTTCTCGAACAGCCGGTTCATGATGCCGGTGCCGCGCGTGTCCGACAGGAATTCGCCGTGGTAGCCGATCATGCCACGGCTTGGCGCGCTGAACGTAATGCGCGTCTTGCCGCCGCCCGAGGGGCGCATGTCGGTCATCTCGGCTTTGCGGATGTTCATCTTCTCGACAACCGTGCCCGAATATTCCTCGTCCACGTCGATGATGACGGTTTCATAGGGCTCTTCGCGTCCGGACGGGCCGTCCTGGAACAACACGCGCGGGCGGCTGATACCCAGTTCGAACCCTTCGCGACGCATCGTTTCGATGAGCACACCGAGCTGAAGCTCACCGCGTCCAGCGACTTCGAAACTGTCCTTGTCGGCGGCTTCGGTGACCTTGATCGCGACGTTTGATTCCGCTTCACGGAACAGGCGGTCGCGGATCATGCGCGACGTCACCTTGGTGCCTTCGCGGCCCGCCATCGGGCTGTCGTTCACCGAAAAGCGCATCGACAGCGTCGGCGGATCGATTGGCTGCGCGTGCAGTGGTTCGGTAACGCTGGGGTCGCAGATCGTGTTCGACACGGTGGTCGTGGTCAGCCCCGCGATCGAGATAATGTCCCCGGCATTGGCCTCATCGACCGGCACGCGTTCGAGACCGCGGAAGGTCATGATCTTCGACGCGCGCCCCGTCTCGACGATCTTGCCGTCGTTATCGAGCGCGTGGATCGGCATGTTGGTCTTGACCGAACCTGAGAAGACCAAGCCGGTCAGGATGCGGCCAAGAAAATTGTCGCGGTCAAGCAGCGTGACCAGAAACTTGAACGGACCATCGGGGTCGGCCGACGGCGCCGGGACGTGTTCCACGATCTTTTCGAACAGCGGCGCCAGTGTACCTTCACGACGGCTCGGGTCTTCGCTGGCGTAGCCATTACGGCCCGATGCGTAGAGCACGGGGAAGTCGAGCTGCTCGTCTGTCGCCTCAAGCGAAACGAACAGGTCGAACACTTCGTCGAGCACTTCCTGGATGCGCTCGTCAGGACGATCGACCTTGTTGACGACGACGATCGGACGCAGGCCGAGCGCCAGCGCCTTGCCGGTCACGAACTTCGTCTGGGGCATGGCACCTTCCGACGAATCGACCAGGAGGATGACGCCGTCCACCATCGACAGGATGCGCTCCACCTCGCCGCCGAAGTCGGCGTGGCCGGGCGTATCGACGATGTTGATGCGCGTATGCTCGCCGCCACCGGGAGGCGCCCATTCGACGCTGGTGCACTTGGCGAGAATCGTGATGCCACGCTCTTTTTCGAGGTCGTTCGAATCCATCGCGCGTTCTTCGATGCGCTGGTTGTCGCGGAATGTGCCGGACTGACGGAACAGCTGATCGACGAGGGTGGTCTTACCATGATCGACGTGCGCGATGATGGCCACGTTGCGGAGGCTCATTGAATTTCCTGAATGCGAGCGGGATTTGGCCGCGCGCCTAGCCGAATTTGTGCATCGCGGCAAGGTGAGCAACGCCTGACACGTTTCGCTTGCCTGTGATCGGTAAATCTATTAGTTTCAATAAATATTGAAACTTCAGAAATGCATTGTTGTGAAGCTATCCCCGCTCAGCCAGTCCTTCGTGCTCCATTTCGGCGAGATGGGCAGCCGCTGGGGAATCAACCGCACGGTCGGGCAGATTTACGCGGTGCTGTTCGTGTCGGATCGCGCGCTGAATGCGGACGATCTCGTCGATGCACTCGGCCTGTCGCGTGGCAGTGTCTCGATGGGGCTGAAAGAACTGCAAAGCTGGAATCTGGTTCGCATGCGCCACTTGCCCGGGGACCGGCGGGAGTATTTCGATACGCCCGAGGACGTCTGGCAGATCATGCGGACATTGGTCGAAGAACGGAAAAAGCGCGAGATCGACCCGACACTGACGACGTTGCGCGACCTTTTGATGGCCACACCCCAGTCCTCCGCCGACGCCCATGCGCAAGACCGGATGCGCGCGATGCACGACCAGATCGAACTGCTCACGCACTGGTATGCCGACATCCAGAAGCTGGAGACCGAACGGCTGGTGCAGTTGCTGTCGCTCGGCTCGCGCATCGCCAGGGTGCTCGAATTCAAGGACAAGTTCCTCGTCCTGCCGGGCGGGAAGAAGGAGAAGCAGGCATGAGCACGCTCGACCCACTGATCCTCTCGCGTATCCAGTTCGCGGCGAACATCAGTTTCCACATCCTGTTTCCGACGATCACCATCGCGCTCGGCTGGGCCTTGCTCGGCTTCAAGCTGGCGTTCAACCGCACAAGCAATGACGCGTGGATGGATGCCTATCGCTTCTGGGTGAAAGTTTTCGCGCTCAGCTTTGCGCTGGGTGTCGTCACCGGCATCACGATGAGCTTTCAGTTCGGCACCAACTGGCCGGGTTACATGGAGAAGGTCGGCAATATCGCCGGACCGTTGCTTGCCTATGAAGTGCTGACCGCGTTCTTCCTCGAGGCTGTGTTCCTGGGCATCATGTTGTTCGGGTTCAGCCGTGTTCCCAATTGGGTGCACACAATGGCGACCGTGCTGGTCGCGGGCGGCACGACCCTGTCGGCATTCTGGATCATCGCGCTTAACAGCTGGATGCACACGCCTGCGGGTTTCGAGATGCGCGACGGCGTCGCCCATGCCACTGACTGGGTGGCGATCGTGTTCAACCCGTCGATGCCCTATCGCCTGAGCCACATGTTGCTCGCAAGCGGCTTGACAGTGTCGTTCCTGATCGCGGGGATCAGCGCCTATCGCTGGCTGCGCGACGACAAGGCGGAAAGCGTACGCAAGGCGTTGGCCGCAGCCATCATCGCCGCCGCCCTGCTCATCCCGGTCCAGATGTTCGCGGGCGACCAGCACGGCCTGAACACCCTGGAACATCAGCCTGCCAAGATCGCCGCGATGGAGGCCAATTGGGAAACGCGTGGCCACGTGCCACTCGTCCTGTTCGGCATGCCCGACGAGAAGGCACGCGAGACGAAGTTCGAGATCGCCGTGCCCGATGGCGCAAGCCTGATCCTGCGCCATTCGGCCAACGGCGTCGTGCCCGGTCTGAACCAGTTTGCAGGCAATCATCCGCCGGTGGCACCGCTGTTCTGGGGTTTCCGCATCATGGTCGGCATCGGCATGCTCATGCTGCTGACCGCGTGGGGAACGGTGTTTCTGATCTGGCGGCGGGGGTTCGACAAGATGCCGCGCATCGTCTTCATGGGTCTGGTCGCCATGACATTCTCCGGCTGGCTGGCGACGCTCGCGGGCTGGTACGTCACCGAGATCGGGCGGCAGCCGTGGCTCGTGACCGGCGTTTTGACGACGAAACAGGCGCTGGGACCGGTCGCAGCGGGCATGGTCGCGTCGACACTGGCGATGTACCTGACGGTGTATGCGCTGCTGCTCGCGGCTTATATCGCGGTGATCTTTCAGCTGGCACGCAGAAGCGGCGCTGCCCCACAGGAGAAACCGATGTTCCCGGTGCCGGGCCTGGCCGAAGGGCCGGCGGCGCCACAATCGGAGGGAGTGTTGTGATGTTTTTTGCTTCATCGAGCGCAGCGAGATGCCCCGCCGAGCGAAGCGAGGTATGCGCTACCCAAGGGTTCTCGCTCCGCTCGAACGGGCTCCTTGCTCCGCTCGGAGAAGACAGGTCATGACCCCCTTCATCGATCCGTACTGGCTGCCCGTCATCTTCGCCGGCCTCATGGGCCTGTCGATCCTGCTTTACGTCATCTTCGACGGATACGACCTGGGCGTCGGCATTCTGACCGCGTTCGAACCGAGCGAGGACCGAGACCTGATGGTCGCGTCCATCGGGCCGTTCTGGGATGCGAACGAAACATGGCTGGTGCTGGGGATAGGACTGTTGCTCGTCGCTTTCCCGATGGCGCACGGGATCATCCTGACCCAACTCTATCTTCCCGTCGCGGTGATGCTCATCGCGCTCATCGCGCGCGGCGTCGCCTTCGAATTCCGCGCCAAGGCCGAGCCCGACTGGAAACCCCTGTGGGACCGCGTGTTCTTCGGCGGGTCGCTGATGAGCGCCCTGACCCAGGGCTATATGCTGGGCGCCTATATCCTGGGGTTCGACCAGTCGTTCCTGTCGGTCATGTTCTGTCTGCTTGCCGCTGTCGGCCTCGCCGCGGGCTATGTCTTCGTCGGCGCCTGCTGGCTGATCTACAAGACGGAAGGGAAGCTGCAGCGGCAAGCCGTCGGCTGGGCACGTTACGGCTTGTGGGCGACGGCGGCGAGCATCGGCGCGGTGTCGATCACGACGCCGATGATCTCAACCCGCATTTTCGAACGCTGGTTCCACCTGCCCGAAATCATCGCGCTGTTGCCCATCCCGATGATGTCGGCGGTCATGGTCATCGGGCTTTCGATATTCCTCGCGCGACCGGAACGGAAGGACGACGCGCTGTCATGGGTGCCGCTGGCAACGGCGGGAACGCTGTTCTGCCTCGGCTTCATCGGCATCGCCTATAGCTTCTATCCCTATATCGTGCCCGACAAGCTGACGATCTGGCAGGCCGCATCGTCGCCCGAGGCGCTGTCGATCATCCTGATCGGCACACTGTTCGTGCTGCCGGTGATCCTGGGATACTCATTCCTCTCCCACTGGATTTTCCGGGGGAAGGCAACGGCGCTCACTTACTACTAACTCCTCGCCCTGAGGCGAGGATCAACGCTGTCCTACACGGCTTCGGATCGCTAGATTTCGCGAATGGCCCGTTACACATCTTATCGCACCTATTTGTCGCCGCCGCTTCCCGAGCCAGCTTCGGCCACGACCGATTATATGTATACTTCGGCAGATTTCTGCGGTTTTTCCGTGACAATTCGCAGATCCGTCATAGGAGCGAAAAGTTGCCATTGTACCGTGTCAACTTCGCTTCGAAATCGACAAGCGTGTATCACTTGAATAATACAGTCCCTCGCCCCTATCTTGGCACAACGAGCGGAGGATAAGCTGCAATGGCGACGGTGACGACTGAGACATTAGACACGGTGCTGACGGCGCCCGATCCCGTCGCGCCGATCGCCGCGGAAAAGGCCGCAGGGCTGGTCCCGCTGGAGAGCGGACAGAAAACGCAGCTCGAGGCAAAGGCCGAAGCCTTTGTTGACGATCTGGTCGCCCAGGACGCCAATTCGCCCGAGTTCGGCCGCCGCGTCGATATGATCGCCGACATGGGCCGCAACGAAATTGCACAGGCGGCGGGCCAGTCGAACCGCTTTCTCGACCGCCCAGTGCGGTCGATGGACAAGGAAAGTGGCGTCGGCAACGACCTGGCGGAACTGCGCCGCACGATCGAGGATCTCGACCCCGGCAAGCGCGGCAGCCTGACTGCGCCCAAACGGCTGTTCGGCATCATTCCGTTCGGTAACAAGATGCGCGATTATTTTGACAGCTACAAAAGCTCGCAGACGCACATCGCTTCGATCCTCACCCGCCTCGCATCGGGCAAGGACGAGTTGCTAAAGGACAATGCCGCGATCGCCACCGAGCGCCAGTCGCTGTGGGCCGCGATGGGGCGCCTGGAACAGATGATCCATGTGTCGAAGGCGCTCGATGCGAAGCTGGAGGCCAAGGCCAACGAAATCGAAACGTCGGACCCGGTCAAGGCAAAGGCGATCCGCGAAACTGCGCTGTTCTATGTCCGCCAGCGCACGACCGACCTGCTGACCCAGATGGCCGTCAGCGTTCAGGGTTATCTGGCGCTCGACCTGGTCAAAAAGAACAACGTCGAGCTGATGAAGGGCGTCGATCGCGCATCGACCACGACGGTGTCGGCACTGCGCACAGCGGTGACCGTCGCGCAGGCACTTACCAACCAGAAGCTGGTGCTCGAACAGATCACGTCGCTCAACACGACGACCGCAAACATCATCGAATCGACCGGCACGCTGTTGAAATCGCAGACCGCGCAGATCCACGAGCAGGCCGCGTCATCGACGATCCCGCTGGAAACGCTGAAACGTGCCTTCCAGAACATCTACGACACGATGGATGCGGTCGATGCGTTCAAGGCCAAGGCCCTGGTCAGCATGAAGACCACGGTCGATGCACTGAGCACAGAGGTCGAGAAGTCGAAGGGCTATATCGCCCGCGCAGAGGGTGCCGCGCAGAGCCGCTTGAGCGGCCCCGCGATCGACAACCCGCTGGCACCGGTGGGATGAGAATGCGATGAGCCAGGCCGACGACATTCTCGCGCGCGCATCGGGTGTGCTCGAGCGCAGCCAGTTGCGGCAGCAAGTCGAAAGCGGCGCACGAAGTGTCGGCATTCGGTTGCGCCGCGTCGCCGTGACCTGTTTCGCAATTCTCGTCGTGGCATTCGTTTACGGTGCGTTCGTCTCGCCGCTTGGTATCGGGGGCGTCCTGGGCGTCGCCCTGATGTTGATGCTCGCGGCGCTTTTCGTCGGTATGTTGCCGACGACGACGCGGGTAAGGGTGCCAGACGTCAAATCGCTGCCATCGACACCGTTGCCGCAATTGCCCTCCAAGACGAAGGCGTGGCTCGACGGCCAGAAGCTGGCGCTACCTGCTCCCGCCCGTTCGCTGGCGGATGGAATCGGCCTGAGGCTCGCGGCGCTCGAACCACAACTGGCGACGCTCGACGAGCGCGAGCCCGCTGCGGCGGCTGTTCGTCGCCTGATCGGCGACGAACTCCCCGAACTGGTCAGGGGCTATCAGTCGGTCCCTCAGGCGCTACGCAAGGCCGACACCGACGGCATGATGCCCGAGCGGCAGTTGCTCGATGGTCTGTCGGTGGTCGACAGCGAACTCAAGCGCATGAGCGAACAACTCGCGCGCGGCGACCTCGAACGGCTGGCAACGCAGGGCAAATATCTCGAACTGAAATATTCTGGCGGCGACGTCTAACGACGACTCAATCGTGCTGCGAAATCCATTCGTGATTCTCGACGATATAGGCTGCGACAGGTCGCCCCCGTTCGTCGCGTGACGGGCTGAAACGAAAGCGTTCGGTGATCAGGCGGCAGGTCGTATCGTCGAGGATTTTGTTGCCGCTCGATCGGGTCACCTGGCAGTCGGAAACACGGCCCCGTTCGCTGACGCGGTAGCGGACCCCCACATTGCCTTGCACGCCCGCTTCGCCCATGCCCCTTGGATAGTCAGAATTGCTCAGCCGTCCCCGAACATGTTCGGGCGGAATGCCTCCCTCACCATCACCGTCGCCATTCCCTGCACCGCCCGCGCCGCGCCCGTTACCTTCACCGCCAGCACCCGTCCCCGGTCCAGCCACCAGCGCGGCCCCGGCATTTGCCGCCGCGCCCTTGTCGGCGACGGGGGCTGTGACAACGGGAACCACGATTGGCGTAAGTACCGGCGGGGGTACCACGATCTCTGTCGGCACGTTCTTGAGGTTGGGCGGCGCCGCTTCGCCCGACGGACGACTTTGGCGCGGTGCAGGGCGCAGCTGTTCGGGCGGAGGGGCAGGTGACATTCGAAGAACGATCACGTCCATGATCCGGTCGCGTAGCGCTTGCCCTTCGGCGGTGCGGCTCTGAAACAGGGCAAAACCGGCGAGCGCATGGATCGCGATCACGGCCGCAGCAACCGTCAATTGCCGCGATCGCGGAAGCGATCCGGTCCATTCGTTATCTGCGATCATACTGGCGCAACGAACGAGCGCGCCAACTGCTCCGCTTCAACCCCTGCAGGACTTGATCGCACCGGGTTCAGATCGTGGCCCAACCGGTTCGAACGCCGCAAGGTAACCGCCCGCCGAAGGCATCAACTGGAAATCGACCTGCTTGTATCCGACCGCCGCGAACTCGCATTTCAGCAGCGCGGGCGGCGTGCCGTGCTGGTTGGTCGGTCGATTGGCATCGACGACGATCACCCGCCCCCCCGCCTTGGTTGCCGGTCGCAGGTTCCACAGGAAAGCATAGGGGCTTTCGATCTCGTGGTACATATGGACCAAGAAAACCCGATCGAAACTGTCCTCCGGCAAGCCCGGATTGTCCGCAGTGCCCAGCTTCACGCTGACATTGTCCAGCCGTTCGCGGCTGACACGCTCGGCAAGGGTATTGCGAACGGAGGGCACAATGTCCTGCGCAAGCACGCGCCCCTTCGCTCCGACGCGCGCGGCAAGGCGGATGGTGTAATAGCCTTCGCCCGCGCCGATATCGGCCACGGTCATGCCGGGTTTCACACCCGCACGCGCCATCACCTCATTACCCTCACCCGCCGAATCGCGGCTGTCCTCGTCGGACCAGCGCGACGAGACAATGTTGGCGACAGGACGTGCGGCCGCCGGAAATGCTTCCGGTTTCGGCGGCGCAGGCGTAGCTGTGCCGTTGTTGCAGGCGGCAAGAAAAGTACAAAAGAAAGCCGCTTGGCTGAGCCTGTCGAAGCCCTGCCCTTTTCCTTTAGCCGAGGCCGTAGAAGGACAGCCCTTTGACGAGCTCAGGGAAGCGGCTTTTGAAATAGCCACTAGTCCACGTCCTCCACGACGACCTTCTCGCCGGTCACACGCTGGCTGAGCGCCGCCGCCATGAACCGGTCGAGATCTCCATCGAGAACCTGGTCGGGCGCTGTCGAGACGACGCCGGTGCGCAAATCCTTCACCATCTGGTACGGCTGCAACACATAGGACCGGATCTGGTGCCCCCAGCCGATGTCTGTCTTCGACGCGGCGGTCGCATTGGCCTCAACTTCGCGCTTCTGAAGTTCGTTCTCGTAGAGTCGCGCGCGAAGCTGGTTCATCGCCTCCGCCTTGTTCTTATGCTGCGACCGCTGGTTCTGGCACTGCACGACAATGTTGGTCGGCAAATGGGTAATACGGACCGCGCTGTCGGTGGTGTTGATATGCTGCCCGCCGGCACCAGACGCACGATAGGTGTCGATGCGCAGGTCGCTTTCGACGATCTCGATGTCAATGTTCTCATCCACGACCGGATAGACCCAAACGCTGGCAAAGCTGGTATGCCGCCGCGCCGCGCTGTCATAGGGGCTGATGCGGACCAGGCGGTGGACGCCGCTTTCGGTCTTGGCATAGCCATAGGCGTTCTCGCCCTTCAGCAGCAACGTCGCCGACTTCAACCCCGCCTGTTCGCCCGAATGGCTGTCGATCAGCTCGACCTTCATGCCGCGCCGCTCGGCCCACCGCTGGTACATACGCGCGAGCATACTAGCCCAGTCCTGGCTCTCGGTTCCGCCCGCGCCGGCGTTCACTTCGATATACGTGTCGTTGGCGTCGGCCTCCCCCGCCAACAGTGCAGAAACCTTGTCGGTTTCCGCACGTTCCGCGAGTGCTTCAAGCGACGCAACGCCCTCGTCAACCATGGCGGCGTCGCCCTCGGCCTCGGCCATCTCCATCAGCTCGACGGTATCGTCCATTTCGGTTTGGATCGCGCGCGTGGCGCCAATGGCTTCCTCCAGACGGCGGCGTTCACGCATGACAACCTGCGCGGCCTTGGGATCGTTCCACAGCGCCTGATCCTCGACCTTTGCATTCAACTGCTCCAGACGCGCGAGGGCGACGTCCCAATCGATGAAACGGCGCAGCAATGCGAGCGCGGACTTGATCTGGTCGACGTAAGCCTGCGCTTCAGCGCGCATGGTCTATTCCTTAAAAAACGGCGTTTGCAGCCGGGTTAGTAAATCCCGCCCTGCCTTTGCAAGAAATCGCTGTCGGGTCGTGAGGTCGGCGCGATGGCTTTCGGGGCCGCCTTCTTCACCGCAACCGGCAGTTCGTCGTCGCGCAGCGAGCGGCGCGGCTCGCTTTCGGGCTTGAATGCTTCCCAGATAACCGGCGCCTTTGGATCACTCGTCGGCCAGACGCCGTAAACGCGCTTGCCCGATGCGCGATCGATACGCACCATACGGATGCCCGCAGGCGCGCGGAATGGCACGACCGGCATGCCCTCCATCGCGGGCTTGGCGAAAGCCTTCCAGATCGGCGCTGCAATGACGCCGCCCTGCGCGTAACCGCCCATGTTTCGCGGCGTATCGTAACCGAGATAGACGCCCGCGACGAGGTCGGCGGATCCCCCTACGAACCACACGTCACGCGGTCCGGACGTCGTGCCCGTCTTGCCAAAGATTGGGCGGTTGAGGTCGCGTAATACGGTTGCTGTGCCGCGCTGGATCACGCCCTCGGTAATGTGGACCATCTGATACGCCGTCATTGCGTCCATGACCTGTTTCGTCCGGGTGGCGGGTCGGGGCATGGGCTTCCCATCATATTCGGCCATATTGCAGCGGTCGCAAGGCCGCGTATCAGCGCGCAGGATGACCTTGCCGTTACGGTCCTGCACGAAGTCGATCGTCGTCGGCGTCGATGCGCGACCGTTGGTCGCAAGGATCGAATATGCGTTGACCATACGCGCGACGGTCGTCTCACCCGCGCCCAATGCCACGGCGAGAACCGCCTGGTAGGGTTTGCCCGGAGGGCTGATGCCAACCGCGTCGGCCATCTTTACGACACGGTCCATGCCCGTCTGACTGGCAGCTCGCACCGTCATCAAGTTACGCGACTGTTCGATGCCCCAGCGCATCGTGTGCGGACCCGATCCGCCACCACTGAAGTTGCGAAAACACTTCCGGCCGAGGCGCGCACCTTGGTAGACGCAGAAGGGGCCATCAACGATGATCGACGCGGGCGTCATGCCGCCGTCGAGCGCAGCAGAATACGCGAAGGGCTTGAAGCTCGATCCCGGCTGGCGCAGCGCCTGTGTCGCCCGGTTGAAACTGCCGAGACGCGCATCGAAGCCGCCCTGCATCGCCAGAACCTGGCCGGTATGGGGGTTCTGCGCGAGGAAGCCGCCCGAAACCTCAGGCACACTGCGCAGCGCCCATATGCCACCTTCAGGCGCGACGACGATGATGTCGCCGGGGTTGATCGCGTCGAACGCCGTGCTGCCCCCGCCCTTTCGCGGCATCGACGCAGCGGATGCCGGCATGCTGCCCTGCGTACCATCGATAAAGCCCAGTTGAGCAGCCCCGCCATCCTTGCCGATGACCACGGCAGTACGCCAATCGTCATAGGAAACGCCGATATTCGCCGCCGCAAACGCCTGATGCCAATTGCCCGACACATCGACCTTACCAGACGGCCCGCTCCATCCACGTCCGCGTTCGAAGCGCAGCAAACCTTCGCGCAACGCCGTTTCGGCAAGGCGTTGATACCGCGTGTCAAGCGACGTCCGCACCCACAAGCCACCCGCATATACCGAATAAGGGCCTGTTTTCGCATCGACGCCGAACTTGGCGATCAGCTGACGGCGAACCTCCTCGGTGAAATAACCGCCCGCAGTTTCGTTCTTCACCTGAAGCCGCGTAATCGTGCCCAGCGGCGATGCAACAGCCGAGTCGTGCTGCGCCTTGTCGATGAAGTCGTTCCGCAGCATTTCCCCCAGTACCCAGTTCCTGCGGTGCATCGCGCGATCATAGAAACGCTCGGGTCGATAGTTCGATGGCCCCTTGGGCAGAATGGCCAGATACGCCATTTCAGGAAGCGTCAAATCCTTCGCGTCCTTGCCGAAATAGGCGAGTGCGGCCGACTGCACACCGAAGGCGTTCCGGCCGAGCGCGATCTGGTTGAGGTAGAGTTCCAGGATCTGCTGCTTGGTCAGGGCGCTTTCGATGCGATAGGCGAGCAGTGCTTCCTTGGCCTTGCGTGCATAACTGACCTCGCTGCCGATCAGCAGGTTCTTAGCGACCTGTTGCGTAATGGTCGACGCGCCTACAGGTCGCCCCGAACGCGTAAGGTTGCCGACGAACGCGCTGACAATTCCCGGATAGTCAACGCCGCCATGGCTGAAAAACGTGCGGTCTTCTGCCGCGAGATAAGCTTTCACCAGCAGCGGCGGGAATTCGTCGTAGCTCAGCTGGACGCGCCGCTCACGGGCATAGGAATATACCGGTGTGCCGTCATAGGAACGGATGTTCGTCGGCAACGGCGGTTCGTATTTCAGCAGTGCCGAAGCATCGGGCAATCCACGAATGAACGTCACCCACAGGATCGCATAGAGCACCACAAGGATAGCGACGGCAATGGCTCCGCGTTTGCCCCAGCGGCTGGACAGAAAGCTACGCACACGATCGGCCGCGTCGCCGCCACGGCGCGTGAGGGTCATGCGCAAATTGGGAGATTCATCGGCGGTGTCGGTCATTGGAAAATCGCGTTTAGGGACGAACAATTGCGGGGGGAAGCCGCCGCACTACTTTGGCGTGGCCACACGCGCAAAATGAATGTCGATCGCCCGGCGAAGCGCGCCCGAAATTGCGTCGCGCCCCTCTTGCGATTGAAGCCGCGCAACGTCTTCGGCATTGTTTATATACCCCGCCTCCAGCAGGATTGCGGGGGTATCGGGCGCTTTTAACACCACGAACCCAGCCATCTGGTGATAGTCACGCTTGAACGGGATCTTCTTGTTCTCGCGCTTGACCAGTTCGGCGAAGCGCGCACTGGCATTCATCGTTTCGCGCTGGGCAAGATCGATCAGGATCGACGATACCGCCGACGACTTTCCACCAAGATTGACCCCGTTGATGATGTCTGCGCGGTTCTCGCGCGCGGCAAGCGTTGCGGCCTCTCGTCCGGACGCAACGTCGGAGAGCGTGTAGATCGTGGCACCAGTAGCTCCCGTACTCGGCGCGCTGTCGGCATGAATCGAAATAAACAGCCCCGCTTTCAACGCCCGTGCAATGGCGGAACGCTCGTCGAGTACCAGGAAACGGTCGTCCTCACGCGTCAACGCAACGCGGACGCGCCCGGCCGCCAGTAGATCGTCGCGGACCGACTTTGCGAGTGCGAGCGTAACGTCCTTTTCACGCACGCCGCCGGGACCGACGGCACCGGGATCGAAGCCGCCATGCCCCGCGTCGATCACGACCAGCGGGCGCCCTGCAGGACCGTCGATCCTGGGCAGTGCTGCGCTCGGACGCAGGGGCGGAATGTCTATTGTAACGCTATGGCGGCTACGCGGTGGCGCGGCCGAATGCGCGACGGGCGCAACATAAAACCGGCCATCGACTGCGGTACTCCCGGTCGGGACCGGTGCGATAACCGCAATCAGGATCGGCAAAACAATCTGCACACGCATCCTTTGGCGCGTCTCTGCCCCTTTGGTCCAGTCGAATTAGGGCTTCGAACGAAACGATTTCCGGCAGGCATACTCTACGGCCCCAAATTTGTTGCCGTTGCGTGACCGTCCTGCTAGGTTTCGCATTGAGGCTTTACCGACACTTGTCTGACGGCCTTTTTCCCGGTCGTGCCAATCGGTTCGGCCGTTCAGGTTGACGCTCGAATGATACATGCCATTCCGTACTGCGCTCCCTCGGCCATGGGTCGATACGCGCGTTCGGACTTTCTTCCGGCAAGATTTCCCGGACATGATTTTCGAGCAGACGCAAAAACGCTCTTTACCTTTTTCAACCAACCGCTGACGGCGGTGCGCCCGGAGCCGCGCCCATGAGCCGTCATGCACCATCAGGCGCGCGCCCCCCATCCCACGGGACAGGCAGGCTGCGCGCCCGGAGACAATTCAATGACAATGCGTATGCTGATCGATGCGCGCCACCGGGAAGAAACCCGGGTCGCGGTCGTCAAGGGTAACCGGATAGAAGAATTCGATTTCGAGTCCGCCGAACACAAGCAGCTCAAGGGGAATATCTATCTCGCCAAGGTGACACGGGTCGAGCCGTCGCTACAGGCGGCGTTCGTCGATTACGGCGGCAACCGGCACGGGTTCCTGGCGTTTAGCGAGATCCATCCGGACTATTACCAGATCCCGAAGGAAGATCGCGAGGCCCTGCTCCGCGAGGAAGCAGAACACGCGGCCGAGGAAGAACGCCTCCGTGCAGGCGAAGACGACTTCGACGAGTCTAGCGATCACGACGACGACCACGATCCCGATCTTGATCGTGGCGAAGAGATAGCCGAGGGTGACGAAGAGCATCCCGAAGACGGCGATGCACCCCGCCCCGCGACGGCGAGCGGCAATGGCGTCGACGAAAAGGCCGCCGACGCACTGCGCCAGAAGCGCATGAATTTGCGCCGCCGCTACAAGATTCAGGACGTTATTCGCCGCCGTCAGGTGTTGCTGGTGCAGGTCGTGAAAGAAGAGCGCGGCAACAAGGGCGCCGCGCTGACAACATACCTGTCGCTCGCCGGTCGTTATTGCGTCCTGATGCCCAATACGTCGCATGGCGGCGGCATCAGCCGGAAGATTTCGAACGCCGCCGATCGCAAGCGGTTGAAGGTCATCATGGCGGAAATGGCGCTGCCCCGCACCATGGGCTGCATCGTCCGCACCGCAGGGCTGCAACGGACGAAGGTCGAGATCCGACGCGACTTCGACTATCTCGCCCGCCTGTGGGACGAAATCCGCGAGAACACGCTAAAGTCCGCCGCACCCGCGCTGATCTATCAGGACAGCGACCTTATCAAGCGCGCGATCCGCGACATCTATAACAAGGATATCGACGAGGTCGTCATCGAGGGCGAAGACGGATATCGCCACGCCAAGGAGTTCATGAAACTCCTGATGCCGAGCCACGCCCGGCGCGTAAAACCCTATGCCGACACGGTGCCGCTGTTCCAGCGCAACCATGTCGAAGACCAGCTCGCGGCGATGTACAATCCGGTCGTCCAGCTGAAATCGGGCGGATACCTGGTCATCAACCCAACCGAGGCCTTGGTGTCGATCGACATCAACTCAGGCCGTTCGACGCGCGAATACGGTATCGAGGCTACTGCTGTCGGTACCAACCTTGAAGCCGCGCACGAAATCGCCCGCCAGTTGCGCCTGCGCGACATGGCAGGCCTGGTCGTCATCGACTTCATCGACATGGAGAACAACTCCAATATCCGTAAGGTCGAAAAGGCGATGAAGGCAGCGCTGGCTGACGATCGCGCTCGTATCCAGGTGGGCCGCATTTCATCGTTCGGCCTGATGGAAATGAGCCGCCAGCGCCTGCGTACCGGTGTGCTTGAGGCATCGACGCGCCAGTGTCCGCATTGCGAAGGCACGGGTCTCGTTCGCACGGCATCGTCGGCAGGCTTGTCGGCACTCCGCATGCTGGAAGACGAAGCGGGTCGTGGCCGTGGCAGCCGCCTGGTCCTGACCGCCAGCCGTGAAGCCGCGCTTTATGTACTGAACAGGAAGCGTGCAGAACTCGCCGAAATCGAAGCCCGCTATGGCGTGGTCATCGAGGTTGCTTCCGACAATGAGGAAGAAGGCGCACGGATGACCGTCGAGGTTTCCGGCACGCCACCGGCCTTCACGCCGCGCATCGAAGCTCCGGTGTTCGAGGAAGATGACGACGACGAGATCTTCGATGAAGCCGTCGAGGAAGACGACGAGGTCGAAGGCGAAGAGCCACGTCGCGGCGAAGCCCGTGCCGAGGGTGAGCAAGGGCGCAGTCGCAAGCGTCGTCGGCGTGGCCGTCGCGGTCGCCGTGACGACGAACGTCCGGTTGAGGGCGAAGCCCGCGAGGCAAACGATGCAGACGAAGCGGACGGCGATGACCCGGCACCGGTTGATGGCGAAGAAGCGCCAGCCGCTGGCGAAGAGGGCGAACGCAAGCGTCGCGGCCGTCGCGGTGGACGCCGTCGGCGTGGTCGCGGCGGTGCCGATCGGGAGGTTTCGGGTGGAACAGAGTCCACCGACGTCGAAGGCGACACACAACCCGTCGAGGAAGCCGTTGCCGAACCTGTTCCCGAAGAGGCGCCCGTTGCCAAACCGAAGCGCACGCGCAAGGCCAAGGAAGCAATTGCCGACGCGGTGCCAGCAATCTCGGTTGTTGCCGAACCCGCCGCGCCGGAAGCTGCTCCCGAGGCTGCTGAAAAGCCAAAGCGGACCCGCCGCAAGAAGGCAGACGCCGAAGTTGCAGTCGAACCGGTCGTGGTCGTTGAAGCTGCGGCTGAACCCGCACCCGCCGAAAAACCGAAGCGTACGCGCAAGCCCAAGGCGGCAACGTCCGAGGCTGCGGCCACACCGACCCTGACCGAAGCGTCGAACGACGCCACCGGCGAAGAAGATGGGGAAAAGCGTGGTGGCTGGTGGCAGCGCACGTTCGGCGCCCCTACCTCGTGATGCCCATGGTGGCGGATGGGGCGCGTTTCACGCGCCGTTCATCCGCCACCGGCATAGCGTGAATCTCATGCGCATCGTTCATCGTCTTGTTGCAGCGTTGCTCGCCACGCTGCTGATCGTGCAGCCCGCAATGGCGCAATCCATCCTGCGCGACGCGGAGACGGAGGCACTGTTCCGCGACATGTCGGCGCCGCTCGTGGCGGCGGCGGGCCTCAACCCGAAAAGCGTCGACTTCGTCCTGATCGGCGATCCGTCGATCAACGCCTTCGTCGCGGGCGGGCAGGTCGTCTATATCCATTCCGGCCTGATTGCCGCCGCCGACAATGCCAACGAAGTCCAGGGCGTGATCGCACACGAACTGGGCCATGTCGCAGCGGGCGACGTGCTGCGATCGAGTGCAGGGGCCAGCGAGGCAACCGGCATCACGATTCTCAGCCTGTTGCTGGGTGCAGCGGCGATTGCGGCGGGTGGCGGAGAAGCCGGTGCCGGTATCCTGATGGCGGGCCAGCAGGCCGCCATGGGAAAATACCTCGCCTTCTCGCGCTCGGTCGAAGCCGGTGCCGATGAATCAGCGCGCCGCTACCTGACGGCCAGCAAGATCAGCGGCAAGGGCATGATCTCTTTCTTCAAAAAGCTCCGCCAGGAAGAGTTTCGCTACAGCCAGGGCAAGATCGATCCCTATGCCGTCACCCATCCGTTGAGCAGCGACCGCGTTTCGGTGCTGAACGACCGGATGGCAGCAGACCCGGCCTGGAACACGCCCACCGATCCCGCGATCGAGGCGCGGTTTCAGCGGATCAAGGCGAAACTGTTCGGGTACATCAACGAGCCCAACGACACGCTCAACCGCTATCCGCTCACCAACAACACGATTCCGGCGCACTACGCCCGCGCTTACGCGTTTCATAAGCAATCCTTCGCTGACAAGGCACTTTCCGAGGCGGATTCGCTGCTCGCAACGGTGCCGCACGACCCCTATTTTGAGGAGATGAAGGGGCAGATCCTGCTTGAGAATGGCCGTCCGAAAGAGGCCCTTCCCCTGCTGCGCGACGCCGTCCAGCGCACCAATTATACGCCGCTGATCGCTGCAATGTTCGGGCACGCGCTGGTCGCTACCGAGGACAGGGCGAACTTTGCCGAGGCCAAGGCCGTTCTCCGCAACGCCGTTCAGCGCGACCGCGAAAATCCGTTTGCCTGGTATCAACTGGGCGTAATCTATTCGCAGGAAGGGGACACCGCCCGCGCGGCACTGGCAAGTGCTGAGCAAGCCGATCTTCAGGGCAAGGCGCCAATGGCCATGCGAAATGCCACGATTGCGATGGCGGGCATTCCCAAAGGCTCACCCGACTGGCTGCGCGCGCAAGACATCATGATGGTCGCCAAGTCCAACATGCCCGAGCGCAAGCGTGGAAAGAAAGACACGCCACAAACGCCACCCGACGGGCAGGAATAACCAGATGCGAGGGCGTGAGATCATGATCGGACTGATTGCAGCGGCAGCGGGCGCAGCCGCCGTGGCAGTAGCGACGACGGGCGGCACGCCCGTGGGTACCACCGACAAGGCCGCGATCGAAAAGATCGTGCATGACTATATCCTCGAACATCCCGAAATTCTGCCCCAAGCGATGGAGCGCCTCCAGGATCGTGAGAATACAAAGGCCGTCGAAGCGAACCGCAAGCTCATCGAAACCCCCTTCGAAGGCGCATGGGAAGGAAATCCGGACGGCGACGTCGTGCTGGTGCAATTTTTCGATTACGCCTGTGGCTATTGCCGCGCATCGTTGCCCGATATCGACCGGCTGTTGCGCGAAGATCCCAAGCTGAAAATCGTTTATCGCGAAATGCCCGTTCTGGGACCGGACAGCGAAGCGGCAGCGCGACTAAGCCTTTCGATCGCGACGACCAAACAGAACTACGGCCGTTTTCACCGCGCGCTTTATGGCAACGGGCGCCCCGATGAAGCGGCGCGCGCGAAGGTCGCGGCTGCTTTCAATGTGTCTGCAACTGTGACCGAAAACTCGCTGATCGAAGAGGAACTGGCCACAAACCAGCAGTTGCAGAACGCGCTGCGCATAACGGGTACGCCGACATGGATCGTCGGCGACAGGATGCTGAGCGGAGCCGTGGGCTATGACGCGCTGAAGGCGGCCATTGCCGAGGTTCGCGCAAAGAAGGGCTAAACACGTCGCTGCAAAACCGTGTTGTCGAACGGCGCCCTTGCGCTGGAGCGGGTGAAGGGAATCGAACCCTCGTCGTAAGCTTGGGAAGCTTCTGCTCTGCCATTGAGCTACACCCGCAGTACGCGGCGCTATGCGCGGTGGTCCCGATGATTGTCAACGCGGGCTGGCGAGCGTCAGATCACCGGAATTTTGTAGTGGTGCCATGCAAAAATCGCGGCAGCACCGCGATAGGGCCGCCAGTTTTCGCCAAGCTCACGCGTCGCCTTTTCTGCAGGGCGTTCGTCATGTCCCATGATCCGCCGCACCGATTCCTGCACAGCGAGATCGCCTGCGGGCCAGATGTCGGGGCGCCCCTCGGCAAACAGCAAGTAAACTTCCGCCGACCAGCGACCGATGCCCTTGACCTGCATCAACAGTGCGATCGCTTCCTCGTCATCCTGCGGCAGCGCATTGAAATCAAGCGTACCCGAAGCACACAATTCGGCAAGGCTGCGGGCGTAGCCGATCTTCTGCCGCGACAGACCCGCGCTCCGCAGTAATTCATCGCTTTGACCGACCATTGCCGCCGGATTTTCGATATCGCCCACGACCGCAGCGACCTTTGCCCAGACAGCGTCCGCTGCCTTGAAGCTGATCTGCTGGCCGACAATCGTCCGGAGCAGTGTAACATAGCCACGTCCCCGTCCGCGCGGCTCGGGATAGCCCGCCAGTTCGAGCGCCGCCGCAAACTGCGGGTCGCGCGCGGCGAGCGCATCAAGGTGTTCGCGAAGCTGTTCGACGGTCAGGCCCATCGGGATTCCTTGATTATGTCGCTGCCGCTTGGCATGGCCCCCTGCGTACGGAAAGGGAAGAATTGATGCCAACACTGATCGTCACGAAGCGCGATGGAGAAACCGTCGAGATCGACAGCAAAGCCGGCCTGTCTGTAATGGAAGTCATCCGTGACCATGGTATCGACGAACTGCTGGCGCTGTGCGGCGGTTGCTGTTCGTGCGCGACATGCCACGTCCATGTCGATCCGGCATTCGCCGGTAAGATTGCGCCGATGAGCGAGGACGAGAACGACCTGCTCGATTCTTCGGACCACAGAACCGAAAATTCACGGCTTTCGTGCCAGATACCGTTCGGGGCCGATCAGGACGGCCTGAAAGTCACGATCGCGCAGGAAGACTGACGAGCGCTTCGCGCTCTGTTTTCACAGGGGGCAAAATGGATTCCGGACAGGACTTCGGCGACCGCATCAAGCGTCAGATGAACGATTCTGGCATCCATGATGCCTGGGAAGCGATGTATCGTTCAGACGATAACGAGCGTTTCTACGAGCTGGCTTACGCGAAGCTGTTCAAGAAGCTCGGGCAGCCGCGCGACGCGCTTGCTCTCGACATCGGCTGCGGCATCGGCGCCAATACCGTGCGCCTTGCCCGCCAGGGATATCGCGTCGTGGCTGCCGACTATTCGGAAGCGATTCTGCCGGAAACCAAGCGGAACATGGAACGGCACGGCGTCGCCGATCGCGTGACGATCCAGCGCGAAGACATCACCGCGCTCACCTTTCCCGACGGGCATTTCGACCTAACCTTGTGCTGGGGTGTGTTGATGCACATTCCCGCAGTCGATGCGGCGCTTGCCGAGCTGGCCCGCGTTACGAAGCCCGGCGGCTATCTCGTGCTGGCCGAGGTCAATCCGTCATCGCCGGAGGCGCGCACGCTGCGCGGCTACTGGCGCACATTGAAGCGCGACAAGGTCAGCATCGAGCACAAACCGTGCGGTTTCGAGCACACGTCGCGGTTCAACGACGAGGCCTTGTTCTGGCGCCATCTCGACCGCGATTGGACGACGAAACAGTTAGGGGGCTACGGCTTCGAGCCTGCCGGACGCTTCGCCGGGCACCTGATCGAGACGTTCCACTATTTCAAAAATGCGGGCATCCGGAACGCGATCCAGGCGCTGAACCGCTTCTATTTCTCGAACATCGGCGCAGCCGCGCTGTCCTCGACGCAAGTCCTGATCTACCGCAAACGTTAGGGCTTAACCCGTATCACTGCTGTCGGCGCGTCCTTGGTCAGGGGCGTCGCCTTCCAGCTGATCGTCTTGCGTTTGCCCGCAGCTTTAGCGCCATCCTCCGTGTTCTGGCTCACGATCTCGGCATCGGTGTCGATGGTGAAGACACCGTCGAGGAATTTGGCAGCATCGGCCGTCGATGACGAACCCAAACCACCGGCAGCACCCGACATCGCGTCAGACTTGCTGTTGGCAAAGCCCGGCGCCTTTACGCGGACCAGTCCCCCTTGGTGGATTTCGACGGCCAAGAACGGGAACACGGCTTCCGCGTCGGTATTGTACGGAAACATGAAGCCATGATCGAGGTGGCCGGTGATCGCATAGTCGATGTCGAACTTGCCCTTGCCGCGATAGATGACCGACCGATAGCCGACCTCCTTCGACAGCGATTCCGCCATCGCGCGAAACTTGGCGTCATTGTCTTCGGCTGGCGCTTCGTCCGGTTTGGCAGCTCCGTCGTTCTTCTCCGAATCAGTCGCTTCATCACTGCTCTTCATCGCTGTCGAAGGATTGATCGCGATGACCTCTCCCTTGTAGGCGAAGGCGAACGTCCGGTCGGCATTGATCGAGAGCGACGACACGAACTTACCCGGCGTCAGTACGCACCCGAGCAGCATAAATGGGGCAAGCAGCGCCAGTACTATACGTCCGGTCATGCCCCAACCCCCTGTGTGATCGCATAAAGCGCGATTGCTGCCGCGTTCGATACGTTGAGACTCTCGACCTTCGGCGAGATCGGCAGCCGCGCCAGCGCATCACAATGCGCAGCGACGTTCTGGCGCAATCCCTCGCCCTCCGCACCCAGAACAAGTGCAACCTTCGCGGGGCCAGCGGCCTCGGCCAACGTCGTCCGCGTGTCGCCGGCAAGACCGATCCGCCAGAACCCGGCATCGCGCATCTCGTCGAGCGCACGGGACAGATTGACCACCCTCGCCCACGGCACAAGTTCGAGCGCACCAGATGCCGACCGCGCCAGCGCACCGCTTTCCGGCGGCGCATGCCTGTCCTGCGTCACGATACCCAACGCGTTAAACGCCGCCGCCGAGCGCAGGATGGCACCGACATTGTGCGGATCCGTCACCTGATCGAGCACCAGCAGGGGCCGCTTTTGATCCAGGCCCTGCTCGAGCAGTTCATCGAGCCAGATGTCCTCCAGCGGCTCCACCTCCGCGACAATCCCCTGATGCGGTGCATCGTTGGGTACCATGCGGCCAAGATCGGCGACATCGGAAAAAACCACGGGCAGCACCGGCGGCAAGTCGAGTCGCGCCAAAGCCTCGCGCGTGCCCCATAATTTGGTGACGGTGCGCTCCGGATTGGCGAGTGCGGCAAGCACCGCATGCCGTCCCCAGAAGCGCGGCCGGTTGCCACCACCCACATGCTGTCGATTTCCACGTCTCATCCTGCTGCCCTAGGCGCGCCTGCGATTGACACGCAAGGCCCGCTTCGCCAATGACGCGCGCTCTCCGGACCGGACAGGTGGCCGAGTGGTTAAAGGCAGCAGACTGTAAATCTGCCCGTGCAAGCGTACGCTGGTTCGAATCCAGCCCTGTCCACCATCCGCAAGTCGCCCCGTTAAGCATCGCGGCTTGCATGCGCGCTGACGGTTAGCCAAACACTGGCAGCGCATTTTTTGCATCAGGATGGTTCGTGGCGACAGCGGCTGGTGCAGGGGCGGAAGCGGTAAGCGATCAGCGGCTTGCCGAGGTGCACCGTGCACTGCTTGCCGACCGATCAATCCAGTTTGACCTTCCCGGCATCGCGCCACCGCCGAAACCGCCCGAATGGCTGAAGCCCCTGATCGAGTTCCTTCAGTGGCTGTCACCCGCATTTCCCTATATTTTCTGGGGTGTGGTTGCGGTCGTCGTACTGACCATTCTCTATCTTATTCTGTCGAACGTGGTCGGCTTCGAATGGCCGTGGCAGCGCAACCGCCGCAGCGCCACAGTCGAAGACGATAGCTGGAGGCCCGAAGAGGCGGCTGCCCGAGCTTTGCTCGCGGATGCGGAGGCTCTGGCTGCCGAGGGCCGCTACGCAGAGGCCGCGCGCTTGCTGCTCCACCGCAGTATCGAGGACATCGCGGGGCGCCTGCCCCGGTTGCTGCAACCGTCGCTGACCGCCCGCGACATCGCATCCGCCGACCAACTGCCCCGTGCCGCACGTCCGGCCTTCTCCGCAATCGCCAACGTCGTGGAGGTCAGTGCTTTCGGCAACCGGTCCGTCACCGCTGATGCATGGCGCGACTGCCGAGAAGCCTATGCCCGCTTCGCGCTCCCCGCCACATGGACGCGGACGCCGCAACATGGCTGACGGCAACACCAACCCGTTTTCGCCGCGCATGGTCGCGGGGATCGTACTTGGCGGCTGCATCGCCTTCCTCGGCTTCCTGTTGCTCATGGCCTATGCGCCACAGCTGAAGATGCGCACGGGCGAAGGAGCGACACCGATGTCGCGCTCCGCCGTCGGTTTTTACGGCCTGTACGAACTGGCGCGTCTGACCGGACGTCCGGTCGACCTCAACAGTGAGCGCGAACGCTGGTGGGCCAACGGATTTACCCTCGTCACGATCACGACCCAGACCGACCCGAAGCTGCTGGCATCGCTCATCGACACACGGCGTCGGGCCGAGAAGGCCAAGACGCTCTACATCATGCCGAAATGGCTCACATCGCCGCTCCCTGCCAACCGGCGCTGGGTTCAGAGCGCGGGGCCGCTGGAGCCGGATTGGGTTAAGGCCATCGCCGCAACGTTCGGACCGGACGTGCTCTTCGGACTCGGCAAGGCAAGGCCCGGAGCCCGCATCACGGCCTATCAACCGGACGAGATGGGCCGGGTCAACGCTCCGCAATCAGGCACTGCCGCCTATATCGCCAGGGGCGTCGAGCCGGTTCTGTGGGACAGCGAAGGCCGCACTATCCTGGGCCGCATCCAACGAGACGCGGATTCCGTCGATTATATCCTGGCCGATCCGGATTTGCTGTCGAATATGGCCCTGAAAACGCCCGAAGGGGCGCGCAACGCGCTAAGGATCGTCGATGCATTGCGCGCAGACAGTGACGATTCCGTCGCCTTCGACCTTGCGCTCAACGGCAGCGGCAACAGCCGCAACCTGTTGCAACTTATGTTCGAGCCCCCCTTCCTTGCGCTGACGCTGGCGGTGCTCGCCGCTGCATTGCTGGCTGGATTGCATGCCTTCAACCGGTTTGGCCCAGCCGTTCCCGAACCACGGGCGATCCCGTTCGGCAAGCGCGCATTGGCCGACAATACCGCCGTACTGATAGCCCGCGCGGGGGCCGCACGGCGGATGGGTGACCGCTATGTCGCGCTCATCCGCGATGGCGTGGCGAACGTGCTGGGCGCATCGAAACTGCAACCCGACGACCTCGAGACATGGCTCGCAAGGTTGCCGGTCGCGGGCAAGGATTTCGGGATACTCGCCGCCGATGCGCGACAGGCGAACTCAAGCGAACACATGCGCGCGGCCGCCGCCTCACTGTATCAATGGAAAGAAGAGGTGACGCGTGACCGTCGATGATGTGAAATCCCTGGGGACGCGGATCAGGGCGGAGGTCGCAAAAGCGATCACCGGGCAGGATACAACGATCGACCTGTTGCTGGTCGCCCTGTTCGCGCGCGGGCACATATTGCTCGAAGGGGCGCCGGGGACCGCCAAGACATTTCTCGCGCGCTGTTTCGCCCGTGCGACGGGCCTCGATTACGGACGCATCCAGTTCACGCCCGATTTGATGCCCGGCGACATCATCGGGGCGAATTTGTTCAATTTCCAGAACTCGACCTTCACCCTGACCAAGGGGCCGATTTTCACAGAGCTGCTGCTGGCCGACGAAATCAACCGGACGCCGCCGAAAACACAGGCGGCACTGCTGGAAGCGATGCAGGAGCGGTCGGTCACGTTCGACGGAACGACACACGCGCTGTCACCGCGCTTCATGGTCGTCGCGACGCAGAACCCGATCGAACAACAGGGCGTCTATCCCCTGCCCGAGGCGCAGCTCGACCGCTTCCTGTTCAAACAGGTCGTCGAATACCCGAGCGCCGCCGAGGAGATCGCAATCGTCACGCGGCATGGCAGCCGGTTCGGCGCACCGCAGATGGACGAATGGGGCATCGATGCGGTGGCCAATGCAACTTCGCTCGATGCCGCGACAGAGGCCGTCGCAAGCGTGAAGCTTGTCGACGACATCATCGGCTATGTCGTGGCGCTGGTCCGCGCGACGCGTGAGAGCGCATCGCTGGAGGCAGGGGCAAGCCCACGCGCAGCGGCAATGCTCGCGGCAGCGGGACGTGCGCGCGCGGCTCTCGACGGACGCGATTATGTCATCCCCGACGACATCAAGGCGCTCGCGCTGCCCCTGCTCCGCCACCGCGTCATCCTGTCGCCCGCAGCACAGATCGACGGCAAGCAGGTCGAAGCAGTCGTCGCCGAACTTATCGCGCAGGTCGAGGCACCGCGGTGAACTTCCCTCGTTCTTCGAGCGCGAGCGAGAAGTCCTGCCGAGCGTTAGCGAGGTTCGCTTGCAAAGCTGTTCTCGCTGACGCTCGAACGGGCTCCTCGCTCGCGCTCGAAGAAGTGCCAGGATGATCTACCCAAGCGGCCGCGCCGTGATCATTGCCGCTGCAACCGGCATCCCGGCGATCGCGGTGGGGCTGGCGGTGCCGCAATATTGGTATGCGGGGCTCGCGCTCGTCGTCGTTCTGCTCGCGCTGACCGCCGCTGACGCGATCAGCATGCTGGCGGCAAAGGCGCTCGACATGAGCCTGGAAGCGCCGGTTGCCGCTTATGTCGGGCAGGATCTGACGCTCGACATAGTGGCGGGTGCCAGCGGCACACACCGGTTCGAGGCGCTCGTAGAACATGACGGGCGGCTCAAGGATGGGGACGGCAAGGGCCGTACGGATACCGGACTGCTGACCACGAGCCACACCGCAATCCGGCGCGGGTCGGCTGCGCTCGAGGCGCTATGGCTCCGGATGCCCGGTCCTTTCGGTCTCGTCTGGCGGCAGCGTCGTGTGGCGCTCGATCGCCGCATCGCGATACTTCCCGATGTGCGACCGGCCCGCACCGAGGCCGTCCGTTTGTTCCGCCGCGACGCCAACATCGGCGAACTTGTGCAGATTCAGGCTGGTGCCGGGGGCGAATTCCAGTCGCTGACCGAGTTTCGCAGCGGCATGGACCGGCGCTCGATCGACTGGAAAGCGAGCGCGCGCCACAACAACCTGATCGCGCGCGAATTTCGCACCGAACGCAATAACGATATTGTGTTCGCAATCGACGCCGGGCGCCTGATGTGCGAACCCGTTGCGGGTGTCCCCCGCATCGATCGGGCGATTTCCGCCGCGCTGACCGCCGCGTTCGTTGCCCTGAAGCTGGGCGACAAGGTGTCGCTGTTCGGCTTCGACTCTAGGCCTAGGATTTCAAGCGGTGCGGTGTCGGGCGTGGCGTCGTTCTCGACGTTCCAGCGACTTGCGGCAGACCTCGATTATTCGAACGAGGAAACCAATTTCACGCTCGCACTGACGACACTGGGCGCCGAGCTCAAGCGCCGCTCGCTTGTCCTCGTCTTTACCGATTTCGTCGATCCGACCAGCGCGGAGCTAATGCTCAAGACCGTCGGCCGCCTCGCTGAACGCCATCTCGTGCTGTTCGTCCTGATGCACGACGTCGAACTCGACGCGCTCGCCAATGCCGAGCCCGCATCCGCCGACGACGTGTCGCGCGCGGTCATCGCCGCCGCAATGCTGCGCGAGCGGCGTATCGTTGTTGCGCGGCTCCAGCGGCTGGGCGTCCATATCGTCGAGGCTCATCACGATCGGTTGGGGCCGGAACTGGTCAACGCGTATCTTGGCCTCAAGAAGCGGAATTTGCTGTGAGCCAGGACGCTGCAACCTTTCGCGCCGAACGCGAGGCCGACTGGCTGCGGCTGGAAGCGTTGCTCAAGCGGATCGAGAACCGCAGTCCGCGTGCGTTGTCCGACGGCGATCTGCTCGCGCTGCCCCTTCTTTATCGCTCGACGCTCTCGTCGCTGTCCGTCGCCCGCGCGACTTTGCTCGATCGTGCGTTGATAGACCATCTCGAGGCGCTGTCGCTGCGCGCCTATCTCGCGATCTATGGCGCGAGCGGTGGTTTCGGAAAGCGTTTTGCCCGTTTCTTCCTGACCGACTGGCCGGACGCGGTTCGATCCTTATGGCGCGAGACGATCGTCGCGCTGCTTATTCTCGTTGCGGGGACGGTCGCAGGGTATCTGCTGGTCGGCGGTAATCCGGAATGGTTTGCAGCGATCGTCGGCGAGGATATGGCGCAGGGGCGCGGCCCCTATGCCAGTGCGCAATTGCTGAAATCGATTCTGTACGACAGCGATCACAAGGCCGACGCGCTCAAATTCTTCGCGACCTGGCTGTTCACGCACAATGCCCAGATTTCGCTGATGTGCTTTGCGTTGGGTTTCGCGTTCGGCGTGCCGACGCTGATGCTGTTGTTCTACAATGGCGCGTCGCTGGGCGCGATGCTGCAGATCTATGTTGCCAAGGGGCTTGGCGTGCCGATCGTCGGCTGGCTGTCGATCCACGGCACGACCGAATTGTTCGCCATCGTGATTTCTGCCGCCGCAGGCCTGCATATCGGGACGCGCATCGCTTTTCCCGGCAGCGTATCGCGCATGGCCGCTGCGGCACGTGCCGGACGCACCGGCGGCATCGCGATGGTGGGCGTCGTTGTCATGTTGGCGGTCGCCGGTCTGCTGGAGGGGATCGGGCGCCAGACGATCAACACCGACGGGACGCGTCTGATCATCGGCGGGGTCATGCTGATCTTCTGGCTCGTCTATTATTACGGCCCCAGGTTCAAATCGCGTGGCGACTAGGAAGCCGCAATCCATGGCGCGGCGCTTGGTCACGCCCGAAGGTGTCGACCTGGGCGTGACGCTCGGCGATGCGGGTCAGCGTGCAGCCGCGTTCATCCTCGATTCGCTCGTGCTGATCGCCTTCATGGTTGCGCTGACCCTGGTCTCCGCGTTCGGCGTGTTCGCGAAATACTCGCCCGGAGCGGAGGCCGTGGGGATCATCTGGCTGCTCGGCTTTTTCATTATCCGGAATTTTTACTTCATTATCATGGAGATGCGCCCCCGCGCCGCGACCTTCGGCAAGCGCTGGATGGGCCTGCGCGTCGTCGCCCGCGATGGTGGCCGCCTGACCGGCGACGCCGTCATCGCCCGCAATCTGATGCGTGAACTTGAGGTGTTCCTGCCACTGTCACTGCTCGCCGGTGGCCTGTCCGACGGCATAGTCGATTCGCTGACCGGTTGGCTCGGCTTCGGCTGGACCGCCGCCTTCCTGTTCTTTCCCCTGTTCAACCGCGACCGCCTGCGCGTTGGCGATCTACTCGCTGGGACATGGGTCATTCGCTCACGCCGCAGCAAACTGTCGGACGATCTCTCGACCGTCCCGACCTCGCCAGCCTTCAGCTTCACCCGCGAGCAACTCGACGCCTATGGCGTGTATGAACTCGAAACTCTCGAAGGCGTCCTGCGCCGGAGCGACGCCGCCGCGAAACTGACCGTCGCGCAGGCCATCATCGACAAGATCGGCTGGACGACCGACGTCCACAACATCGACGGATTCCTGACCGCCTATTACGCGCAACTGCGCGTGCATCTCGAAAAGAAGCTGTTGCTGGGCAAGCGCCGCGCGGACAAGCACGACCTGGCAACTTGAGAGGGCTGGCTCGACGCTTCGCGCCTCACGGCAACTTCGTTGCCGTCACCATCCGCGAAAATCTGCCCCCGGCAGATTTTCTGCAGGATGGTGACCCCTACGGGATTCGAACCCGTATTTCAGCCGTGAAAGGGCCGCGTCCTAACCCTTAGACGAAGGGGCCGCACAAGCGAGGCGCGCGATTAACACAAACTCCCGCTTCGTCAACCGCCACCCGATCAAACCGGGTCAATCGCACCACGCCGCATCGTCGATATGCATCTCGGCTGCCGGACGCGCGCCCCAGTCGTCGATCTTGATCCGCCCGGCGAGCCACAGCCGCCGCTCGCGCGGCGCGGAAAGCAGGGCCTGTCCGAGCGGCGTGTCCGCGCTGCGGAAGGCAACGGCCTTCAAACTACGCCCGTCGTCGCCGGCCAGGATGGTGCGAACATGCCCACCGCTGCCTACGATATCGGCCTTGATGATCCGCATCGGTCCGGCAGCGACACGCGGCGCGGGCCAGCCCATGCCATAAGGACCGCCCACCTCCAGCGCGTCCACCAGCGAGGGCGTCACGCCGCCACAGGCGACAACTGCATCGAGCAACAACGCACGTTCGCCCGACGCACGCGTGACGTCGCCTTCAAGCCGGTCATTGAGGAAATCTGTGAAGGCCTCCACCTGCGCTTCGTCGATGGTCATGCCGGCCGCCATTGCATGCCCACCGCCCGCAACAAGCAACCCCATGTCCTTGGCCGCCAGTACCGCGGCGCCCAGATCGACACCCGAAATCGAACGCCCCGATCCTTTGCCGACACCTGCGTCGTCGAGCGCGATGACGATGGCGGGCTTGCCGGTCTTTTCCTTCAGGCGCCCCGCTACGATGCCGATAACACCGGGATGCCAGCCGCGTCCGGCAACGACGACGACCGCACGATTGCCCTTGTTGACGGCGAGTTCCTCCGCCTCGGCCTGCACACCAGCCTCGATCACCCGGCGCGCCTCGTTGAGAGCATCGAGTTCGGTGGCAATTTCGGCAGCTTCACGGGGGTCTTCGGTCGTCAACAGCCGGACGCCGAGGTCGGACTTGCCGACGCGACCACCCGCGTTGATCCGTGGTCCCAGTGCGAAGCCGAGGTCGGAACATTGCGGCGCGCGCTTCAGGCGAGATGCAGCGAGCAGTGCCTCAAGCCCGATATTCCGGCCCACCGCCATGACCTTCAGCCCCTGGGCCACAAAGGCGCGGTTAAGCCCCTTCAGCGATGCGACATCGGCGACGGTGCCGAGGGCGACGAGATCGAGAAGGTCGATCAGCCTGGGTTCGGCCCGGTCTGCAAAGAAATCGCGTCGCCGCAGTTCGCGCAGTAATGCGGCCCCAAGAAGGAACGCCACGCCCACCGCCGCGAGGTGGCCATGCGCCGCGCCTTCACCCTCGTCGAGGCGGTTCGGGTTGACCAGCGCATGCGCCAGCGGGAGTTCGCTTGCGCATTTATGGTGGTCGACGACGATCACATCGACCCCGACGTCGCGCGCCATGGCCAGCGCCTCGAACGCCTGCGCGCCACAGTCGACGGTAACGATCAGCGATGCCCCGCCCCTGGCGATCTTGACCAAAGCCTCGCCCGAGGGACCATAGCCCTCCATCAACCGATCGGGGATATAGGCGGCGGGATCGAGTCCGAGGCCGCGCAACAGGCGGACGAGCAGTGCCGCGGACGTCGCACCGTCCACATCATAGTCGCCGAAAACAGTGACCGGCTCGCCGCCCTCGACTGCATCGGCCAGCCGCACTGCCGCCACATCCATATCGCGAAAGATCGACGGGTCGGGCATGAATCCGCGCAGCGTCGGCGCACGGTGCGCCTCGATTGCGTCGGGCGGGCATCCGCGTGCGAGCAAAAGGCCAGCGACCAGATCGTCTCCCGGACCAGTTCCCCCGCGCCAGCGCCAGGCCTGGCCGGTGATCGACGCCGTAATGGAAAGGGGGTTCATCCGGTCGTCCATGCGACCGGGAGTGATCGGTCGCAACCGATAACGCGACCTTGGGGGCAGTACAGCTGCGCCCGTCAGGCGCCGACGCGCAATGTCACATGGTTAGTAA
>JBDUBD010000091.1:0-11151 GCA_040004295.1 Sphingomonadales bacterium | reverse complement strand
CATGAACAACAAGGGTACCTACACCGGCTCGCTCGGCAATCTGTGCCGCTGGCTGGCCGAACAGGCCGAGGGGCTGGGCGTCGAGATATTCCCCGGCTTTGCGGCAGCGGAGATCCTCTACAACGACGACGGATCGGTGAAGGGCGTCGCGACCGGCGACATGGGCGTGGCGCGCGACGGCACACACAAGGCTGATTACCAGCCGGGTCTGGAACTCCACGCGAAATACACGTTCTTTGCGGAGGGCGCGCGCGGGCACCTGACCAAGCAGCTCAAGCGCAACTTCGAACTCGAAGCAAACTGTGAGCCGCAGGTCTATGGAATCGGGTTGAAAGAGTTGTGGGACATCGACCCCGCGCTCCATGCGCCGGGTCGTGTCATCCACACCCAGGGCTGGCCGCTCGACGATGCCTGGGGCGGGGGATTCCTCTATCATCAGGCGAACCATCAGGTCGCGCTCGGCTTCGTCGTCGCGCTCGATTACAAGAACCCGCACCTCTCGCCGTTCGAGGAATTCCAGCGCTGGAAGCACCACCCCGAGATCGCGGCGATCCTGAAAGGCGGACGGCGTGTTTCGTACGGCGCCCGCGCGATCAACGAGGGCGGATGGCAGTCGGTCCCGAAACTGGCGTTCCCCGGCGGCGCGCTGATCGGCTGTGCGGCCGGTTTCGTGAACGTGCCGCGTATCAAGGGCAGCCATACCGCGATGAAATCGGCGATGCTCGCCGCCGAAAGCGCCGCAGCGGCGATCGCGGCCAGCCGTGAACACGATGAACTGGCCGACTACGAACCCGCCGTCCGCGAAAGCTGGATCGCCAAGGAACTGAAGCTCGTCCAGAACGCCGAACCTGCCGTCGCGAAATTCGGCAACTTCCTCGGGACGATCCTGGCGGGTGCCGACATGTGGATGCGCACACTGAAGATCGGCCTGCCGATCTCGATGAAGCATCACGCCGACAGCGACAGCCTGTGGCGCCGCGACATCGTGAAGCCGATCGCCTATCCCAAGCCCGATGGCGTGCTGAGTTTCGACCGGCTGTCGTCGGTGTTCATCTCGAATACCAATCACGAGGAGGACCAGCCGGTCCACCTGACGCTGAAGGACGCGAGCGTCCCCACCGCGATCAACCTGCCGCTCTACGACGGGCCGGAACAGCGATACTGCCCCGCAGGCGTCTATGAATTCGTCGAGGATGCCGTCGACCCCAGCGGCAAGCGGCTCCAGATCAACGCGCAGAATTGCGTCCATTGTAAAACCTGCGACATCAAGGATCCGACCCAGAACATCAACTGGGTCGTGCCGGAGGGTGGCGGTGGGCCGAACTATCCGAACATGTAGCCCGATTGCGACGGTGGCCGCGTTCGCCCTGGTGTCGATGCCATCGGGTGTGGCGGCCAAACGGATCGAGCAATCGGCGTTCGGTGCCTATGTGCGCGGCCGCGTCGCGGACCGGTCGTACGACAGCACAACCGCGATCCAGAGCTACACGACGGCGCTGGCCCTCGCGTCGAACGATGTGCTGGTCGCATTTCGCGCCTATCGGGCCGGTGTCGATGCCGGGGATTACGCACTTGCTCTCCGCGCCGCCCGCACGCTTCAACAGGCCGATATCCTGCCACCCGATGCGCGCGTCCTGTTGTACATCGGTGCGGTGCGCGAGCGCGACTGGGCTGCGGCGCGTGTCCTGCTCGACAGAATGGCAAAGGAAGACGGGTTCGATTTCCTGGCGCCGCTGTTCGACGGCTGGCTTGCGCTCGCAACCGGTACCCGTGCGACGACCGACAAGACCCGCGTCGGCGCCTATACTGCCGAGAATGCAGCCCTGCTCACGATTGCGCGCGGCGATTTCGTCGCGGGGGCACAGTCCGTCGAAACCATCATCGGCACCGATGCCTACCGGACCAGCACCCTGCGGCTCGCCGCTGCGGCAATTCTCAACGCACGCAGGCAGAACGACCTCGCCCTGACTTTGCTCAAGGGCGATGACGTCGCATTCGCCGCTGCGCGCACGCTGATCACGCGCGGAAAGCGGTTGTCCGGCGCGGTCGACACGCCGGCCCGTGGCGCGTCCTTCGTGCTTCAGCGCATGGCGATCGACCTGATGAGCGACCGGTCGTCACGCTCCGCCATTACGCTTGCCCGCTTCGCGACATTTGCCGATCCCGAAGGCGGCCAGGCCCGCCTTGTCGCCGCGGCCACGCTCAAATTCGCCGAGCGCAATGCAGAGGCGCTTCGGTTGGTGGACAGCATGACGGCCGACCCCGTCCTTGGCGACGCGGCCATGTCGACCCGTATCGACCTGCTCGAAGAACTCGGTCGCACTGACGAGGCCTATGCACTGGCGCTGACGCGGTCATCGCGATCGACCAACGATCTGACCCGCCTTGGCGATATCGAGGCGCGGCGCGGCAATTTCGCCGAGGCGGCGGGCCATTATCGCCGCGCGATGGAGACGATCGGCGACAACCGGGCGAGCGCGCAACTGTGGCTCGCGCTCGGCAATGTGCTCGACCAGGGCGGCGACTGGAAAAGCGCGCGTCCTGTGCTCGAACGCGCCCTCGCCCTGTCACCCGATGATCCCCGGCTGCTCAACCAGCTCGGTTTCGGCATGGCGAACCATGACGAAGACCTGCCCCGCGCGATCATGCTGCTGGAAAAGGCGTCGGATGCACAGCCGGAAAACGCGGCGATCACCGATTCGGTCGGCTGGGCGCAATTCCGTGCCGGACGCATCGAAACCGCCATCGAGACGCTGGAACGGGCGCGTAGCCTGGATTCGACCGAGCCCGAGATCACCGAGCATCTCGGCGACGCCTATTGGGCGGCGGGCCGACGAATCGAGGCACGCTATGCCTGGGTCGCGGCGCGCGAAAATGCCATCGGGCCGGTACTCGGGCGTCTGAACGAAAAGCTCGAGCGCCGCTGATCGTGCGTCTGACCGAAACCGCGTATGCAAAGATCAACCTGGCACTGCATGTCCGGCGGCGACGGCCCGATGGCTATCACGATCTCGAAACCGTCTTTGCCTTTTGCGAGGACGGCGACAGCCTGACCGCCGAAAAGGCCGATGCGACAACCCTCACCATCGACGGTCCCTTTGCTGCGGGCTTGTCCACGACCGACAATCTCGTCGTCCGCGCAGCATCCGCCATGAGGCTTCCGGTTCGGCTGCACCTGACCAAGAACCTTCCGGTCGCCAGTGGCATCGGCGGCGGTTCGGCGGATGCGGCGGCGGCGCTGCGCCTGATCGCGCGCCTTTACGGCGTGCCATTGCCTGCTCTCGATGTTCAGCAACGCCTTGGCGCCGATGTACCGGCGTGCGTGCTGTCCGGTACGCGCAGGGGTGAGGGCATCGGCGAACATCTTGTCGAAACGGCACCGGTCACCGGCAGGCCGGTCCTGCTGGTCAACCCCGGCACTCCCCTGTCGACGGCGGCTGTCTTCGGCGCATGGGACGGTATCGACCACGGCGTCCTCTGTGACTGGCAGACCGGCCGAAACGATCTCGAAGCACCGGCACGATCGCTGGTGCCCGAAATCGGGACCGTCCTCGACTGGCTTTCGCGGCGGCATGACGTCATTGTTGCGCGGATGTCCGGCTCCGGTGCGACCTGTTTTGCGATCTTCGTCAGTGACGCAGCGCGGTCGCGCGCGGCAGAGGAGACGCGTCGCGACCATCCCGAATGGTGGATCATGGAATCGGTGTTGCGATGAGCGACAACTGGCACAGGGTCGGCGTTCAGCCGCTCAGCAACGTCCTGATCGTCGCCGACCACGCGTCGAACCGGGTGCCGCCGGACATCGACCTCGGCATCGAGCGCAGCCTGCTCACCACGCATATCGGCTGGGACATCGGCGTGGCGTCCCTCGCACACGCGTTGCAGGCGCCATCGTTCCTCGGCAATGTCTCGCGGCTGGTGATCGATCTCAACCGCGATCTCGACGATCCGGGGCTGATCCCCGAAACCAGCGACGGGTATGAAATTCCCGGCAATCCCGGCAATGTCGAAGACCGCATCGCGCGCTTCTGGCAGCCGTATCACGACGAACTTGCGGCCTATATCGCGCATCACGAGGTTGGCATGATCGTCTCGTTGCACAGCTTTACGCCCGTACTCGCAACAAACCCTGACGAAGTGCGACCCTGGGAAGTGGGTGTGCTTTACAACAGGGATGCCCGCGCCGCGCACATCGCCATCCCGTTGCTGGAGGCGGCCGGAATCGTGACGGGCGATCAACAGCCTTATTCGGGCAAGCTGCTCAACGCGACCATGAACCGGCATGCGGAGGGGACGGGGACACCCTATCTGGGCCTCGAAGTCCGGCAGGATCTGATCACCGATGACGAGGGTGTCGAACGCTGGGCCAAGCGCCTTGCGCCCATCATCGAGCAGGTCTGCGACCGCGTTGCTTGATCGCTCGCTTGATTAACCGGCGCAATCGGGCAATTGCGCACCCGACATGACCCAACGCTTCGACAAATCACGGCTGCCAAGCCGCCACGTCTCCGTCGGCCCCGAGCGGGCTCCGCATCGCAGCTATTACTACGCGATGGGCCTGACCGAGGAAGAGATCGCGCGTCCGTTCGTCGGTATTGCCAGCGCGGGCAACGACAGCGCGCCGTGCAACACCACGCTCGACGCGCAAGCAGATGTGTGCCGAGGCGGCGTCGAGGCGGGCGGCGGGATGCCGCGCCGGTTCAACACGATCACCGTCACCGATGGCATCGCCATGGGGCATCAGGGGATGAAATCCTCGCTGGTCAGCCGTGAAGTGATCGCCGACTCGGTCGAACTCAGCGTGCGTGGCCATTGCTATGACGCGCTTGTCGGCTTTGCCGGGTGCGACAAGTCGCTGCCCGGCATGATGATGGCCATGCTGCGCCTGAACGTGCCCAGCATCTTCGTTTACGGCGGGTCGATCCTGCCGGGGCGCTATCAGGGCCGCGACGTGACGGTGAAGGACGTGTTCGAGGTTGTGGGCAAATATGCCGCCGGAGCGTGTCCGCTGAGCGAGTTGCAGGAACTCGAACGGGTCGCCTGTCCGGGGCACGGTGCCTGTGGCGGACAATATACGGCGAACACGATGGCCTGCGTTGGTGAAGCCATCGGTTTGTCGTTACCGAACAGCAATATGGTTCCCGCTCCTTATAGTTCGCGTGAGCAAATCGCTCATGCAGCCGGCGCGCAGGTGATGGAATTGCTCGCAGCGAATATCCGCCCGCGCGACATCTGCACCCGTGAAGCCTTCGAAAACGCCGCGCGGATCGTTGCGGCGACAGGTGGATCGACGAACGGCGGGCTTCATCTGCCTGCAATGGCCAACGAGGCGGGAATCGATTTCGACCTGTTCGACGTCGCCGAAATCTTCAAGACGACGCCTTATCTGGCCGATCTTCAGCCCGGCGGACAGTTTGTCGCGCGCGACATGTACGACGCCGGCGGCGTGTACATGCTGATGAAAACGATGTTGGGCGAAGGGCTTCTCCACGGCAACTGCCTGACGGTTACGGGCAAGACACTGGGAGAGAACATCGATCAGGTGACGTGGAACCCCGATCAGAAGGTCATCTATCCCGCAACGGCGCCGATCACGCCGACGGGCGGCGTCGTCGGCCTGCGCGGCTCGCTCGCGCCCGACGGGGCCATCGTGAAGGTTGCGGGGCTTCACAGCCTTCAGTTCAGCGGCCCTGCGCAGGTGTTCGATTGCGAGGAAGACTGTTTCGCCGCCGTCGAGGCGCGCAAGATCGTCGAGGGATCGGTGATCGTGATCCGTTACGAGGGACCGAAGGGCGGTCCCGGCATGCGCGAAATGCTGTCGACCACCGCCGCACTTTATGGACAGGGCATGGGCGAATCGGTTGCGCTGATCACCGACGGGCGGTTCTCGGGTGCGACGCGGGGCTTCTGCATCGGCCATGTCGGCCCCGAGGCCGCCGATGGCGGGCCGATCGCGCTGGTCGAGGACGGCGATGTCATCGCGATCGACGCAGAGGTCGGTACAATCGACCTGAAAGTCGATGATGTCGTGCTTGCCGAGCGCAAGGCGCGCTGGAAACCGCGCGCCACCGATTATCAGTCGGGCGCGCTGTGGCGTTACGCACAAAACGTCGGTCCCGCTTGGCAGGGCGCGGTGACGCACCCCGGTGCCCGGGCGGAAACCCATGTTTTCGCGGATATCTAGCGCCGGTCTTTTACTGCTCGTCGCAGGATGCGGGGCCAGTCCGGAGGACAAGGTTGCGACCGCCGCGCCGGACGACCGGATCGAGTGCGCGGTGGATGGTGCCGCCGATTTTACGAAGAGCTGTGCGGTGGAGCGTAGCGTGGGAAGTCTGCTGGTCCTGCGGCACAAGGATGGCGGGTTCCGGCGGATCGACCTCGCTCAGGACGGGACGATCAGCGCGGCGGACGGCAGCGATGATCCGGATGGAAAGCCGCTGCCCGATGGTCGCTTCGAACTCGTGATCGGCGGTGACCGTTACCGCCTGCCGCCGCGCAAATGACGCCGCTTGCCGGGCCAGTATTGACTGCTGCCGAGATGCTGGCGGCCGAGCGGGCGTGCGGCGTGCCCCTCGACGAACTGATGGAGCGGGCAGGGCGCGCGCTCGCCGAGGCCGCGGTCCGTTTCGGAAGCGGCCAAGCCGTGCTCGTCGCCTGCGGCCCCGGGAACAATGGCGGCGACGGTTATGTCGCGGCGCGAGTATTGGCCGGGCGCGGCGTGGCAGTCCGTGTGGCGGCGAGCGGCGAGCCGACGACCGATCTGGCACGCGCGGCCCGATCGCGTTGGAATGGGCCGGTCGAGGCACTCCACACCGCCGAAACGGCACCGGTCCTTGTCGACGCCCTGTTCGGAACGGGCCTGCGCCGCGGCCTGGACGAAATGCTGGGCTCGGCGCTGCAACGCCTGGTCAGCGGCGCAAAGCTGACGATCGCCGCCGACCTTCCGAGCGGCTTCGCCAGCGACGATGGCGCCGATTTGGGCGGAGCTGGCGCCGACATCACCATTGCATTCGGCGCTGCCAAACCCGCCCATCTCCTGTTGCCTGCCGCATCCAGATGCGGCCACGTCCTGATCGCCTACATCGGGATCGAATTTACCAGCAAAATTAACGTTTTATCGAAACCGCACCTGCGGATACCCGGCCCGAACGATCACAAATATACCCGGGGCATGGTTGCTATCGTCGGCGGCGAAATGCCCGGCGCCGCGGCCCTTGCCGCACAAGCCGCAGCCCGCAGCGGCGCAGGATATGTTGTAACACTCGGCCTCGACCGCCCGCTCCCGAACGCCATCGTTTCCCGTCCCATGTGTAGACTTGCTCTCACCCTCGCCGACAAAAGATTGGGCGCAATGGTCATCGGTCCAGGTCTCGGCACGACCAATGATGATGCCCTGACCCAGGCTCTGGCCAGCAACGTCCCTATGGTCATCGATGGGGACTCTCTCCCGAACTTCACCCGCCGCGATGCGCCAACAATACTGACTCCCCATGCCGGTGAATTCTCCCGCCTCTTCGGTGACAAGGGCGGAAGTAAACTCGACCGCACTCGTATCGCGGCGCGATCCGCAAATGCCACGATCATCCACAAGGGCGCAGACACCGTCATCGCCTCGCCGGATGGCCGCGCAACCTTGGCGCCGTTAGGTTCACCCTGGCTCTCGACGGCGGGCACGGGTGACGTCCTCGCTGGTGTAGCGGGCGCAATGCTGGCGCGAGGGCTGGATACATACGATGCGGCATGCGCGGCGGTGTGGCTACATGCGGAGGCAGCAAGACGCGTAGGCGCTGTCCTGATCGCCGACGATCTTCTGCGCCATCTCCCGACCGTCGCCGCCGTAGCAAGCCGATGAGCGAGACGATCATTCGCATTGCGGCGCGGGGCGATGGCGTGACCGAGAGCGGTCGTTTTGTAGCCGGCGTCGCTCCGGGTGATATTGTGCGCGATGACAGCAGCGTCGTCCCGGGACCGCATCGCGTTACGCCACCGTGCCGACATTTCGGCGTCTGTGGCGGATGCCAACTCCAGCAGATCGACGATGAGAGTTACGGTGCTTTTGTGATCGACCGCATTGCCGGCGCATTGGCCGAGCACGGCATCTCGCCACCCGAATTCGGCCCTGTCCACATCTCGCCACCGCGCACACGTCGCCGTGCAAGCCTGCGGGCAGAAAGACGGGGCAGGAAGGTAATCATTGGTTTCAACGAGGGTGCGAGCCACGCCATTGTTGATCTCCACGAATGCCATATTCTGCTACCGCCATTATTTGCGCTGGTCGCGCCGCTTCGCAGCCTGCTGGCGGTCGTAATGCCCGACAAGGGGCGGGCAACGATAACCTTGACGCTCGCCGATCAGGGAATAGATGTACTGCTGGCGGGCTTCGAGGTGGGGGGGCTCGCTGCGATCGAGGCGCTGAACGACTTCGCCATCACCCAATGCCTTGCCCGTGTGTCGGTCGATGACGGTGATGGTCCTTCGGCACGCTGGCGCCCGCAGCCGCCGACGATAACGCTTAACGGCACGCCGGTGGCCTTACCTGATGGCGCCTTTCTTCAAGCGACGGCAGACGGGGAGGCGGCACTGGTCGCCGCCGTTCGCGACAGCATCGGTAATGCGACAAAGATCTTCGACCTGTTCGCAGGCCTTGGAACCTTCGCCCTTTCGCTCGGGGGTCGCGTGAAGGCCATCGAGGGTAGCCGCGACGCTACGGTCGCCCTGTTGGCGTCACGGAAAGTGGCAGTCGATCATCGTGACCTTTTCCGGCGGCCTTTGACTGAGATTGAGCTGAACACTGCTGACGCCGTCGTACTCGATCCTCCGCGAGCGGGCGCACGGGAACAGGTGGCGCGGCTGGCCGCATCGACGGTGCTGCGAATCGCCTATGTGTCCTGCAACCCGGCAACGTTTGCCCGAGACGCGCGCGTACTGATCGACGGTGGCTATTGCCTCGAACATATCACACCGGTCGGCCAGTTTCGGTGGTCTACGCACGTCGAGCTCGTCGCCTCATTTACGCGCGAACGGAAAACACCTGAATAAGCGCATGTACAGTCAGCATGATTAGCGGAATAGTACCGATGAAATGCAGGGCAAAGCGAATGGACACACGGTTGACGGTAACCTGGACGAGGCTGTGCACGATCCGAAACCCGACGTAGATCCACGCCAGGATTGCATTCAATCCTTCGCCTGCGCCGATAAGAGCCAATGTTAGCACGACGGCGTAAAACACAGTCGGCTGTTCCATTAAATGATTGTAATTATCCGCTTTCCACTGAACCCTAGGTGGAACGAGGCCCCGTATGTCGTTCCCTGTCGATCCGACAGAATTTTTGGCATCATAAGCCGGATTGCTTAGCAGCGCCGGCAAACGCGTTGCGTAAAGCCATAGCCAGATCAACATCGACCATGCTGCGAGCAGAGCTAGTGGCTGAAGAATTTCGGATTTCATGGCAGCTTCCCCCCTATAATTTCGAGAATGCTGCAGCACGCAAGAATCGTTGTCAAACAGGACGGATTTTGTGCTTGCTGCTAGGTAATAGGCGGATAAATCACCTTAAGGAGGCGTCATATAATGAGCCAAGATTCCCCTGTTGACGCCTATATTGCCAAGGCTGCGCCGTTTGCACAGCCCATCTTAAGACATGTCCGCGCCGTCATGCATCGCGCATCGCCCGAGATCGCCGAGACGATGAAATGGAGCATGCCATTCTTTGACTATCGCGGCAGGCCCTTGGCTAACATGGCGGCATTCAAGGCGCATGCGGCGTTCGGTTTCTGGCGTCGCGATGGCGCGGGGCCTTCCGATGAAGCCGCCGGGGCAATGGGACAGTTCGGCAAGCTGATCGCCATTGCCGACTTGCCCGACGTTGCAACGCTGGTCGCCATGATCCATCAGGCGATGGCTATGATTGATGCTGGCGGTAAAACGCTTCGACCGCCCAAGCAGTCGAAACCCGACCTCACCATGCCTGGCGATCTGCAATCAGCCCTCGATGCTGTTCCGGCAGCGGCTCAGTATTTTGCAAGCTTTCCGTCGGGTGCGCAGCGCGAATATGTCGAGTGGGTGGTCGAAGCGAAACAGCCTGCCACGCGCGCAAAGCGCATCGGACAGGCTGTCGAATGGTGCGCCGAAAACAAGCGGCGACACTGGAAGTATCAGAGCAGCTGATCAGTCGAAGATCGCGCCCCATTTACGCTTGACGCGGTTCTTCCAGGCACCGCGGTGGTAGGCATCGCTCGCGAGCAGCGGCATGACCGACCCGGCTTCCGCGAACACCATCTGTTCGATGCCGGTGTTTACCTTCCCCCAGCTCGCCGCTTCCTGCAGTGTCGAAGATGAGCAGGCACCGTCGCGCACGTCGGCAACGGTGATCTGGACCGCATATTTGTGGACCTGGACATCGTCGTGACCGAGAATCTCGGCACAGACGACGGTATCCTGGATGAAGTTTTTCGGCACGCCGCCGCCGATCATCAACAGACCGGTTGTGCCCGCCTTGATCTTGATGTCGGTCAGTTCGCGGAAGTCGGCGATGGCGTCGAGCACCATATACGGCTTGCCCTCCTTGGCGCGGTCGACCTGGTGCTTGACCAGACCAAAGCCGGCCGACGAGTCCACAAACGCTGGGCAGAAGATTGGCACGTCATGCTCGTAGGCGAGCTTTACGAGGCTGTTGTCCTTCTTGCCATGTTCGACCAGGTACTTGCCCATCTCGCGGATGAACGCGCGGCTGGAATAGGCGCGCGGTTCGAGCGAGTTCGCGATCTCCAGGATGGTATGGTCGCAGTCCTGCAACTGCTCCTCGTCGATATAGGTGTCATAGATGCGGTCGATCAGCAGCGAACGCAGCGTGTCGTCGTCGGGTACCTCGAGCGCCTGATAATGCTTGTGGCCAAGCCCCTCGAAGAAATCCATATCGACGATACTGGCACCCGTCGCGACGATGCCGTCGATCATGTTCGATTCGAGCAGCTTGGCGTACAGGTCCATGCACCCGCCCGCGCTGGTCGAGCCTGCGATCACGAGGAAGATCGAGCAATCGGGATCCTCGAGCATCTGGTTGTAGATGCCGGTTGCGCGCGCAAGGTCGCGGCTGGTGAAGCTCATCTTGCCCATCGCATCGATGATCGGCCGCGCGTCGAAGCTGG
>JBDUBD010000090.1:0-11196 GCA_040004295.1 Sphingomonadales bacterium | reverse complement strand
TCGTTCTGCGCGACGACGGCGCTTTCGAAGGTCGGTGCCGGGCTGTCGTAGATCACACCGAGCGCCACCGGGAACGACCCTGCGGGCAGTTCGACCAACAGGTGCGCAGCCATCCGGCTGGTCACGTCGTGGACCAATACGCCCGCCGCCGCCCAGTCGCCATCGACTACATCGACGATCTCCATCGCGATCCGGTCGCGGTCGAGCCTGAGGCCCTTTTTGCCGCCGTCGAACAGCATCGGCTCGCCATGACTCAGCCAAAGCTGTCCGGTTGCGGCGTTCGCCTTGTCGGTGAACGGCGCAAACACGTCATCGTTATACACGATGCAGTTCTGGTAGATTTCGACGAAGCCCGTGCCTTTGTGTGCGTATGCCGCCTTCAAAACCTCTGGCAGGCGCTTGTGCACGTCGATTCCGCGCGCCACGAACCGCGCGCCCGCGCCAAGTGCAAAGGCGCAAGGACTGGCGGGCGTATCGACCGACCCGAACGGCGTCGAGGGCGAGCGCGTACCGACGCGGCTGGTCGGCGAATACTGCCCCTTGGTCAGGCCGTAGATCTCGTTGTTGAACAGCAGCACCTGGCAATCGAGGTTGCGGCGGAACAGGTGCATCGTGTGGTTGCCGCCGATCGATAGCGCGTCACCGTCACCGGTGATGATCCACACATCGAGTTCGGGATTGGCGAGCTTCACCCCCGTCGCGACCGCTGGCGCGCGGCCGTGGATCGTGTGGAAGCCGTACGTCTCCATGTAATAGGGGAAGCGCGACGAACAGCCGATGCCGCTGACGAACACCGTCTTTGCCGGGTCCGCGCCGATTTCGGGCATTGTGCGCTGCACAGCCTTCAGCACGGCATAGTCGCCGCAGCCGGGGCACCAGCGAACTTCCTGGTCGGTTTCCCAGTCCTTGGGGCTGGTCGCGGGTCCGGCGGGGCGGATAGGGGTGATGGCGTTCATGGGCTAAAAGTCCCGGATTTCTGTGAAAGTATACACTAAAACGGTCACAACGCTGCTTCGATCGCGGCCTCGATTTCCGCAATGCGAAACGGTTGGCCGCTGACCTTGTTGAGCGGCTTCGCATCGACAAGGAACTGGTCGCGCAACACCGTTTTGAGCTGTCCGGTATTCATCTCGGGAACGAGGATATGCTCATAGCCTGCAAGTAGGACAGCCATATTTTTCGGCATCGGCCAGATGTGGCGCAGGTGGATGTGGTGGACGTCGAGTCCCTTCGCCCGTGCGCGCCGCACCGCCTGATGGATGGGGCCGAAGGTCGAACCCCAACCGACGACCGCCAGCTTGCCCGAGGTTCCGCCGAGTTCGACGCCCTGTTCCGGAATATGGTCGGCGATGCCAGCGACCTTCGCCTGACGCAGGTCGGTCATCGTCTGGTGATTGGCGGCCTCATAATTGATGTGGCCGGTGTCGATCTGTTTCTCGATGCCGCCGATGCGGTGGAGCAGTCCGGGCGTACCCGGCTTGACCCATGGCCGCGCCAGTTTTGCGTCGCGCGAATAGGGCTTGAAACCGGTCTCGGGCGCCTCGATCATGAACGTCACCGGGAACGGCTCGAGCTTGGTCGTGTCGGGCACCTTCCACGGTTCCGCCGCATTGGCGATATAACCGTCGGTCAGCAGCATGACGGGGGTCATGAACTGCGTCGCGATCCGAACCGCCTCGATCGCGCATTCGAAGGCATCGGCGGGCGAACGCGCGGCGATGACCGGCATCGGCGCGTCACCATTTCTGCCATAAACTGCTTGATATAAGTCGGATTGTTCAGTCTTGGTAGGAAGTCCTGTCGACGGTCCGCCACGCTGAGAATTGACGATGACCAGCGGCAATTCGGTCATAATGGCGAGGCCGATCGCCTCGCCCTTCAACGCGATACCGGGGCCGGACGACGACGTGACGCCGAGTTGCCCCGCATAGGACGCGCCGATTGCGCTCGCGATGGCGGCAATCTCGTCTTCCGCCTGAAAGGTCGTGACGCCGAATTCCTTCAGTCGCGACAGATAATGCAGGATCGCCGATGCAGGCGTGATCGGATAGCCGCCGAAGAACATCTTGAGGCCCGCAAGCTGTGTGCCTGCGACCAACCCCATCGCGATCGATTCGGCACCGGTGACGGTGCGGTAGAGGCCGGGTTCAACGGGCGCGGCGGCAATGCTGTGCTGGCGCACCGACGGCCCGAGTTCTGCCGTCTCGCCATAGGCATGGCCGGCGTTCAGCGCCGCGATATTGGCATCGGCAAGCACCGGGTTCTTCGCGAACTTTTCGCGCAGCCACTGAATCAGCGGTTCGCGGTCACGGTCGAACATCCAGAGCGCAAGGCCCAGCGTCCACATATTCTTGCAACGCAGCGCTTCCTTGTTGCCAAGACCAAACGGCTTGACCGCATCGAGCGTGAGTTGCGAGATGTTGAACGCGATCAGCTGCCACTGGGCGAGCGATCCGTCGGTCAGCGGCGACACCTCATATTGTGCCTTGGCGAGGTTGCGGACGCCGAACTCGCCCTCGTCGGCGATGATCAGGCCTCCGGGCTTCAGCGAGCCGACATTGGTTTTGAGTGCGGCCGGGTTCATCGCGACCAGCACGTCGGGCGCGTCGCCCGCCGTTTCGATCTGCGTCGATCCGAAATTGATCTGGAACGCGGATACGCCGAACAGCGTCCCCTGCGGCGCGCGAATCTCCGCCGGAAAATCGGGGAAGGTCGCGAGATCGTTGCCCGACAGCGCCGTCGAGAGCGTGAACTGCCCGCCCGTCAACTGCATCCCGTCGCCCGAGTCGCCGGCAAATCGGACAACAATGTTTTCGGGAGGGGGGGCTGCTTCGGCTTCTTCGCGGGTGGTTTCGTGAACGGCAGTGGCCATGATCAATCCGGAAATAGTGATGCGTGCGTTTAGCGCGCCGACAGTGTTGTCGCCAAACAGTAAAACTTGGGCGGCGATCAGTCGAGATAGGCAGCGACACACGTGCGCATGACCGCCGCGTGGCGCCGCGCCACCGCCATGACGTCACTCCCGTACCCGCCACCCATGACACTGGCGAACGGAATGCCGAGGTTTTTGGCAGTACGCGCGACGAGGGTATCACGCGCTGCAATCCCTGCGTCGGTTAATGCCAGCCGCCCGAGACGGTCGTCGACATGAACATCGACTCCAGCCTGATAGAGGATGAGGTCGGGGCGTACATCATCGACCATCGATCTCAATGCGGACTTGAGGGCATCAAGATAGGCGTCATCCCTGGTGCCATCGGGCAGCCCCACGTCGAGCGTCGAACGCGCTTTTCGCACCGGGAAGTTGCGTTCGGCATGGATCGACAGCGTTGCGATGTCGGGGTGCCCGGCAAGGATCGCCGCCGTGCCGTTTCCCTGGTGAACATCGCAATCGACGATCAGGATGCGGGCGGCATCGCCCTCCCCGGCCAGCCGTAGCGCGGCGATGGCAAGGTCGTTGAACACGCAATAGCCCGCGCCTGTATCCGGAAGCGCATGATGGCTTCCTCCCGCAGCGTTCGCGGCATAGCCGTGTTGGAGTGCCAGCTTTGCCGCCAGCCAGGTTCCGCCCGGACTTATCTGTGCGCGCCGCGCCACCTCTGGAGTGACCGGAAAACCGATGCGGCGTTCGATCTCCGGCGCAACGGTTGAGGTGATGACCGCATCCACATAGGCGGGATCATGCGCCGTCTCTATCCACGCGCGCGGCATCGCTTCGGGCGTATGTTCGGTCAGGTCGCCCCCGTCGCGCAGGACGTCCATGACGGCGGCGTATTTGCTGAACTGGTGCGCCCCGCCCGATGCCGTCACGACATAGGCAGGGTGGTGGACGACATGGAGCATCCTCCGCTAGCTAGAGACCAAGGTGCAGACGCACCAGTGGAGAGCCGACTAAGATGACCCGCAACGCCCCGAGCAACCGCCCCGACGTCAACGCCTTCCTCACGTTCCTGAACAACGTTCCCGGCCCGAAAATGCACGAGTTGCCCGCCGCGATGGCGCGGCTGACGATGGTGGCGATGCGCGGCGTTGCGGAGGTCGAAACCGGGCCGCTCGCGGTCATCAGGAATTTGTCGATACCCGGACCCGCGGGCAACATCCCGGCACGGCTTTACGACGCGCGAGAACAGCGCGATGCCGGACCGGTGATGGTGTTCTATCATGGCGGCGGGTTCGTGATCGGCGATCTCGACACGCACGAACCCTATTGCGCCGAGGTTGCGCGCACGCTCGACATACCCGTCATCGCGATCGACTATCGCCTCGCGCCCGAAGCGCCCTGGCCCGCAGCACCCGACGATTGCGAAGCAGCGACGCGGTGGATTGCGGCCAGTCCGCCGGAACTGGGCCGTACCGTGACGGGAATTGTGACCTCGGGCGACAGCGCAGGCGGAAACCTGGCCATCGTCACGACCATGGCCCTACGTGACGCGCCCGCCGCGGTGCCCGTTATCGCGCAATTCCCGATCTATCCGGTCGTCGATGAACGCGACGACTGGCCGTCCTATGTCGAACATGGTGAGGGCAAGCTGCTGACGGTGGAATCGATGCAGTATTTCACCGACGCCTATGGGTCAGAAGCCGGGCACGTGCGCGCTTTTCCCCTGCGCCATGACCACAAGGGCATCCCGCCGACGCTGGTGGTGACGGCGGGCCTCGACCCGCTGCGCGATCAGGGACGCGCCTATGCCGCCGAATTGGCAAAGGCGGGCGTACCGGTGACCTATCGCGAGGCGGTAGGGAACATTCACGGCTTCATCACGCTTCGCAAGGCGATCCCGTCGTCACAAGGTGATGTGACCGGGTGCCTCGCTGTGCTGAAAGCAATGATCGCCGAAACGGTCGCATGAGCAAATCCCTGCTTTATCGCCCTGCGGCGGCGATCATGCTGCTCAATGCCGACAACAAGGTGTTCGTGGCCCAGCGCCTCGATTCAAGCCTCGATGCCTGGCAGATGCCGCAGGGCGGACTCGATCCCGGCGAAGACGCGAGGACCGGCGCGCTGCGCGAGCTCGAAGAGGAAACGGGGATCGGGCCAAATCTCGTTGAGATTATTGCGCAATCGTCCCGCGAGCTGCTCTATGATTTGCCACCGGAACTTCAAGGCAAGCTCTGGAAGGGAAAATACGCCGGGCAATGCCAGAGCTGGTTCCTGATGCGATTCCTGGGCATCGATGCCGACGTAAACCTCGGTACCGAACACCCCGAGTTCCGGGCTTTTCAGTGGATCGATCCATGGCGGCTTCCAGACCTCATCGTCGCGTTCAAGAAGCGGCTTTACGAAGAGGTTCTGGAGGAGTTCAGGCCGTACCTGCCTTCGCTTCCTGTCTGAATTTATGCAGCAGTGGTTCGGTGTAGCCGCTGGGTTGCGTCACGCCCTCGAAGATCAGTGCCCGCGCGGCCCGGTACGCGACGCTGTCGGGCGTGAGCTTGCGATACAGCGGGTCGCCTGCGTTCTGCGTATCGACCTTAGCCGCCATGCGGACCAGCGCCGCATCGACGGCTTCCGCCGTGCAGACACCGTGTAAAATCCAGTTTGCAAGTGCTTGTGAAGAAATGCGAAGTGTCGCGCGATCTTCCATCAGGCCGATGTCGTCGATGTCGGGCACTTTCGAACAGCCTACCCCTTGGTCGATCCAGCGGACCACATAGCCCAGGATCCCCTGTGCGTTATTATCGAGTTCGCGCTCGATCTCGGCGGAACTCCAGTTGCGCCCCTGCGCGAGGGGGACGCGGAGCAAGTCGGCCAGCGGCGTAATATCCGTCAGTTCCTTCTGACGCGCGAAGACATCGACCTGGTGATAGTGCATCGCATGGAGCGTCGCGGCGGTCGGCGACGGCACCCAGGCGGTATTGGCCCCTGCCATCGGGTGGCCGATCTTCTGCACCATCATGTCCGCCATGCGATCAGGCGCGGCCCACATCCCCTTGCCGATCTGCGCCTTGCCGCTGAGGCCGCACGCCAGCCCGATGGCGACGTTGCGCGCCTCATAGGCCTTGATCCAGGCGCTGGTCTTCATCTCGCCCTTGGGCACCATTGGCCCGGCGCGCATCGACGTGTGGATCTCGTCGCCGGTGCGGTCGAGGAAACCGGTGTTGATGAAGGCGATGCGGTTACGGACGGCATGGATCGTTGCGGCGAGGTTGGCCGACGTCCGGCGCTCCTCATCCATGACGCCGACCTTGATCGTGTAGCGTGCAAGACCGAGCATGTCCTCGGTCGCATCGAACAAGGCGTTTGTGAAGGAGGCCTCCTCCGGCCCATGCATCTTCGGTTTGACGATATAGATGCTGCCGGTGCGGCTGTTGCGCACGGGGCCACTGCCGTCATGCATCGCGACAAGCGAGGTCACCACCGCATCAAGGATGCCTTCCGGAACTTCGGATCCGTCGGGCAGCAGCACAGCCGGATTGGTCATCAGATGGCCGACGTTGCGGACGAACAACAGGCTGCGACCCGGCAGCGTGAAACGTGAACCGCTTGGCGCGGTCCATTCGCGATCGCGCTCCAGGGCGCGGGTCAATGTCCGTCCGCCCTTGTCGAAGGTCGCCGCCAGGTCGCCCTTCATCAGGCCGAGCCAGGTCCGATACGCCTCCACCTTGTCATCGGCATCGACCGCCGCGACCGAATCCTCCATGTCGATGATCGTCGAAAGCGCGGATTCAAGGATTACGTCCGCAATGCCCAGCGGATCGGTTCGACCGATCGCATGTTCACGATCGATAACAAGTTCGATGTGCAGTCCATTGTTCATGAACAGGATATTATCCCCGTTCTGTGCGAACTTGTGGGGACAGTCACCGCCCGTCAGCGCTAGTTCCCATCCCGGAATCGTCCGGTCTAGAAACCCGCGCCCATATGCGATCGCCGCCGCGCCGCGTTCGACATCATAACCACCGGCCTTCGCGGGCGGCGCGTCGAGCACGTCGGTGCCATAGAGCGCATCGTACAGGCTGCCCCAGCGCGCATTGGCCGCGTTAAGCGCAAAGCGCGTATTGAGTGACGGAACGACCAGCTGCGGTCCCGCCATCGCCGCGACTTCTGCATCGACATTTGCGGTGGTGATCGCGAACGGTGCTGGTTCAGGAACGAGATAGCCGATGTCGGTCAGGAATGCATGGTAGGCTGCTGCGTCCCACGCCTGTCCCGCCCGCGCCATATGCCAGGCATCGATTTGCACCTGAAGATCTTCGCGTTTGGCGAGCAGTGCGCGGTTAACCGGCGCGAACTTCGCCATAATCCCGGCCAAGCCCGACCAGAACGCATCTGCGGCAATGCCCGTACCCGGAAGCGCCTCACTCTCCAGAAACCTGGCAAGAACCGCTGCAACATTCAACCCCGAACGTTCGACATACGCCATGCGCGTCTCCTGACTGTGTTTGCCCCGGAGAGGAGGAGCGCAGCGCGTAGCGTCGAAGCCGCCGGGGTTCAAGCGGCGCTTGCTACCGGCTAGGGAGAGCCATGAGTCTTTCCAATCATGAAAGCGCGCTGGTCACACATGCCGCCGCTGCACCGATGCGCGCGCAGGTCGAACAATGGGCAGCGATCAATAGCGGGACCGGTAATTTGCGTGGACTGGCCGATGTCGCGGGGCTGCTCGCCGACGCGTTTTCGGTCCTGCCGGGCGAATTGATGATGGTCGATCCCGCGCCGGAGGAAAGCATCGCTCCGGATGGTGGCGCCCGTTCGGTCGCGCGCGGGCAGCATATCCATCTTGCCGTGCGTCCCGGTGCAAACCGGCGCATCCTGCTGACCGGCCACATGGACACGGTATTCCCGGCTGATCACGCTTTCCAGAGCCTGCGCGAGACAGCACCGGGCATCATCAACGGCCCGGGCGTCGCGGACATGAAAGGCGGGATCGCGGTCATGCTCGCCGCGCTGATCGCGTTCGAGGGCAGCGAATCGGCGTCGGCGCTCGGCTATGACGTCATCCTCAACAGCGACGAGGAAACGGGTTCGACAACGTCCGCGCCGCTCATCGCGGCGTTGGCGCGCGGAAAGATCGCCGCACTGACCTACGAACCGGCCGCTCTGCCCGACGGAACCTTGGCGGGTGCGCGACCCGGCAGCGGCAATTTCAGTTTCGTCGTGACCGGCAGGGCGGCGCACGCCGGGCGCAACCCGGACGATGGCCGCAATGCCATAGTCGCTGCAGCAGACCTGGCGCTTCGCCTTGCCGATCTCCGCATGGCGGGGCTAAGCGTCAATCCGGCCCGGATCGACGGCGGCGGGCCGAACAATGTCGTGCCCGACCATGCCGTGTTGCGGGTCAACCTGCGCCCCGCCACACCCGCGCTCGAAGCACACGCCAGCACCGCGATCGCCGGGATCATGGCAAAGGTCATGCAGTGTCATGACGTCACGATCCACCGGCACGGCGGCTTCGGCCGTCGGCCCAAGCCCATGGATCCGCCCGCGGAGCGCCTGTTCGGCCTCGTCCGAGACTGCGGGGCCGACCTCGGCCAGTCGATCGCGTGGAAAGCAACCGGCGGTGTGTGCGACGGCAACAATATTGCCACCTGTGGCGTGCCCGTCGTCGATACCATGGGTGTGCGCGGTGGTGCCATCCACTCGGATCAGGAGTATCTGATCGTCGAATCGCTGGCGGAGCGCGCGGCACTCAGCGCGCTGACGATCCATCGGCTGGCAAACGGGGCACTATAATGACTTTCAGGATACGCCCTGCGCGAACGAGCGACCTTGCCGCGCTTTACGAAATGGCGAAACTGACCGGTGGTGGCTTCACCAATCTGCCCGCCGACCGAAAGTCGCTGACCGCGACGCTCGAACAATCCGAAGCATCGCTGGCACGCACGGCGGACACGCTCGTGGCCGATCGCGTGACAATGATGCTGGAGAACACCGCCACGGGCGCCGTGCGTGGCACCTGCCAGATATTCTCCAAGATCGGCGAGACCGCGCCCTTCTACAGCTACCGCATGAGCGCGCTGACCCAGACGTCCGCCGCGCTGAAACGCACATTCCGCGCCGAGATGCTGACGCTGGTCACCGATTTCGAGGGTGCGAGCGAAGTCGGCGGTCTGTTCCTTCATCCCAATGAGCGCGCCGGCGGCCTCGGCATGCTGCTGGCGCGCAGCCGCTATCTCTACATCCGCCAGCATCGCCCCCGTTTTGCCGACCGTTTGTTTGCCGAACTGCGCGGTGTCATCGACGAGGGCGGAGGTTCGCCATTCTGGGACGGGCTGGCAGGCAAATTCTTCGGCATGAGCTTTCAGGAGGCCGACGCCTTCAACGCGATAAATGGGCACCAGATGATCGCCGACCTGATGCCCAAGCACCCGGTTTACACGGCCCTGCTGCCCGACAGCGCGCGACTGGTGATGGGCGTTCCGCATTCGAGCGGACGCGCAGCCATGCGGATGCTGGAAGGCGAAGGACTGGTCCACGACCATTATATCGACATCTTCGACGGTGGACCGACGATGCATGCGCTGACCGACCGCGTACGAAGCATCGGCCAATCGCGCACCGTAAAGATCGAACGCATCGCGGAGAATGACGCGCCCCGGTCGGTTGTCGCGACCGGCCGTCTCAAGGATTTTGCCGCCGCCTATGCGCGCGTCACCGATGACGGCTCGATCGATCCCGAAGGGGCAAAGCTTCTCGGTGTCGAGCCAGGCGCAGACGTGCTGGTCGCACCGCAATGAGTCTGATCGAGATCAACTTCGACGGCATCATCGGACCCAGCCACAATTATGCCGGGCTGAGTTCAGGGAACCTCGCCTCGTCGAAGAATGCTGGCGCCGTTTCGCACCCGCGCGCGGCTGCACTGCAGGGCATCGACAAGATGCGGACGAATATCCGCCTCGGCCTGACGCAGGGTATCCTCCTGCCCCACAGCCGCCCGAACTCACATTGGCTAACGCAAATGGGCCTCGACGGCGTTGCCGCCGATGCGCACCTGCGTGCCACGGCGTTGTCGGCTTCGGCGATGTGGGCCGCCAATGCAGCCACGGTGTCCCCCGCGCCCGATACCGGCGACGGCAGATGCCACCTGACTCCGGCCAATTTGCTGACCATGCCGCACCGTGCGCATGAATGGCCGGGCACCATCGCGCAGTTGCGCCTGGCCTTTGCGAACGATGCTTTCCGCGTTCACGAACCCGTCCCTGCCCCTTTCGGCGACGAGGGCGCGGCAAACCACATGCGGCTATGCACCAGTCACGGCACATCCGGCGTCGAAGTGTTCGTCTACGGCGTCCGGGGTGGCGCGTTTCCGGCGCGCCAGCATATCGAAGCGTCAAAGGCGGTCGCGCGGTTGCATGGCATCGCCACCCACTTGTTCGTGGAGCAATCCGAAGAAGCGATTGCCGCCGGTGCGTTCCACAACGATGTTGTTGCAGTCGCGAACGAGAATGTGCTGTTCACCCATGAAAAGGCGTTTCAGGATCGCGCGGGCTTTTATGCCGATCTCGAGCGGTTGTTGCCCGACGTCCAGATCGTCGAGGTGCCCGACGCGCTGGTCTCGCTGGCTGACGCAATCCAGTCGTATCTGTTCAATGCCCAGCTGGTCACGCTGCCCGGTGGTGGCGGTATGGCCCTGATCCTGCCGACCGAGGCGCGCGACAATGCGCGGGTGTGGGCCTGGCTGGAGGATCACATCGCCGGCAACGGCCCGATTCGGCAACTCGTCCCCGTCGATGTCCGTGAATCGATGGCGAATGGCGGCGGCCCCGCATGTTTGCGTCTGCGCCTCGTTGCCGATCCCGCGACCGTCGATCCAAGATTCCTTGTCGACAAGGCCCGGCTGGACATGATTGCCCATGTCGTTGCGCGGTCCTGGCCAGAGGCGATTGCGCCTGACGACCTGTCGAGCGCTTCGCTTATCAACGACATACGCAGTGCGCGGCATGCGTTGCTCGACGCGCTGAACCTCCTCGAACTGTCGGATTAACTGACAGGTAACCAGATTTGCTAAGGATGTGTTTACGCATTTCCGACGCTGGCCTAGTCCTTGCTGTATGTCAGCCATGTTCAAAAAGCTTACCCGCCTGTTCGTCATCAAGACGCGGATCGAAGCCTATCTCATCATCTTTGCCCTGGCCGTCGGCGCCATGGAGCGCGGCAAGACATATCTCGGCGTCTATCCCGGCATCGGGGGATGGTTATTGTTCTGGGCATGCAGCGGTTCGGTGATGGGCGGGATTGGTTTTTCGACAAACGGTTCGGGC
>JBDUBD010000016.1:0-34785 GCA_040004295.1 Sphingomonadales bacterium | reverse complement strand
TGTGCATCACCCATGAGCCGGATCGACTTGATCAGCGTGCCGCGCTTCAGCGTCTGCCCCGCGCCTTTCACGGTCAGATCCTTTACTAACGTGACCTGATCACCGTCTTTCAGGACATTGCCGACCGCGTCGCGGACTTCGACGGGTTCCGTACCTGGGCTAGCCTCGCCTGCCGAAATCCATTCGCCGCTGACTTCGTCGTAAACATAGGATTCGTCGTCGGCTGCCATGCTAGGCTTCAACCCTTTATCGTCGTCATGGTAACGGGCTTGCTCGACGGGTTCGATGCATTCTGCTTGGGTGCCTTTTCGGCCTTGGGCTTGCGGACTTCCTTGTTCGACTTTTTCTGGCTTTTGGCCATGATGCATTCCTCGCAGGGCGAAGGCCCTGGCGCTGTCTACACGCGAAACGCGCGTCGGCGCGCACGAATATTACGGATGATCGTGTTCAGGGCGTCGGCGGGGGCGGCGGAGGTGGCGTTTCGGGAACCAGCTCCATCACCTCGAGCGTCGGCCCGTCCACCTGCCACGGTGTCACAAGTCGCCAGCGAAAGTCCCCGACGCGTTCGAACACGCCAGCGCGGTCGCGCCTAGGGTCGCTTCCATAGGCGGGCGCGGCGGCGCCGGGTTTGTCGGCCATGGCGCCTAGAAAGATCATGCGCTTGTCGCCGTCTTCCCACAGACGCCCGCCGGGCAGGGTCGTGCCGGTCGCCTTCATCAGGACGAATAGTTTTTCCTCGGCCTGCACGAAGCAGGTTTGCGGCTTGAAGGCCCGGAATACCGGCCCGCGACGGTCGGTTCCCCTGCCCAGCGCAACGACCCGGCATCGGTACTGGCCGGGGGACGGCGCCGCCCTCGTGAGCGCACCGGCCGGGTCGAGCAACGCCCCTTCGCGTGTTATTGCCGTTGCATTGCGCGGGCGTGCTTCGGCGAGTGCTGATGCCCATGCCGCATCAAGACGCTTCAGACGATCGGCATCGTCGTCTGTCGCGATCGCAGCCCAGCTGTTGGGATCGACCGGGGATACCTCGACAACGCTATGGCTCGCGGCAGACGTGACGTGACGCTGTGTGCAGCCGCCGACGACGAGCGCGAAAACGAGTGCGAAACAGCGCTTCGAAAGGACGCGATACACGACACAGACTCCGGTCAGGAAGCGCCTTTTCGCGCCGCCAATCCTTAACCAAAAGTAAATTGTAAAGGTTAACGAATAGTAAAGTGCGGGGCTTCAGCCCGCCTTATTCAGTGACCGCTGTGTCGTGAAACGATGGTTGCGAACACCGCTGGGTGCAGCGGGCGCAAGAATTTGCAGCCGTGTTCGTGACCCAGTCGCCAGGCGACGATTGCCTCCATCGGCGCAAACGTGGGGATCGTCAGGAAGACCCGCTGGCCGATGGCGATCGGAAACGCACAGTCGGCACGGAAGCCTGTTTCGGACAGGTCGCACATCGACGCATCGACGCGTACGCCGCCAGCTTCGCGAAGCAGCGCGGAAAAAGCGACCCGTTCCCGCTGACTCCGGCGGCTTTCCACGGCGTATTGCAGACCCATATTCAGTTAACGGCTGCGTCATTAACGCCTTTAGGGTTAAAAGGTCCATCTGGCGCCCGACATATATCCTGCTACTTATATGAGTGTAAGTAAGGAATTCTCATGGCTCGCGCAGACCGGTTTACCGCCAATCCGCATTGGTTGCCCCTTAATCCGGGGCGTGTGCTGGACCATATTCCGGGCGAGGACGGCTGGCCGGTCTTCGGCACCACGCTGAAACTGCTCGCCGATCCGCCCGGATATGTGCGCCGGATGCATGCAAAATACGGGCCGGTATTCCGCCACAGGAGCTTCGGCGGGCGCAACGTGACGATGTTAGGGCCGGATGCGAACGAGCTTGTCCTGTTCGACCGCGACAAGCTCTTCTCGTCCGAACAGGGCTGGGGCCCGATGCTCAACCTGCTCTTCCCGCGCGGGCTGATGCTGATGGATTTCGAAAAGCACCGCGTCCATCGCCGCACGCTGTCGGTCGCATTCAAGCCCGAACCGATGAAGCTGTATGCCGAGTCGTTGAATGCCGGCATCCGTGCGCGCGTCGCGCAGTGGTCGGGGCAGGATTTCGCTTTCTACCTTGCGATCAAGGCGCTGACGTTGGACCTTGCCGCCACGTCGTTCCTGGGCCTGCCGCTGGGGCCGGAAGCCGCGAAAATCAATCAGGCGTTCACCGACATGGTCCAGGCAACGATCGCGGTCGTGCGGATGCCCATTCCCGGCACTGCGATGGGGCGCGGCGTTGCGGGGCGCAAATTCCTGGTCGATTATTTCAGTCGCGCAGTGCCGAAACGGCGCGCGGGCAACGGCGAAGACATGTTCTCGCAAATCTGCCGCGCGACGCATGACGATGGCGGCCAGTTGAGCATCGACGAGATCGTCGATCACATGAACTTCCTGATGATGGCGGCGCACGACACGATCACGTCATCGGCGACGACGCTGATCATGCTGCTGGGACGCAATCCCGAATGGCAGGACCGGTTGCGCGAAGAGATGGCGGGGCTGGGAGTGAATGGAGACGACCTGCCCTATGATCGCTTGGGCGACCTTGTCCTCACAGAATATGCGTTCAAGGAGGGGATGCGGATGATGCCGCCGGTGCCCTCCATTCCACGCCGCGCGCTCAAGCCGTTCAGTTTCCGCGGGCATGATTTTCCTGCGGGCACGTTCGTCGGTATCAACACGCATTTCGTCCACCATATGGCCGAACACTGGCCCGATCCCGATAATTTCGACCCAATGCGCTTCGCGCCTGACGAATCGCGTGGCCGACACAAATATGCCTGGGCACCGTTCGGCGGCGGGGCGCACATGTGCCTGGGCCTCCACTTCGCCTATATGCAGGTGAAGATCCTGCTGTGGCATCTGCTCAAGGACCATCGCATCGAACTGCCTTCAGGTTCGGGTGCGGAGTGGCAGGCCTGGCCGATTCCAAAGCCACGGGACGGCCTTCCGATTGAAATCGTTCGGATTTAGCTGTTTCGAAATTCTTCACGACTCCCACGTACATTTCCGGACGATTTCGGAGGATTGGCGTGAGCAACAGCAACCTGAAACAGGAGATCCTGGACGAACGGCGTTCGCGCCGCACCGACGTCCGCGTCAATGCGCTTGTCGAGGCTGGCCCAGGCCGCACCTATGAGACGTCGGCACGCAATGTGTCTGCGCATGGAGCGATGGTCGAGATCGATATGGAACTCGTACCCGGTCGCCCTGTGCATATCGCCCTTGCGGGGCAGGGCCGCATTGCGGGCCGTGTGGCGTGGGCACGCGAAGGCCATACCGGAATCGCGTTCGTCGAACCGCTGACGCTCGACCAGATCAACGCCATTCTCTAGGGCGCGTCCGAAGCTTCTGGCCTAGCTTCTGGCGGTTCGACCGCCGAGCCGCTACGGCGGCAATATGAACAACCTTCTTGCAGTTATGGGCGGCGGCGCAGTCGGCGCCGGTGGGCGCTACCTCGTCGGGGGTGCTTTCCTTCGTGCACTTGGCCCCGGCTTTCCCTGGGGGACGCTCGCGGTCAACCTGATCGGGGGCTTGCTGATGGGCGTTCTCGTCGGTGTCCTCGCGCGTGAAAGCAACGGGGGAGAACAGGCGCGCCTGCTGCTCGGTGTCGGCGTTCTTGGCGGATTCACGACGTTTTCGGCGTTCGGCCTCGAAACGTTCCTCATGATCGAGCGGGGGCAAGCCTTGATCGCCGCCGGTTACGTTGGGGCCTCGGTCATCGGCGCGGTTGCGCTGACCGGTGCCGGTCTTTTTCTGGTGCGCAGCCTGTGAGCAAGCCATCGGACAACGTTCGTCAGTTTACCGTCGGGGTCGACGATGACGGCATCCGTCTCGACCGCTGGTTTCAGCGTAATTTGCCCGAGGCGAACTTCAACATCGTCTCGCGCTGGGCACGCACGGGTCAACTGCGCCTCGACGGCGCACGCGCACAACCCGGCGACCGGGTCGCGACAGGTCAGGTCGTTCGTGTACCTCCCGCCGAGTCTGCACCCAAGACCGCCGCTCCGCGCGCGATGCGTCCCAAGTCCGATCTGACGGCGGACCAGACCGAATTCGCACAGAGTCTGGTCATTCACCGGGACTCGGCTGCGCTGGTACTCAACAAGCCGCCGGGTCTTGCAACCCAGGGCGGCACGGGCACGACCGAACATGTCGACGGCCTGCTCGATGCCTTGGTGTTCGATGCAGAGGGGCGTCCGAAACTCGTCCACCGGCTCGACAAGGATACGAGCGGAGCATTGCTCGTCGCGCGCAGCTCGCGGGCGGCAGCTCATTTCGCCAAGGCATTCTCCAGCCGCACGGCGCGCAAGGTTTATTGGGCGATCGTTGTCGGCGTCCCACCGATCAGTGACGGCATGATCGAACTGCCGATCACCAAGCAGCCGGGCACTGGCGGTGAGAAGATGCATGTCGACGAAAAAGAGGGCAGCCCCGCGCGTACCCGCTACCGGGTCATCGACCGGGTCGGAAACCGCGCCGCCTGGGTCGAACTGCAACCCTACACCGGCCGCACACACCAGTTGCGTGTTCACCTCGCCGCGATCGGCTTTCCCATTGTCGGCGATGGCAAATATGGCGGTCGCGAAGCGTTCCTGACCGGCACCATCAGCCGCAAGATGCATCTTCATGCCCGCCGCATCCGTGTCGATCATCCCGATGGCGGGCAGATCGACGTGAAGGCTGACCTGCCCCCGCATTTCGCCGACACGCTGATCGATCTTGGCTTCACGCTGGCGCATGGCGACGCGCTGGTTCTCGACGAGGTCAAGTTTTCCGAAACGCCCGAGGGCAAGCGCCGTCTGGTTGCTAACAAGGCAAAGGCCGCCCGCAAGGAGCGTAAGGGCGAACGACGCGCGCGCGGAACCCGCTGATGACCCGCCTCGCCGTTTTCGATTGCGACGGGACGCTGGTCGATAGTCAGGCGAGCATATGCACCGCCATGGTCTTTGCGTTCAAAAAGTCGGGGATTACTCCGCCGCGCGATGCCGCGATCCGGCGCATCGTCGGGTTGAGCCTGGTCGAGGCCGTAGCGATGCTGCTGCCCGATGCCGAAACCGGGCTGCACCGCCGCATTGCCGCCGACTATAAAAGCGCCTTTCAACAGATGCGGACCGATGGCGTGGTTGCCGAACCACTGTTCGATGGCATCGCCGAGGTTCTGGTCAATCTGGTCGAGGATGGCTGGTTGCTGGGCGTCGCGACGGGCAAGTCGGATCGCGGCCTTGCGCTGGCGCTTGCGCACCACGGTATCGAGGGGCATTTCGTAACGCTGCAAACCGCCGACCGTCACCCGTCGAAGCCGCACCCCTCGATGGTCGAGGCGGCCATGCACGAGGCGGGCGCGGTTCCTGCGGACACCGTCGTGATCGGCGATACCAGCTATGACATCTTGATGGCGCGCAATGCCCGCGCACGCGCGATCGGGGTAAGCTGGGGCTATCATCCGGTCGACGAACTGGTTGCGGCGGGCGCGCATGCCATTGCGAAACGCCCCGCCGATTTGCCGGCCGATTTAATGGAGGCGATGAGTAACGCATGACCGAAGACCAGGCCAGGAAACGCTTCTTCTTGCTGACGATCCTGCGCTTTTCCGGCGTTGCCATCGCGTTCCTGGGGATTGCGGTGATCATGAAGCGTCTGATCGAACCGGCGGATATTGTCGGCACCGTGCTGTTGGCGATCGGCGTGTTCGACGTGCTCGTCCTGCCGACAATCCTGATGCGTCGCTGGAAATCGGAACGTTGAGGTGAGACGGTTCTGGAAGGACGTCAGCATAAACGAGGGCGCGGTGCTGCTCGACGGTCGTCCCGTCAAAACGCCCGCCCGCGCGCCGCTGGTCGCACCGTCGTCCGCGCTTGCCGATGCCATCGCTGAAGAGTGGCGTGCGGTCGGCGAGAAGGTAGACCCGCTCACGATGCCGCTAACCGGTTTCACCAATGCCGCGATCGACCGCGTCTCACCCGATCCGGTCGGCTTTGCGGCTGATTTGGCGACCTATGGCGAGACCGATCTGCTCTGTTATCGTGCCGAAAACCCGCCCGAATTGGCGGCTCGACAGTCTGAAATATGGGATCCGCTGCTCGGCTGGGCGCAGCGGCGTTACGACGTTGCCTTCGCGGTCACCGCAGGCATCGTCCATGTCCCTCAGCCGCCCGAAACCCCGGCGCGCCTGTCATCGGCGATCGCTGCACGGACACCGTTCGAACTCGCGGCGTTGTCGCCGATCGTCAGCATCGGCGGATCTCTGGTCGTCGCGCTGATGCTTGTCGAGGACGCCATCGAGGCGGATGCTGCATTCGACGCGACGCATCTCGACGAATTGTGGCAAGCCGAACTCTGGGGCGAGGACTATCTCGCAACCGAAACCCGCGCTGCGCGCCGCGCAGATTTTGCCGCCGCCGTCCGGATGTTGAGGCTCCTTTAGCTTCTACCGGCTTTGGATTGATCTACTCTTGGTCATCTCCCAAGCTAAAGATGCTGCTATGGTCACGCTGATCGCGCCGCTAAAGGTTCGCAGCGCAAGTTCAGGCAATCGGGGAAACGCATGGCCCGCAAACATTCGAAACATGGTTCGTATGAAGACCTGCACCGCGAGGAGGAAACTCCGGTGGCGGTCGCACCCTGCTGGCTCTGTGGCCGGCCCACGGGAAAGACCATTGTCTGGCACCATCCCGTGCCAAAGAGCCGTGGCGGGCGCGACGTCGTGCCCATGCACCCCATTTGCCAGCAAACGCTGATCGTCAATTTCACCAACGCCGAACTTCAGCGTCACGGGATGGACGTCGAGGGCCTGCTGGCCAACCCGAACGTACGTAAATTCGTCGATTGGGTGGCCAAAAAGGAGCCCGATTTCACCGCAAGCATCGCCAGGAAACAACGCTGATCGGGATGCGTCTTCTGGTTTCAATCGAATAGCGGACGTCAAGAGAGGGGAGCTTCGGCTAGCACGGTCGGTAGCGGATTGTCGCGCTTTCCGCGCTTGTCGCGGAGACGGTATCTACTCTGATACTCACGTCGCTGCTTGGCAATTTCATACAGCACGATACCAGAACTTGTCCCCAAATTGAGACTTTCGATCATCCCAAACATTGGGATACAAACGCATCGTTCACTGCGCTCGACCGCAAGATCGCTTATCCCTCGCGCCTCATTTCCGAACCAGACTGCGAGTTTGGCATGCTCGGTGTAGTCACCTTCATGCAGATAAGTGTTCGTGCGCCCTTTAACGTGAGGCGAAGTCACGATCGACACGAACCGATTGTTTTCAAGATGGGCGAGACATTCTTCGGTGCTTTTGAAGCGCCTAACAAACGTCCATTTCGTAGCGGATACAGAAAGCTTTAAGAGCTTCCGCTCTTCGCGCAACTCGTCCCAATCATCAGGGAGTATGCCTCGCGGATCGACAACATAAACCTTCTCAGCACCGAGAGCATTTACGTTGCGAATAACGGTGCCGATGTTGCGAGGGTTTTCCGGTTCCTCGATGACCACGATCAGGTTTTTGCAGCGGAAATCCTTAATCAAATCGGCTCGCTTTCGCGCTGCAGTCTTTGGCTTCGGGCCTTCTGGGGGGGTGTTCACGTTTGTGTCCATCACAGTTGGCGTCGGCATTAACCCCGCGTCAGGCTGCGTACGAACCCGATCAGGCTGGTCTGTCGGCTGCGCTTCAGGCGTTCGGTGGTCAGAATCGACTTCACCTCGCCAAAGCATCTTTCGACGTCATCATTGACCAGGACATAGTCGTACCCGTCCCAGTGGCTGATTTCGTTTGCGGCGCGCGCCATGCGGGCGTCGATTACCTCGTCGCTGTCGGTCGCGCGCGCGCGCAGGCGGCGTTCCAGTTCCTCCATCGACGGCGGGAAGATGAAGGCGCGGACGACGTCACCACCCGCCTGCTGGAACAATTGCTGCGCGCCCTGCCAGTCGATATCGAACAGGACGTCGCAGCCCTTTGCCAGCATCTCGTACACCGGTGCCTTGGGCGTGCCGTAGCGATGGTTGAAGACGTGCGCCCATTCCAGGAAGTCGCCGTCCGCAACCATTTCGCGAAACCGGTCGACACTTACGAAATGATAATCGACGCCATCGACTTCGCCGGGACGAATCGGGCGCGTCGTTGCCGATACCGACATCGCGAGATTGGTGTCGGATTTGAGCAATTTGCGCGCGATCGTCGATTTTCCCGCACCGGACGGGGAGGACAGGACGAAAAGCAGTCCCCGGCGGGTGAACGGAAGGTTGGCGGGCATGGCCGCTCATGCCCGCCCGCGCACCGACACGTCAACCGCTCAGGCGTCGGCGGTCGGCAGTGCTTCGTGGCGGCGGTCGTACGCCTTCTTCAGGACATAGGCTCCACCGATTGTGAGCCCCACGGGGCCAAGACGGCGGATCAGCCCTACGGCCACCGCGCCCGCAAGCGCGCCCGTTACCCCGCCACGACCGTCGCGACGGTCGATGGAACTCCCAATCGCTGCGCCGATAATCTTTCCGATCACGATGCGGTCTCCTTGTCGCCCAACACAGCGTCCTTTGCCCGGCCTATGCCATGAAGCACCAGCCAACCGACTGCATAGGTCACGACGACCGGCGCAATCGCCCGGACCGCCATAGCTGCCACGGCACCGCCCAGCGCACCGTCGATCGTGCTGTCGTCACCGTCCGAACCATCGATCGCGCTGCCCAGCGCCGCACCCAGAACCGCACTCAACATGATCTGCCCTCCATTTCCGGCACGAAAGCGCGCGATGCGGGCGAAGGTTCCCGAACTGTTATGCGCGCCCCACCATGGTGTCGGCGCGGACGATGCGGTCGAATGTCACCGCATCGACGAGGCCCGAGGCGAGCGCCGCTTCGCGCAGGGTGGTGCCGTCATGATGCGCCTGCTTGGCGATCTTCGCGGCGTTATCATACCCGATCTCGGGCGCAAGCGCAGTGACGAGCATCAGCGACCGGTCGACCAGTTCGGCGATGCGCGCGCGGTTGGGCTCGATCCCCTCGACGCAGCGTTCGGCGAAGCTCTCCATGCCGGTGCTCAGCAGGTCGATGGAGCGCAGGACGTTCGCGCCGATCAACGGCTTGAACACGTTCAGCTCGAAATGCCCCTGCATGCCGCCCACGGTGGTGGCGACGTGGTTGCCCATCACCTGTGCCGCGACCATCGTCAGCATCTCGCACTGCGTGGGGTTGACCTTGCCGGGCATGATCGAGCTGCCCGGCTCGTTTTCGGGCAGTGACAATTCGCCGAGGCCTGATCGCGGGCCGCTGCCCAACAGGCGGATGTCATTGGCAATCTTGGTCAGCGCGACGGCGAGCGTGTTGAGGCTGCCCGACAGCTGCACCAGCGCATCATTGCCCGCGAGCGCCGCGAACTTATTGGGCGCGGTGCGAAACGCGAGGCGGGTCAGGTTCGTGATTTCCCGGGCGACCGTCACGTCGAATCCCTCTGGTGCGTTCAGGCCGGTCCCTACCGCCGTGCCACCCTGGGCAAGCTCCAGGCAATCGTCGAGCGCGGCGTCGATCCGCGTCCGGCAAGCCTGGAGCTGCGCGACATAGCCCGAAAACTCCTGACCCAGCGTCAGCGGTGTCGCATCCTGCAAATGTGTCCGGCCGATCTTGACGATGTCGGTCCACGCCGCCGCTTTCTCGCCGAGCGTATCGCGCAAGATATCGAGTGCGGGCAGTAAACGGTCGGTCACCGAACGCACCGCAGCGATGTGCAACGCGGTCGGAAAACTGTCGTTCGACGATTGGCTCATGTTGACATGATCGTTCGGATGCACCGGTGCCTTGCCGCCCCGTGTTCCCGCCAGCTCCTCGTTGGCAATCCCCGCGATCACCTCGTTGACGTTCATGTTGGATTGCGTGCCGCTGCCGGTCTGCCAGATGACCAGCGGGAACTGGTCGTCGTGCTTGCCCGCGACGATTGACGCCGCTGCCGCCTCGATCGCATCGGCGAAGCGGTCGTCCAGTCCATGTGCGCGGTTCACCCGCGCTGCCGCCTGCTTCACGATGGCGAGCGCATGGACGATCTCGATCGGCATCGTCTCACGACTGCCGAACGGAAAATTCCCGATACTGCGTTGGGTCTGCGCGCCCCAATAGGAGTCAGCAGGGACGTCGATCGGGCCGAAGCTGTCGGTTTCACTGCGCGTCGTGGTCATCGCCCGACCCTCACAAATTACTTGCGCCGTTTGAAATCCACGGCGACGACGTTTGATCCATCCTCAATCGGCTCGGCGATGGGACCGTCGTTGTGTGCATCGCTGTGTTCGGCCGGGCCTTCGCCGTCGGCAGCAACCTGGAATTGCAGCACGAAATTGACAGCGGGATCGACGAATGCGGTGATCGACGAGAATGGAATGTAGAGCCGGGCCGGAATGCCATTGAAGGTCAGTCCGACCTCGAACGCGTCGTCATGAACCTTTAAATCCCAGAACTTGTTCTGGAGCACGACCGTCATTTCGTCGGGAAAGCGTGCGGTCAAATGCCCGGGGATATCAACGCCGGGCGCGCCCGTTTTGAACGTGATGTAGAAATGATGATCGCCGGGCAGCATGTCCGAATGGCCGATTTGCCCCAGCACACGCCCCACGACGGCGCGCAAAGCCTCCTGGACGATCTCGTCATAGGGAATCAGGCTGTCGGGTGCGGTCTCTGTCATCGCAGCCGTTGGTGGACGCGCTTGGGCAACGGGTCAAGACGCGTTGCGTCGTTACGACATGCGACTATAGGCGACCCGTCATGCGCACAGGCACGGTTCATCGCTCGACAGCCGAAACGAGCATCGACGTCACCGTCAACCTCGACGGGACGGGGGCTTATGCGGTTTCGACCGGCATCGGCTTTTTCGACCACATGCTGGAGCAACTGTCGCGGCACTCGCTGATCGACTTCAAAGTGAAGACGGTCGGCGATCTGCACATCGACCAGCACCACACGGTCGAGGACACCGGCCTCGCGATCGGCGAAGCGATTGCACAGGCACTGGGAGAGAAGCGTGGTATCCGCCGCTATGCCGATGCGCTGAGCCCGATGGACGAGACGCTGACTCGCGTTGCGCTCGACATATCGGGGCGTCCGTTTCTCGTATGGAAAACCGAATTCTCGCAGAAGCGCCTCGGCGAGATGGATACCGAGATGTTCGAACATTTCTTTCACTCGCTCGCGCAGGCTGCGGGGCTCACCCTTCACATCGAGACGCTCTACGGATCGAACAATCACCATATCGCCGAGGCCGCGTTCAAGGGTGTGGCCCGTGCACTGCGCGAGGCGGTTAAAGTCGATCCGCGCAAGGCCGACGCGATTCCATCGACCAAAGGCGTATTATAGTCGTGTCCTCCATTCCTCGTCACCCCGGCCTCCGAGCCGGGGTCCCGCTCCTCCTTGCCGACCATGCACGACAAGTAGCGGGACCCCGGATCAAGTCCGGGGTGACGGAAGGGTAAGCCCGTGAGCGGTGTCGCGCTCATCGATTACGGCGCGGGCAATCTCCAGTCGGTCCTGAATGCCCTGAAGGCAGCGGGTGCCGAGGATGTTTACGTCACGGCTGACGCCGCAGTCGTTCTCGACAGTGACCGCGTCGTTCTGCCGGGTGTCGGTGCGTTCGCGCATTGCATGGGCGCGCTGACGGCAATTCCGGACATGGTCGATGCTTTGGTCGAAACCGTGATCGCTAAGGCGCGCCCGTTCCTCGGCATCTGCGTCGGCATGCAGTTGATGGCAGAGGAGGGGCATGAACACGGCGTCACCCGCGGCCTCGGGTGGATTCCCGGAAAGGTTACACCGATTACTGCGCCGGGCCTGAAGATCCCGCATATGGGCTGGAACGATGTGTCGCCCACACGCCCGCATCCGCTGATCGAGGCAGGCGAGGCCTATTTCCTGCACGGCTATGCCTTTGAAGGGAACAATGTGCTTGCCACAACCGATCACGGCGGTCCGGTCGTGGCCGCGATCGGGCGCGACAATATGGTCGGCGTCCAGTTCCACCCCGAAAAGAGCCAGTCCTATGGCATCGCGACATTGCAGAGGTTCCTGACATGGCGTCCCTGATCGTCTTTCCGGCTATCGACCTGAAGGCGGGGCAGGTCGTGCGCCTGGCCGAAGGGGATATGGATCGTGCGACCGTCTATGGAGACGATCCTGCTGCGCAGGCGACGTTGTTTGCCGAGGCAGGCGCCGAATATCTCCACGTCGTCGACCTCGACGGCGCCTTCGCGGGTCGGGCGGTCAATGGCGACGCAGTGGCATCCATCGTCGAAACCTTTCCCGGCCATGTCCAGGTCGGCGGCGGTATCCGGACTATGGCGGCGGTCGAGGGCTGGTTTGAGCGTGGCGTCGCCCGGATCATCATCGGCACAGCGGCGCTGAGCGACCCGCAACTCGTGCGCGACGCGGCGGCGGCATATCCCGGCGGCATTGTCGTCGGGGTCGATGCGCGCGACGGGTTCATCGCGACGCAAGGCTGGGCCGAGGTGTCGGAGGTCTCAGTACTCGACATGGCCCGCCGGTTCGAGGACGCGGGCGTTGCGGCGCTGCTGTTCACCGACGTGGGCCGCGACGGCTTGCTGAAGGGATGCAACGTCCAGGCGACGGTCGATCTGGCACGCGCAACCGACATTCCGGTGATCGCCTCGGGCGGCGTGGCAGGCATCGGCGATATCCGGATGCTCGCGCATTTCGTGAAGGATGGCGTGGAGGGCGTCATCACCGGGCGGGCGCTGTATGATGGGCGGTTAGACCTTGCGACGGCGCTGACCGTGGCGGCAGCCGAATGAGTCCCTCAGTGGCTGCGGTTGCCGGTGGCGTAGTGACCGCGCTGTATGTGCCAACCTTGCGCCAGCAGATCCGCGATGGAGAAATTTCCATTCCATTCGGCACGATCAATCCGATCCGCATTTCCCGTGCCGATCATCCGATTGCTTTTCGCGTCGGCGCGATCGTGATGGGCACAAGCGTTGCACTGCTGTTGACCGCCTGCGTCGCGATCGTAATCCGTAGCTTTTTGAGGTGACCGTCCGCGTCCGCGTCATCCCCTGCCTCGACGTCCAGAACGGTCGCGTGGTGAAGGGTGTGAATTTTGTGGAGCTGCGCGATGCGGGCGATCCTGTCGAGGCTGCGCGGGCCTATGACGCGGCGGGCGCGGACGAGCTATGTTTCCTCGACATCGGCGCGAGCCATGAGGGGCGCGACACGATCATCGACGTTGTGCGGCGGACGGCCGAAGTGTGCTTCATGCCGCTGACCGTCGGCGGTGGCGTGCGGAGTACGGACGATGCCCGTGCATTGTTGCTGGCTGGGGCGGATAAGGTCGCGGTCAATTCCGCAGCGGTCGCCCGGCCCGAAGTTGTTGCCGACATCGCCGAACGTTTCGGTAGCCAGTGCGTTGTCGCGTCGGTCGATGCGCGGCGCGTGGACGATCACTGGGAAGTCTTTACTCACGGCGGTCGGCGCGCGGCGGGCATCGATGCGGTCGCCCACGCTCTGCGGCTGGTCGAACTCGGTGCGGGCGAACTGCTAGTCACCTCCATGGACCGCGATGGGACAAAGATCGGCTATGACCTCGAACTGACACGCGCGATTGCCGATGCGGTTGCGGTGCCGGTGATTGCTTCGGGCGGGGTGGGCAATCTCCAACATCTGGTCGCGGGCGTCCGTGACGGTCATGCCGATGCCGTGCTCGCTGCCTCGATCTTTCACTTTGGAGAGGCGACCATCGGGCAGGCGCACCACGCGCTTGCCGACGCAGGGTTGCCGGTGCGTACGCACTAGCGGGCCCTGTCCCGAATTAAACTGTTACGATGCCACAACGAGTCTTCTGTGTGACGCCGAACCGTGTCACAGGCGCCCCAAGAACGGGGAAGTTTCAAAATCATGATGCGCGTTGTTGCCACCTGCCTTGCCGCGGGCCTCTCGTCGGTCGCCTATGCACAGGGTGCGGGCACTCGGATACCCGAACCGGGCGACGCCGCGTTGTTCGCTATTGCGGTCGCTGCGCTGGTCATCGGACGACAGGCATCGAAGCGTCCGCCAAGCCAGAAATAGGCCGCGGGGTTGACCCGGCGCGCCGCTGGCCCTTTTAACACGGACGTGACCGACGTCCTCGCCCAATTGTCCGCGACCATCGCCGCCCGCCGGGGCGCCGACCCCGCGTCGTCCTATGTTGCAAAGCTCTTGCACGAGGGCACGCCGCTCGCCGCGCGTAAGCTGGGCGAGGAAGCAGTGGAGACGGTCGTTGCCGCACTGTCGGGTACGACTGCCGATCTTACCGGCGAGGCTGCAGACCTGATCTTTCATCTCGCCGTCCTGCTCGAAAGCCGGAACGTGCCTTTGTCCGACGTCCTCGACGAACTGCGACGGCGCGAAGGCGTGTCGGGGATTGTCGAAAAAGCCGCACGGGGAGCATAATATGCCGATCGACGCCGCCGCGCCCTATGACGACCAGAACATCTTCGCGAAGATCCTTCGCGGCGAGATCCCCAATCGCACGGTGTACGAGGACGACTTTGCGCTCGCCTTTCACGACATCGCCCCGCAGGCGCCCGTACATATCCTCGTGATCCCCAAGGGGCCATATGTGTCTTGGGACGATATCGCCGCCAAGGCGTCCGACGCCGAGATCGCGGGTTTCGTTCGTGCGATAGGCCATGTCGCGCGGGAGGCGGGTTTGGTCGAGCCGGGCTATCGCCTGCTCGCCAACATCGGCCAGCACGGGCACCAGGAAGTCCCGCATTTGCACGTCCATGTCTTTGGCGGGCAACAATTCGGCGTCATGCTTCCGCGCTAGGCGCTTGCGCGCGGGCGAAAGCCGGTTAGGTTCCTGTCCCAACGAGAAATACTCAAGGGGCCACTGATGATTTTTGGACGCGTCAAATCGCTCGACGCCATTCTTGCAACCGCTGAAAAGAAATCGCTTACGCGGTCGCTTGGTGCATTCCAGCTGACGATGCTCGGTGTCGGCGCCGTCATCGGCACCGGCATTTTCGTGCTGACCGCCGAAGCAGCACAAAAGGCGGGGCCGGGCATGATGCTCAGCTTCGTCATCGCCGGGTTCGTCTGCGCGGTCGCGGCGCTCTGCTACGCCGAAATGGCGTCGATGGTGCCGGTTTCGGGATCGGCCTACACCTACAGCTATGCCGTGATGGGTGAGATGATTGCCTGGATGGTCGGCTGGGCGCTGATCCTCGAATATGCGGTTGCGGCGGGCGCCGTGTCCGTCGGATGGTCGGGCTATGTGGTCGGATTGATCGAGCATGCGGCAGGGATCGACATACCCAATGCGTTCGTACGGGGACCGTTCGATGGCGGCCTCGTCAACCTGCCTGCGATGCTCATCGCGTCGCTCGTAACCTGGCTGCTGGTCATCGGCACCCGTGAAAGTGCCATGGTCAACTCCGTCCTGGTGGTGATCAAGGTTGCTGCGTTGACGCTGTTCATCATCCTTGCCGTGCCGGTCATCAACATGGACAAGTTCGAGCCGTTCGCGCCGCTCGGCTTTGGCGGCATCGGTGCCGCCGCCGCTTCGATCTTCTTTGCTTATGTCGGCTTCGATGCCGTCTCCACGGCAGCAGAGGAGACCAAGAACCCGCAGCGGAACATGCCGATCGGGCTGATCGGCTCGCTTGCGATCTGTACCGTCTTCTACCTGCTCGTGGCAGCGGGCGTTATCGGTACGGTGGGCGCAAACCCGCTGGTCGATGCCAGCGGTGCCGGCCTTGCTCCGGGCAGCACGGCACTCACTGCTGCCTGTGCTTCGATCTCCGATCAGGCCGTGGTCTGCTCGAAGGAAGCGCTGGCATGGACCATGCGCGAAATCGGCTGGCCACAGGTCGGCAACCTGATCGGCCTTGCCGCCGGTCTTGCACTGCCGTCGGTCATCTTGATGATGATGTTCGGCCAGACCCGCATCTTCTTCGTGATGAGCCGTGACGGCCTGCTTCCCGCAGCTTTTTCGAAGATTCATCCGAAGTACAAAACGCCGCACGTCATCACGATCATCACCGGCGTGTTCGTCGCCCTGTTCGCGGCGTTCTTCCCGGTCGGCATCCTTGCCGACATCTCCAACTCGGGCACGTTGTTCGCGTTCGCGGCGGTCTCGATTGCGGTCATCGTGCTGCGCCGGACCGACCCTAACCGTGCCCGCCCTTTCCGGACTCCGGCGATCCTCGTCACCGCGCCGGTGGCGATCCTGGGTTGTATGTACCTGTTCTACAAACTGGGCGTTGAGACCAAGCTGATGTTCGTGGGCTGGGCGGCGCTCGGCCTGGTGATCTACTTCGTCTACAGCCGCTCGCGCAGCCATGTGGGGCTGGGCCTGGACGAGGTGCATGAACTCGACGCCGACGTACCGCCGACATCGGTTCCGCCGATCGCTTAAGGGCTTCCCTCCCCTTCCTTTCAGGGAGGGGAGGTGTATTGCTGCTCGCGGGGTCAGCCCAGTCGCTTGTCGACCAGCGCCCTGAGGTTCGCCTCGGGGCGCGGGCCATAGTGGCCGATGCACTCGGCGGAGCAGACGGCGCCCATGGTCAGGCTGTCGGCAAGGCTGCGGCCCTCCAACTGCCCGGCGATGAAGCCGCTGGTAAAGGTGTCGCCCGCGCCGGTCGTGTCGACGACGCGGTCGATCGGCTCGGCGGGGACTTCGGCGCGTGTTCCGCCCTGGACCGCGAGCGCACCCTTCGCACCGCGCGTCACGACCAGCGTCGGCACCTGCGCCGCAAGCGCCGCGATGGCGGTTTCGAGATCGTTCGTCTGCATCAGCGCCTCGACCTCTTCATCGTTGCAGAACAACGTGTCGATGGTGCCGTCGGCGATGAGCTCCAGGAAATCTTCGCGGTAGATGCCCATGAGGTAGAGTGCCGACAGCGCGAAGAAAACCTTGCAGCCGCCGCGCTTTGCCGCCGCCATTGCGCGCTTGATTGCCGCCTGCGGCTCGGGTGCATCCCAGAGGTAGCCTTCGATCAGCAAATATTTTGCCGACGCGATCATGTCCTCGTCGATGGCGCTTGCGGGCAGGTAATGCGCCGCGGCGAGCGCGGTATTCATCGTCCGCTCGCCATCGGGTGCGATCAGGATCAGGCAGCGGGCTGTCGGCGGCGGCGAGGCGACAGGCGGCACGTCGAAGGCGATGCCGGTCGCGCGCATGTCGTGCGTGAAGACTTCGCCCAGCTGGTCGTCGGCGACCTGGCCGATGAAAGCGCATTTGTGGCCGAGCCCCGCGAGACCCGCGAGCGAATTGGCGGCCGACCCGCCCGAAATCTCGCGCGCCGGACCCATGCGGTCGTACAGCGCGACGGCGGCGTCGCCGTCGATCAGGCGCATCGAGCCGCTTTCGAGGCCTTCTTCGGCCAGAAATTCAAAGGTCGTGCTGGCAAGTACATCGACAATGGCATTGCCGATGGCGACGACGTCGTAAGTGGCGGTCATGCGGATCTTTCCCTGGATATTCGGCCCGGCTTGCTGGCGAACCCGCATGCCCGAGCCTGTCGAAGGCCTGCCTTTACTTCGAAGCACGTAAAGGGGAAGGGCAGGGCTTCGACAAGCTCAGCCACACGGTGAATGAATGCGTATCCCTTTCGTTGCCGGAATTGTGCTGATTCTCGCTGGATGCGCGACCGTGCCTGTCGGATCGCCCCCCCAGCTGGCGGCTACACGTAGCCCGCCTATGCTTCCGACGGGACTCGATCGCGTACTGGGACAGACGGCGCGTGGCCTGACCACCTTGTTTGGTGACGCGAATCAGGATGTTCGAGAGGCGCAGGGCGCACGACGTCTGCAATTCGCAGGGCCGATCTGTATCCTCGACGCCTATCTCTATCCGCCCAAGGGCGGCGAATCGGGGGAAGGGACAGTCACGTACGTCGACGCGCGCCAGCCCGATGGCCGCGACATCGACCGGGCAAGCTGCGTGGCGGCACTCACGCGCCGGAAAGAGGCGCGATAAGGCGCTGTCCTACATGATTGTGTCGCGCTAGATTGCGATTCGGCTCTTTAGAATCGTCGGGATCGAACAACGGCAGACCGCCATCGTGTGACCGAACTTTTTCTCCACACGGCTAACCTTCGTGACCTTTGGGTTTTAGGCGTCGAGCTCGCCAAGCGCCCAAAGCGCTGCCTCAGCTACTGTATCGCAGTCATCTTGCGACAAACGCTCTAACGCATCGACCAGTGACCGGTCACCACTGTTTCCGGCGGCAATGCACACATTGCGGACCATGCGGTCGCGACCGATGCGCTTGATCGGCGAACCTGAAAACACGGTGCGAAACGCTGCGTCATCCAGTGCCAGCAGGTCGCGCAATTCGGGTGCGGCCAGCTCGGCACGCGGCACGAACGCCTTGTTCGCGCGCGCCGCGTCCGCAAACTTGTTCCACGGACACACCGCCAGGCAATCGTCGCAGCCATAGATGCGGTTGCCCATCGCGTGGCGGAACTCGACCGGGATCGGTCCCTTGTGCTCGATGGTCAGGTACGAAATGCATCGCCGCGCATCGAGCCGGTAGGGGGCAGGGAACGCATCGGTCGGGCAGGCGCGCTGGCACGCGTCGCAACTGCCGCAACGGTCATTGTGCGGTGCGTCGATGTCCAATTCCAGCGTCGTCATGATGCAGCCGAGGAACAGCCAGCTGCCGTCCTGCATGCTGACGAGGTTGGTGTGCTTGCCCTGCCACCCGATGCCGGCGGCGACGCCCAGCGGCTTTTCCATGACCGGTGCGGTATCGACGAACACTTTCAGCTCGCCGCCTGCGCGCTCGACAAGCCAGCGGGCCAGTGCCTTCAGGTTGCGCTTTACCGTGTCGTGGTAATCGGAACCTTGTGCATAGACGGAGATCCGTCCCACGCTTTTTTCGTCGGCCAATGCAAGTGGATCTACGGCGGGGGCATAGCTGATCCCTAGCGCGATCACGCTGCGTGCCTCGGGCCATAGTGATTGCGGCGCGGCGCGTTGGGTCGCGCGCTCCTCCATCCACGCCATCGAGCCGTGGTTGCCTTCGCCCAGCCATTGGTCGAGTGCGGCGCGTCCGTCATGGGCGTCGGCACGCGTGATACCGCATTGCGCAAACCCCAGCCGCGCGGCTTCGGCCTTTAGTTCTTCGGAAAGGGTCGGAGGGTTAGGCAAAAGTGCAAACTCAAGCCCCTCTCCTTTAGGGAGGGGTTGGGGTGGGGACCGTCATCGCTTACTTGGTGAACGTCCTCGCGGACAGCCCCCACCCAACCCTCCCCTGAATACGCAATCGAAGCCCATGGTCTGGTCAAGCTGTTCGGGGGCACCCGCGCGGTCGACGGGATCGATCTGGCGGTCCCCGCTGGCAGCATCTTCGGTGTGCTCGGCCCCAATGGCGCAGGCAAAACGACGACGCTGCGTATGCTGCTCGGCATCATCGACCCCGATGCGGGGCGCCGACACGTGCTGGGCCACGAACGCCCCCTCGAGGCGGCGCCGCTGGTCGGTTACCTGCCCGAAGAGCGCGGGCTGTATCCGTCGATGACCGCGCGCGAAGCGATTGCGTTCATGGGTGCCCTGCGCGGGCTCCCGCTGGCCGAGGGACGCAAGCGCGCCGATGTGCTGCTTGAGGAGCACAAGCTGAGCCACGCGAGTAAACGCGTCATCCGTACGCTGTCGAAGGGGATGGCGCAGACGGTGCAGCTGTTGGGGACGCTGGTGCATCGCCCGCAACTGATCGTACTCGACGAGCCCTTCTCCGGCCTTGATGCGCTGAACCAGGCGCGGCTTGAAACGCTGATCCGCGCGCAGGCGACGGCGGGGGCGACGATCCTGTTCTCCACGCACGTCATCGCGCATGCCGAGCGGCTGTGCGAGCGTATCGCGATCATTGCGGGCGGCAAGGTGCGGTTCGAAGGTGCGGTCGACGAAGCGCGTGACAAATTGCGCCCTGTCGTGCGGTTGCGGACACGCAGCCTCGACGGCGACTGGCGATCGGCGCTTCCGGCGAACGCGGTCCAGGCCGGATATGACTGGCGCTTCGAGTTACCGCCGGGCGGCATCGAACCCATATTGAAGGCGTTGATCGACGGGCAGGCGGGCATCGAGAATCTGTCGATCGAACGTCCCGGCCTCCACGATGCGTTCGTCGCCATTGCCGGAGCGGAAGCTGCTGCCGCGCTCGAAGAACCGACCTTGAAGGAGGCCATGCTGTGAGGGGCAAGACCCGCCTGTTCTCCGCCGCCGCCGTCATTGCGCGCCGCGACTATGTGGCGACGGTCTGGTCGCGATCGTTTCTGCTCTTCCTGCTCACGCCGCTCATCCTGGTGGGCTTTGTCGCCGGGTTCGGCGCGATCGGCGGGCAGCAGGATGGCGTCGCCCTGCGCCCGATCGTCGCGGTCATCACCGATCCCAAGGATGCGGCGTCGCTTCGTTCCGCCTATGACGCGCTGACCGAGCGGGGCAGCCGCCTGCCGGAGTTCCGTATCGCGAAGCCAGAAGCGAACCACGACAAGCAGGCGCTGTCGTTGCTCACCGCCTCGTCAAAAACCGCATCGGTCGTCCTGATCGGTTGGCCCGACAAGCCGCGCATCGTCGGACCCAGTCGCAAGATCGAGGAACTGACGCCCGACGTCCGCGCCGTGCTGGAGGAAGTCGCGCTCGCCAATTCGATCCGCAAGGCGCGGATCAAGCGGCCCGACGTCCCCATCGATTCGATGGTCGTAGACCCGGCCGGCGGAAACACATCTTCGGGCCGCTATGTCATTGCACGTGGCGCGCAGACGACCCTGTTCATGCTGACGATCCTGCTCGCGGGCATGTTGTTGTCGAACCTGGTCGAGGAGAAATCGAACAAGGTGATCGAGGTTCTTGCCGCCGCCGTGCCGATCGACGCGATCTTCCTCGGGAAACTCACCGCGATGCTCGGCGTGTCACTGACCGGCATCACCATCTGGGGGACTCTGATCGGTGGCGCTGTTGTCGCGACCATGGCGCCCGGCGCGCCCATTCCCGTGCCAGCGATCGGCTGGCCGCTCTTCGTCCTGCTCGGCATGCTCTATTACATCATGAACTACATGATCCTCGGCGGCCTGTTCCTCGGCATCGGTAGCCAGGCGTCGAGCGTGCGCGAGGTCCAGACGCTGTCGATGCCGGTCACGATGGCGCAACTCGCCATCTTCGCGCTCGGCTCTTCGGTGGTGAACGATCTCGACGGGCCGCTCGGCCTTTTCGCCGCAATCTTCCCGCTGTCGTCACCGCTGACAATGCTCGCGCGCGCGGCCCAGGACGAGGTACTCTGGCCGCACCTCCTTGCGCTGGGATGGCAGGCCCTGTGGGTTGCGCTGATCATCCGCTTCGCCGCGCGGCGATTTCGGACGGGGGTGTTGAAGTCGGGGTCTCCGAAGCGGGGCGGGTGGTTTGGCAAGAAGGCGACAGACTGATCCGCTTTGGATTAATCTAACTCAAAACCGTTCGCCCTGAGCTTGTCGAAGGGCTGCACTTTCTTCAAACCTGGAAGAAGAAGGACAGTCCTTCGACAAGCTCAGGATGAGCGGGGTTAAACAGCTGTGAAGACCCGATTTCTCGACATCGAAGCGGTTAGAGCTCGCCTCGATGAGTTACTGGACGAAATTGAGTCCGGCACTCTGATGCAGGTCATAATTACCCGCGGCAATCGCCCGGTGGCGCGCTTACTGCCACCAGACAAGAACGAGGCCCGGGAAGTTGGTACGCGGGGTTAGGCCGGGATCAGCAACCCAGCGAGCGCCGCCGACATCAGGTTCGCCAGACTTCCCGCGACCAGCGCCTTCAGCCCCAGCTTGGCGATCATCGGGCGCTGATTGGGGGCCAGACTCCCCGTCACCGCCATCTGAATCGCGATCGACGAGAAGTTGGCGAAGCCGCACAATGCAAAGGTGACGACAGCGACCGTGTGCGGGGTCAGGCCGTTTGCCTGTCCGAGCGCGATATAGGCGACGAACTCGTTCAACACGACCTTCGTGCCGAACAATCCGCCCGCTATCCCTGCCTGGTCCCACGGTACGTTCAACAGGAACATAATGGGTGCGAAAACATAGCCGAGCAGTTGCTGGAAGCTGAGGTCGGGAAGTCCGAACCAGCCGCCGATGCCACCCAGCAGACCATTCGCGAGTGCAACCAGCGCCACGAACGCAAGCACCATGGCCCCGACCGCGACCGCGAGCTTCACGCCCGTCTGTGCGCCCTGTGCAGCGGCCATGATGAGGTTCGCGGGCTTTTCCTCGTCATGGCTCGCGGGAGGCATCGGTTCGCCGGGCGTCCCTTCGGGAAGCAGCGCAGCCGGCCCCGCGCCGCTGATGCGCGCTTCCGGCAAATGGATGTCGTGCGAATCGCCCAGCGGCAGTTCCGTCTGCATCGGATCCAGTTCGTCGGGCATCATAATCTTGGCCATCAACAGGCCCGCCGGGGCCGCCATGAAGCTGGCCGCGAGCAGATATTCGATCTTGATGCCCATCGAGGCGTAGGCAGCAAGAATGGTCCCCGCGACGCCTGCCATGCCGCTGGTCATCACCGCGAATAGCTGTGGCGGGGTAAGCCCGGCCAGATAGGGGCGGATGACGAGCGGGCTTTCGCTTTGTCCTACGAAGATATTGGCGGCGGCGCACAGGCTTTCGACCTTCGACACGCCCGTCACCGTCTCGATCGCACCGCCGACCCACCGGACGATCAGCTGCATGATGCCGAGGTAGTAGAGAATCGAGACAAGCGAGGCGAAGAAGATGATGACCGGCAACGCCTGGATCGCAAAATTCTGCCCCAAGGGATCGGCAGCGAATTTGCCGAACAGGAAGCTGGTGCCCGCATTGGCATAGCCGAGGAGCGCGGCCACGCCCTTCGACATCCACTGGATGACCGCGCGACCGGCGGGGACGTACAGTACCAGCACGGCGATTCCCGCCTGCAGCGCGAACGCGGCCCCCACGACACGCAGCCGAATCGCGCGCCTGTTCGACGAAAACAGCACCGCAATGCCAAGGATGAGCGCGATGCCCGCGATGCCGATCAGAATTCTGTCCACGATAGCCCCTTATACCTTGCGTACAGGATGCTGTTGCGTTGCGGGCAAAAGCAAGTAGCAACCGCGCGGATGGACGATACAGCCTCAACCAAGCTGAGCGGCATTCCCCGTTCGCTGTTCGTGTTCGCCATTTTCTATGGCGGCATGGTGCCCCTCGGCGGCTTTCTGGGGGCAAAGCAGGTTGCGCTCGGGCCGCTCGCGGTGGAGGCGGGGATATTCCCCTTCCTGACGCTGATCGCGGTTTCCAGCGGGGTTGCGCAATTGCACGGTAAGGCTGTCGCGAATAAATTGGTGGCTTATGGCTTCGTGCCGCTGCTGGTCGCGATCGCGCTTGCCTATTTCGTCCTCCAGCTTCCGACCGACCCGGGCATGTACCCGCCAGCGAAAGAGGCGTTTCCGATCATCGTCGGGCAGAGCGGGCGGATGATGGCGGCGGGCGTGATCGCCTATGGCGTGTCGGTTTCGCTCAATGTCTGGATTTTTGCGCGGCTGGCGGATGCAAGCGGACGCTTCGCCGAAGTACGCGGCATCGTCGCGGCCACGCTGTCGCAGGTCGTCGACACATTGATCTTCATCACGATCTCTTTCTACGGCGTCCGTCCGATCTGGGATCTGATGCTGGGACAGATGCTGGCGAAGATCGTGCTCTCGATCGTCGTGGTGCCACTGGTCATTGCACTTGTCGTGCGTATGGGGAAAAGGCTCGACGCATGAGCCGCCACGACCCCGACAAGACTGTTCTCGACAAGGCGGAAACGCTGGTCGAGGCGCTGCCGTATCTTCAGCGTTACGCTGGCCAGACCTTCGTCGTGAAATATGGCGGTCACGCGATGGGCGATCCTGCCGCGGCTGAGGATTTCGCCGAGGACATCGTGTTGTTGAAGGCGGTCGGGATTAACCCCGTCGTCGTTCATGGCGGCGGGCCACAGATCGGCGCGATGCTGAAAAAGCTGGGCGTCCAGTCCGAATTCGTCGGCGGCCTGCGTGTCACCGACAAGGAAACGGCGGACGTCGCCGAAATGGTACTGGGTGCGATCAACAAGCAGATCGTCGGCTGGATCGCGGCTGAGGACGGGCGCGCGGTCGGGCTGTCGGGCAAGGATGCGGGCCTCGTCATCGCCGAAAAAGTGTCGCGTCCCGCCGATCCTAACCGGGGCATCGAGCGCAACGTCGATCTCGGCTTTGTCGGCGAACCGGTGAAGGTTGATCGCACGATCATCGACACATTGTCGGCATCGGGTGTCATCCCCGTCATCGCGCCGATCGCGCCTGATGCGAATGGACAGACCTACAACATCAACGCGGATACCATGGCCGGTGCGATAGCGACCGCACTGGGCGCGGCGCGACTGTTCCTGCTGACCGATGTTGCGGGCGTACTGAACAAGGACGGCGACCTGCTTACCGACCTGTCGCCCGCGGATATTGAGGCGCTACGCGCCGACGGAACGGTAACCGGCGGGATGATTCCCAAGCTCGAAACCTGCATCACCGCGGTTCAGGGCGGGGTCGATGCAGCGGTCATTCTCGATGGGCGCGTACCGCATGTCATGCTGGTCGAGGTGTTTACGCAAAGCGGTGCGGGGACGCTGGTTCACAAATAGGCTGCGCATCGCTATCTCGCGCGGACTATCAAGGGTCCGCCAATGAACACTGTCATCCAAATTCTGCTTTACCTGCTCACCATCATCTGGTGGATCATCATCATCCAGGCGGTTCTGTCGTGGCTGATCGCGTTCAACGTCATCAACACGCATAATGATTTCGTCCGGAATGTCTGGACGACGCTGGAACGGATTACCGATCCGCTCTATCGACCGATCCGGCGTATTTTGCCCGATTTTGGCGCTTTCGACCTGTCGCCGATCGTCGTCCTGATCCTGATCCAGGTTCTCGACATCGCGCTCAGGAACCAGATTACCTACACGACGACCGTATGACGGCTGCGCTGATCGACGGGAAGGCGCGCGGGCTCGCGCTGCGGGCGGAGGTGGCGGCGGGGGTTGCGATGCTCGGTCGCGCCCCCGGGCTGGCGGTGGTCCTCGTGGGTGAGGATCCCGCAAGCGCGGTCTATGTGCGCTCGAAGGGCAAGGCATGCCGCGAAGCGGGCATGACAAGCGTCGAGCACCGCCTGCCCGCCGAGACTACGCAAGCCGACCTGCTGGCGCTTGTCCGCCAACTCAATGCCGATCCGGCGATCGACGGCATTCTCGTCCAGCTTCCCCTGCCCGCGCATATCAACGCTAATGCAGTGATCGCGACCATCGACCCGGACAAGGACGTGGATGGCTTTCATCCGGTGAATGTCGGGCGCCTGGCGAGCGGGTTGCAGGGCTTCGTACCCTGTACGCCGTTGGGATCGATGATCCTGCTGAAAGACGTACGCGGCAGCCTGTCGGGACTCGATGCGGTCGTGATCGGGCGGTCGAACATCGTCGGCAAGCCGATGGCGCAACTGCTGATTGCCGAGAGCGCCACCGTCACCATCGCGCATTCGCGCACACGTGACCTGCCTGACCTCGTGCGTCGCGCCGACCTGGTGATCGCGGCGGTCGGGCAGCCGGCAATGGTCCGCGGCGACTGGATCAAGCCTGGCGCCACGGTGATCGACGTCGGTATCAACCGTGTCGACGGCAAACTGGTTGGCGATGTCGCGTTCGAGGAGGCTGTAAAGGTCGCGGGCGCGATCACCCCGGTGCCGGGCGGCGTCGGGCCGATGACGATTGCATGCTTGCTGTCGAATACACTGGTGTCGGCGCAGCGGCGGCAGACTCGCTAATCTAATCTACGTCACCCCGGGCTTGACCCGGGGTCCAGCTTCTTCCTTAGCTGCGCAACGTAGGAAAGCTGGACCCCGGCTCGGGGGCCGGGGTGACGAAAGGATTGCAAATGTTCCTCCTCGCTCTCGCCGCCGCAGCCTCCTCTGTCCCAACCGACATCGCCAACGCCGAACGCGCTTTTGCACGCAGGGCACAGACGGATGGTCAATGGGCGGCGTTTCGCGCGACTGCTGCGCCTGACGCGATCATGTTCGTGCCCGATGTGAAGCCCGTGGCGGTGGCACTGCACGGCGCGGTCGAACCGAAGGTGTCGGTTATGTGGTGGCCTGCGACGATCGCGCATTCGTGCGACGGGTCGCTGGGATATTCGACCGGCCCATGGGTGCGCGCGGCATCCGCAGGGACGGGCACCTATTCGACCATCTGGAAGCGTGTCGGCACCGGCTATCGCTGGGTGCTGGACCACGGTCGCGGAACGCCCAAGCTGATTCCTGCAGGTAACGCCCCCGCCGTCATCGTGCCGGTGTGCGATGGCGCATCCCCTTCGGGTGCGGCAGCGCGTGAGGCGGAATATACCAAACTTGCCGCTGCTGTTGCCGCGCGCGCAGGCGTCGATGGTGCCGGCGCGTTCGCGAGCAGCGCGGCCAGCGATGTCCTCGTCCAGAACGAGGACGCACTGCCGGCGCGCGGCACGAGCGCGCTCCCGCCCACCAAATTCGGCGCGGCACTGGCGTCGGGTCGGTCGGACGACTGGACGCTGGCCTGGGCATCGCGGGCACTGCTCGGCGGGCAACCCGGCGCGCATGACCTGCGCGTCTGGCAGTGGCGCGGACGTGAGGGGTGGAAACTCGTCGTCTACGAGACGATAGGGCTGAAATGATCGAACTCTACATTTCTGCGCTGGTGACGTTTTTCGTCATTATCGACCCGCCCGGTTGTGCACCGATCTTTGCAAGTCTGACGTCGGGGACGCCTGCTACGCACAGGCGCGCGATGGCGATCCGGTCGACGCTTGTTGCATCGGGTATTCTCTTCGCCTTCGCGCTGGTCGGAAAGCCGTTTCTGGCGGCGCTGCATGTTAGTCTCGATGCTTTCCGCATTGCGGGCGGCATCATGTTGTTCCTGATCGCGCTCGATATGGTCTTCGAAAAGCGGACTGAACGCCGCGAGAACCGCGCGCAGGATGTGCTGTCGAAGGAGCACGACGACATATCGATCTTTCCGATGGGCATCCCGATGATTGCAGGACCGGGGTCGATTGCGTCGGCGATGCTCCTGACATCGCGCGCCGATGGTTGGACGGAACGCGGCGTCGTGCTCGCGGCCCTGGCGACGACCTTGGTCGTCACGATGATCTCGTTGCTGCTGGCCGCACCGTTGATGAAGCTGCTCGGCTACCGGTTGGAGGCGATGATCACGCGGGTACTGGGCGTCATCCTCGCCGCGCTCGCGACGCAGTTCGTCATTGACGGCCTGAAGGGCAGCTTTACTTAACCCGCCACAATAGGAACGGCGAAGACTTGGGCAGCGGCATCGGCTCCAGCCAGTCAAAGCGCTTGCCCGTGGCCAGCTGCGAATAGAACCCCTTTGGCGACCGCGAGCGGTACACCGTCGACTCGCTCATGTTCGGGCACGTCAGCAGCAGCGTCGCACCATGGCGCTTGATGGTCGCATAGGCATTTTCCGGCGTACCGTCGAAGGCGCGGTGCACGTCGAGTATCGCGTCGCCATTGCGATGATACGGCCCGGCAATCGCCTTGTGGTGCGTAACCGTGATCAGGCGGGGGCCAAGATCGACGAAGGTAAAGATCGTCGTGGCGGGCAGCTTCGCGATCGGCGCCATGGCGGGCAGCGTCGGGCAGCGGCCATTCGCCTTGTCGATCGCCTTGCCGCGCGCCGTCGGCTTGTCTCCCGGGATCTGGCCCAGCACGATCTGTACGCCGAGCCCGGAGAACAACAGGAACGCGACGACCACGCCGATCGTGCGGGTCAGCACCGATGTGCTCTGCCTGAGCGCCGGAACCGCCAGCCATGTCAGCGCGGTGACGCCGGGTACGGCGGTCAATTGCGCGGCCGCACCCATGCGCGTCTGCCACAGCAACAATAGCATCGAGGTCAGGCTGATCAGTGCAACGGGCGCCCAAACCGCGAACAGTGCCGTCCCGCGCGCGCGATATGTCGCCACGAACGCACCGATGACACCGGCCACGGGCAGCGCGATCGTGCCGACCGCCACCTGCCAATCCTTGGTGTACAGCGGCTTGAATTCGTTGATGTTCTTTAGCCACTTGTCGTAAAGTTCGGGCGAAACCTGCTCCGGCCGTCCCAGACATTGCGGTGCGAGGAGCGCAAACCCGGCGACCAGCACGCCGCCGCCGATCGCCGCCAGTCCCAGCCGCACACGCCAGTCGGCGCTTTTGGACTGCGGCAACAGCCATGCGATCCATCCCGCAGCCACCATCGCGCCCAGCCAGACCGGCGACAGCACGTCGCAGCGCGGCACGGCGTTGGCATAGGACGCAAAGACCAGATAACCGACTGCGCAACCGACTACGAGCGACAGACCATAGGCCGAAAGGCGCGGCCCATCCTCGGGCTGCCACACCCAGCGCAATACCGTCGCCGCACCCATGATCATCAGGAACGGCAACAGCTCCAGCCCGATGACGAGCGACGCCGCACTTGCAAGACCCAGCACGATCCCGCCGCGTCGCGCGTCCGGGTCTGCGATGCCTGCGATGCCCAGCACCAGGAACGCGAGCTGCCAGCCGTGATGGTCGATACGCATCGGCATGAACATCGACAGCGACGCCATGCAGCACACCACCACGAACAGCGCGGCGAGCATGCCCGCCGCCGGTGCAACCAAGCGCCGGGCAGCAAGCGCCAGCGCAAACAGGGCGATCCACAGCGGGAGCATGGGCGCAACGGCGGCGGCAAAACGTTCTGCCGTCTGTCCGCTGACGAACACGCGCGCGAACAGGTCGAGGCCAGCGATCGGCAAATCGACCAGGCGGCTCCAGTGGATGTCGAATCCTTGCGGCGGGTTCAGCTTGTACTGGCGCAGATCGTACCAGCCCTGCCCGTTCAGCAGCGCGCGCACCTGCGACATGCGCATGTTGTCGTCGGTGTCGGGCAGGGTGAACCACTTGATCATGCCCCAGCGGTGCCAGACCATGATACCGCAGGTGATCAGCCACGTGAGTGTGACAAGCTGCAGCCAGCGCCGGCCGAGTGCTTCCATCAGTTCAGCTAGTCCGCGTTGTTCTTCGCTCATTCGTGTCCCACCGGTTGGGCTAAGCCCTCGACGCGGCTGCGCATAATCTTTACCGGTCGCCCTGCATAGCGGGCCGACAGATATGACCGAACACGTCTACAATACCGATTTCTATGATTACATCGACGACGGCAGCCGCGCGTCGGCGCGTACGGTCGCGCCGTTGCTGCTCGCCGAGATGAGGATCGACAGCCTTCTCGATGTCGGCGCGGGGCATGGCGCCTGGGCGTCCGAATGGATGGCGGCGGGTGTCGGCGACGTGCTCGCGGTCGATGGCGACTATGTGAAGCCGGACCAGCTCGTCATTCCCGCAACCAATTTCCGTACGCACGACCTGTCGACTGCGCTCGATCTCGGCCGAAAGTTCGACCTGGTGCAAAGTCTCGAGGTTGCCGAGCACCTGCCGCATGCGAAGGCGCCCTTGTTCGTCGAAACACTCACCCGCCACGGTGATGTTGTGCTGTTTTCGGCGGCCGTTCCGCATCAGGGTGGCGAGCATCACGTCAACGAACAGCCGCCCGAGTACTGGCGCGGGATCTTCGGCAAGGCGGGCTATGCCGCATTCGACTGGTTGCGTCCGCGCCTCGCCGACCAGAAACAGGTCAAGGGCTGGTATCGCTACAACAGTTTCCTCTACGCGAACGAGGCTGGGCAGAAGCGCCTTTCGGATTCGATCCTCGGATCGCGGGTCGAGGACGGTCGTGCACTCGACATCGGCGGCGACTTCGCCTGGAATGCCCGCCGCGCGATGGTGCGCCTGGTCCCTGCGGGCCTCGTCAAACCGATCGCTATGGCAAAGGCCAGTGTCGAGGCGAAGCTCCGGGGCCGCGCGGGCGCCTGATGCTGCTCGACCGCTGGTTGCCGCGCGACGCGCAGGCGCGCGCCGCATTCTGGCAATTGATCCGCTACGCCATCATCGGCGGCCTAATCACAGCGGGCGGTCAGGCGATCTATTATTTCGGCGTCGAATGGGCCGGGTTGGACCCCAATTTCTCGATCGGCGTGGCCTTCGTCGTCGGCATCATCGTCGGCTATTTCGCACACGGTTGGATCAGCTTTGCCGGGCATGGCGAGCGTGAGAACCACGCACAGATGGGCACACGTTTCGTTGCGGTGAACCTGTTCGGCTTCGCGATGAATTCGTTCTTCGTCTGGCTGTTGGTCAAATATCTGCACGGGCCGACATGGTGGCCGATCGTGCCGAACGTCGCGCTAACTCCGCTTGCGACCTTTTGGCTCCACCGCCGCTGGACGTACGGGGACTGACGGGATTGGCGCAGCCGCGTTGATGCCAAGCGTGGCCTTGGAAACGCTGCCGCCAGCAATGTTCTGGACAATATACAGCGGGCGGTTCTTCGCCTGCGAATAGAGGCGGCCCAGATATTCGCCGATCATGCCCAACACGAACATCTGTATCGCGCCGAGCACGACGACGACGAGCATCAGCGAGGTCCAGCCCTGGATGGTCTGTCCGGTCAGCCAGGAGATGCCGATGTAGATTACCAGTAGCACCGACCCGAGCGCGAGCCACAGCCCGGCATGGCTCGCGAGACGCAGTGGCGCGGTCGAAAAACCGGTGAGTGCGTCTAAGGCGAAACGCACCATCTTGGTCAGCGGATATTTGGTCTCGCCAGCCAGACGCGCTGATCGTTGATAGGCGAACGGCACTTGGCGGAATCCGCCCCATGCGACCATCCCGCGTACGAACCGCGCTTGTTCGGGCATAGCGAGAAACACGTCGAGCGCACGACGGCTCATCAGACGAAAGTCGCCGGCGTCGAGGGGAATATCGACGTCTGTCGCGCTTTTCAGCAGGCGATAGAAAACGGCAGCGGTCGTTTTCTTGAACGCGGTTTCTCCCGCGCGCTCGGTGCGCACGCCATAGACGACGTCCGCGCTATCGCGCGCCATTGTCTCCATCATTGGGCCGAGTAGTTCGGGCGGATCCTGAAGATCGGCATCGACGATGAAGATGAATTGGCCCCGACACAGGTCGAGTCCGGCGGTGAGGGCCAGCTGGTGCCCGTGGTTGCGCGACAGATCGATCGCGACGAGGTGCGCGTCGATGCTCGCCAGCTGCGTCATCATCGACCAGCTGTTGTCGCGCGAGCCATCGTTGATCAGGACGATCTCGTAATCGTCACCGACGGCGGCCAGCGCAGCCTCTGTCAGGCGCGCATGCAGCGGCGACAGGCACACCGCCTCGTTATAGCACGGCACGACAATTGAGAGTTTTGGCGCAGTCATCGGTCAATTCGGTAGAGGATGGTCCGGTCGTCGGCAAATATCGGTGTAAGACCGCCATAACGCGGAAGGGTTTCCGGGCGGTAACCGATCAGCCAGACGAACTGGAACCGGTCGCGCGGGAACTTGGCGATGCGTTTCGCGAGGCCCGGACGCAAGTCGCCGCAGCCCATGATGAATTGCGAAGGGTCGGCATTATAGCGCGTCCCTTTCGCTCCCAGCGGCACCAGCATTTGCGCACCGGGTACATCCCATTGCCCGTTGGTGAAGACGTCGCGGCGGACGATCGCGATGCCGTCGAGATGGTCGAGGCGAGGGCGGCGCCACGGCACGTCGCACGGAAATTCTGTGAATACTGCGACACGGCTGCCTCGCGCCATCAGGTTCAATGCCTGGAAATGGCGATCGTAGTCTGCAGCATAGCCCTGGAAACCGATCGTCGTTGCGGCAATGCGGATCGCGAAGATAGCTGCCGCAGCGGTCGCCAGTCTGGCCGACAATTTTCCATCCCGGTCGGCGGGACGAATGGCGAGCAGCGCGACGATGAAAATAACTGGCCACAGTCGCGCATCGGCATAGGCAGATCCGACGAGTTGGTAGGGAATGATCAGAAGCGAAACGAACAGACCGAGCGCGCCGAGGCTCAACCCCTTGTCGACGATGAACGATTTCGACCGGAATCCGGCATAGATCAACACGGTTGCCGCGACGAGGCAGCCCATGTCGAACCACTGATGCTGGTCGCGCAATGTCCAGATCAGCGCATAGGCTTTGTATCCGAAATCGAGCCAGCCCTGTGTCTCCGCGCCCTTCTGTCCATAGTTCAGGGCGTGCATGACAAAGGCAGGCAGGGTGAGTGGTAGCAGGAGGGGCATCTGGCGCAGCCAGTCCTTCCACGGACGTCCTGCTACCGCGTGAGCGCCCATCAGCACTGCAAACACTGCCCAGCCATAGATGTGCGCGACCCACAGTGGCAGCGATACCAGCGCGAAATATGCCCAGCGCCGCCGCTCGACCTTCCAGCCCCATGCCGTCGCATGGAGCGCCAGCCCCACACCCAGCCAGTAATTCACGAGGCCATATTGCCAAGGATAGGACATCGCGAACGGAAATGCGGCCCACGCTGTCGCGGGTACGGTACCATGCGCCGCCCGCGCCAGTCGCACCATTCCCGACATCATGACGGCGAGGATCAATCCGGCGAAGATCACCGACCCGCGTTCGACGCCGAAGATGCGCCCCAGCCCCTCCATCAACAAGTCGCCGCCGAGGTTGCCGATCAGCCGCCAGTGATAGTCCCAGTTTGCCTGCAAAGCGGGCACGTCATCCAGGCTGATCTGGATGTGATAGCGGCCCATGTGACCGACCAGATCGATCAGCGGCGGCACGGTGACGAACCACAGCGGAATTGTTGTCGCGATGATGATCGCCGCAATCGCCCAGCGGTTTTCCCACCACCGCGTCACCGCTTGTCGATCCGATAAAGCCGGTCGGGACCGTTCGTCCAGACCAGCGTCATTCCGGTCGTCAGGCGAACATCGTAACGCGGCGGATCGATCAGCCAGACATAATCGAACGCGGGGCGGGGCAGGGTGCGCAACGACTGATCGGGGGTTTTCCATGGAGCTTGGCGTATCCGGCAGGGCCATTGAACCACCAGCTGCGATGGATCATAGGCGAAGCCGGGCGCATCGACCTTTATCGTGTCCATCAGATTCGCGCCCGATACTTCCCATTGGTCGTTCGAAAACGACTGGCGGCGAACCATCGCCATTGCGGAAAGATGCTCCATGCGGTTGGTCGACCATTCTACGGCACAGGTGCGTCGCGTGAAGGCGACGACGCGGCTGCGGGGCGGAATGTGGTCGAGTGCCTTCAGTGCACTGTCATAGCGCGACGAAGCCTCGGCAAAGCTTATCGTGTGCGCGCCGATCCTGACTGCGTAAAATGTCAGTCCTGCGCATGCGACCACACCCAGCACCTTTCCACTGGCTGCCGGAAGCGGACGGATTGCAACTATGGCAATCACGAACAGGAACGGTGTCAGGCGCATGTCGGCATAGGCAGATCCGAAAATGATCCTCGGCAACAATATATACACGGCGATCAGCACGACCGCGCTGAACCCCAGATTACGGGAAAAACGGAGCGACTTGCTTTTCAGGCCGGTGACCAGCACGCCGAACAGGACAATCAGCGAAAGCAGGTCGAAGATTTGCCAGCGATCGCGGAATGTCGAGACGATGTAGCGCTGTTTTATTTCCCAGGCGAACCAGTCGCCCGTCATGTCTTTCGCGTCGGCCCGCCATATGACCATCGGGATGAGGGGCAAGGCCATGGGTAGGCACGAAAGTGCCGATCGCAATCCGGCCTGAACCCAGCCCTTGCCCAGGTCGCGCTGTCGCATGGTTTCGCCGGAAAAGCAGAGCAGCCCCAGCATGCCCCATCCGAATGTGTGCGCTGTCCAGATAATGCAGGCGAGTGGCATGAAGACATAGGGACGCCGTTGCAGCGCGCCGGTTCGCGCCATCCGCAGCCACAGGGCGAACGCCAATAGCGCCAGCGCCATCGCAAGCGAGAAATTGATGAAGCCAAAGATGAATGGATGGCCGTAGGCCAGCGGCAGGGCGAACAATGTTGTCGGGGGAATGCGACCATGGACCTCGCGCGCGATGCCGAGAATGCCGGCGACCGTCATGGCCGGAATAGCGAGGATGATCAGCTTTACGCCCAGCTCAAGCCCGAACAATCTGGACATGGGAACGATGAGCAGATCGACGCCCATATTGCCGATCAGGCGCCATTTGAACGCAAACCATTGCGACAGGGGGCCTGACGGATCGAGCTGCACGGCATAGCGGCCCATATGACCGGGCAGGTCGACTAAGGGTGGTATCGGCGGGTACAACAGCGGAACCGTTGCCAGCAGCACAAGGAACAGCGCGAACCAGCGCGTCTGCCACCACGCTGGCTCTGTCCCCTCGCCGGTCATGGGCCGCAGCTGTTCTATCGGTCGCGCCGCCCCAATAGACGCAGGCGTAACGCGTTTAACTTGATAAATCCTTCGGCATCGCGCTGATCGTAAGCGCCTGCGTCGTCCTCGAACGTCACGACCTTTTCGCTGTAGAGCGAATTAGGCGATTTGCGACCGGTCACGATAACGCTGCCCTTGTAGAGCTTCAGCCGGACCGTGCCCGAAACCTTTTCCTGCGAATGGTCGATCGCGGCCTGCAGCATCTCGCGCTCGGGGCTGAACCAGAAACCGTTGTAGATCAACTCGGCATAACGCGGCGCAAGTTCGTCCTTCAGGTGCGCTGCACCCCGGTCGAGTGTCAGCTGCTCGATGCCGCGGTGTGCGAGGTGATAGATCGTGCCGCCCGGTGTCTCGTACATGCCGCGCGACTTCATGCCGACGAAGCGGTTCTCGACGAGGTCGA
>JBDUBD010000089.1:0-11412 GCA_040004295.1 Sphingomonadales bacterium | reverse complement strand
CCTCCCCTGAAGGGAAGGGGCTTCATAGCGTCGCTCGCATTGCTCCTCACCGCCGCAGCTCCGCCGCCGCTACCTCCGATCACAGTCACAGCATCTCCCGGCTACCACCCCACCGACGCCGACGAGCGCGGGCTGTGGATGCAGGTCGACGAGTATGAGCGGCAGATGAAGACGTCGAACTTCATCATCCGCGATGCCGCGCTGAATGCCTATGTCCGGCGCGTGTTCTGCAAGACAGTTGGCGAGGCCGAGTGCAGGGGCGTGCGCATCTACCTTGTCCGCACACCCTATTTCAACGCGAGCATGGCGCCCAACGGTATGATGCAGGTCTGGTCGGGGCTGTTCCTGCGGACACGCAACGAGGCGCAGCTGGCGGCGGTGCTGGGCCACGAATACATGCATTACCACGCGCGCCACTCGATCAAGGGGTTCCGCGACGCGAAGAACAAGACCAACGCCATGGCATGGATGTCGATCATCCCGTTCGGCGGGCTTGCGGCGGCGGGCGCGATGACGGTGGCACAGGTCGGGATGATCGGATCGCTCTACGCCAACACACGCGAGATGGAGCGCGAGGCGGATGCAGGGTCGCTGCCGCTACTGGCGAAGGCGGGGTATGATCCGCGCGCCGCGTCGCGCATCTGGGGACAGATTCTGGCCGAAAGCGAAGCGACCGCCGTCGAGCGCAAGCGCAAGCGGCGCAAGGAGGGCGGAATGTTCTCGACCCATCCGGCCAGCGTCGAGCGACAGGCCGAACTGGATAAGCAGGCGGCGGCATTGGCGAGCCCGACGGCGGTGAACGAGGGCGTCGTGGAGTATCGCGCGGCGCTTGCGCCCTGGTGGGCCGACCTGATCGACGACCAGATCAAGCTCAACGATTTCGGCGCGACCGAACTCCTGCTCGGCCAGCTTGCCGCATCGGGGTGGACAGGCGACCTGCTCTATGCGCGGGGCGAATTGTACCGCACGCGCGGCGCGGGCGACGACTTCGGCAAAGCAGCCGGGTTTTACCGTGACGCGGTCGCCAGGGGCGGCGCGCCGGTCGAAGTCTATCGCGGGCTGGGCCTCGCGCTGCTTCGCAATGGCGACACGCCCGGCGGACAGGCTGCGCTCAAGACCTATCTCGAAAAGGCGCCGCTGGCGAAGGATCGGGCGATGATGACGATGATGGCAGGGGTAAGGGCGTGATTAAATGGATTTTCGCGGCGGCGGCGCTGGCGATCGTCGCGGCGCCCGCAAGTGCGGGGTACAAGCTCATGCCGACGGGCACCAGGCAACCGGTCGGCAAACTGGGGCTTAGCGTCGTTCCGCCCGACGACTGGAACCGGTTGGGATCGAAAATCGGGCGCAATGCCGAAAGCTGGACACTCGACGGTCTGTCGCTGAACGATCTGAGCTTCTATGCCGGGATCGAGGACGGTCGCGCGCTGTTCCGCGAGGTCGACAAGAAGAACCGTCCACTGCCGAAATTCTCGTCGAAGATGCTGCTGCCCGATATCGTCCAGATGTTCGAGGGCAGCTATCGCATCGCAACCAGCACATCTTTGTTCTCGATCGGGTCCGTCGAACCGGCGGTGTTTGCGGGGCATCAGGGCGTGCGGTTCACCTACAGCTTTGTCCAGCAGGACGAAGAGGTAAAGCGCAACGGCGAAGCGACCGGGGCGGTCATCGATGGCAGGCTGTACCTGATCACCTATGAAGCCCCGGCCATCTATTATTTCGATCGCGACATCGCGCGATATCGCCGGTTGGTCGAAACCGCCAAGGTCGGCTGAGTCAGGCTTGAACGTCATTTCCCGGCGACGGCACGTCCACATCGTCTGGCATCGGCGGCATTTCGCTGGGCGGTGTTGTGGGCTGTGGCGGACTATCGACGGGGCCGTAATCGGGTTCGGGTGTGGGCACGGTGGCCATGGCAATTCTCCTTCATGAGCAGAACGCCCCGATATGCGTTTTCGCTCCCTTGCCCTTGGCGAGAACCCTCTTTATGGACGCGCGCCTTGTCGGCGCTTAAATGCGGGCGTGGCGAAACTGGTAGACGCGCCAGATTTAGGTTCTGGTATCGAGAGATGTGGGGGTTCGAGTCCCTTCGCCCGCACCAGTTCGCCGCGACGCAAAATCGTCCGGAGGACGATTTTGGCCGGCGAACTCCCGAGCGAAAGCGAGGGGTTGCCCCAATAGAGAGATTTGGACGAAAATGCAGATTGCCGAGACGCTGAACGAGGGCCTGAAGCGCGCCTTCATGCTGACCATTCCCGCCAAGGACATCGAGGCGATGGTCGAGGCCGAAGTCCTCAAGGTTGCGCCGCAAGTGCGCATGCCCGGCTTTCGTCCGGGCAAGGTGCCCGCGAACCTCGTCCGCAAGATGCATGGTCCGGCGCTTCAGGCCGACGCGCTGAACGCGGCGATCCAGAACGGCGTATCGAAGCTCGTCAGCGACAAGGGCTTTCGCCCCGCGATGCAGCCCTCGGTTGAGCTTGGCGAAGACTATGCACCCGGCAAGGACGCCGAAGTGAAGGTCGCGCTGGAAATCCTGCCCGATGTTCCTGCGCCACAGATCGACGGCATCAAGCTCGAGCGCCTGACGGTTGAAGCCGACGACGCGACGATCGACGCCGAAGTTTCGAAGCTGGTGTCGCAGCAGAAGGCGTTCGAAGACGCCGATGCGAAGCACAAAGCCGCAACCGGCGACCTCGTGTTCATGGATTACCTCGGCAAGGTCGATGGTGAACCCTTCGACGGTGGCAAGGGCGAGGACATGTCGGTCGAAATCGGCAGCGGTCGCCTGATTCCCGGGTTCGAGGATCAGTTGATCGGCGTGAAGGCCGGTGATGAAAAGACGATTAACGTCACCTTCCCGGAAGAATATAACGCGGCTTATCTGCAGGGTAAGCCCGCCACGTTCGATCTCGTCATCAAGAAAATTCAGACCGCCAAGGCTGCTGCTGCCGATGACGATTTCGCCAAGTCGCTCGGTCTCGAGAGCATCGAGAAGCTGCGCGAGCTGTTCAAGGGGCAGATCGAGCAGGAGCTGAACGGCCTGACCCGCACGCACATGAAGCGCACGCTGCTCGACCAGCTCGCCTCGTCGCACGACTTCCCGGTGCCGCCGTCGATGGTCGATGCCGAGTTCGAGCAGATCTGGCGCCAGCTGGAGCACGAAGCCGGTCACGAGCCCGATCCTGCTGCCGCGCGTGTCGAGATGGAATCGGAACGCGAGGATTACCGCCGCATTGCCGAGCGCCGTGTGCGTCTGGGCTTGTTGCTGTCGGAAATCGGCCAGGCGAATGGCATCGACATCAGCCAGCCCGAAATGAACCGCCTCGTCCAGCAGGCGGCGATGCAGTACGATCCCAAGGATCGCGAACGCTTCGTGCAATATCTCCAGAACGAGCCGATGGCCGCCGCCCAGCTGCGCGCGCCGCTCTATGAGGATAAGGTCGTCGACTTCCTGTTCTCGAAGGCCGACATCACCGACCGTTCAACGACACGTGCGGACCTGGAATCGCAGATCGAGGCCGAAGAAGGCCATGTTCACGGTCCCGACTGCGGCCATGACCATTCGCACGACGAAAAGCCCAAGGCGAAGAAGGCCGCTGCGCCGAAAAAGGCCAAGGCTGAAGAGCCGAAGGCCGAGGTTGCAGAGGCCAAGGCCGCCGCACCGAAGGAAGAGGCAGCCCCCGTGGAAAAGCCGGTAAAGAAGGCACCCGCAAAAAAGAAGGCGGGCGCCTGATTTCCTTTCGGGTTGCCCGAGCGCCGTCCTTCCTTCACTTGATCTAAAGAGGAGGAAGGGCAGGCGCTTTGACGAGCCCAGCCCGAACGGATTTTATGAACTACGCTGTCCCGCGCATCGCCGTGCTGTTGCCGTGCTATAACGAGGAGGTTGCGATCGTTCAGACGATCCGTGGCTTTATCGATGCGTTGCCGACTGCGACGATCTATGTCTACGACAACAACTCGGGCGATCGCACGCGGGAAGTCGCGGCGGCGGCGGGGGCGATCGTTCGCACCGAAAGCATGCAGGGCAAGGGCAATGTCGTGCGGCGCATGTTCGCCGACATCGACGCTGATATCTACGTCATGGCCGATGGCGACGCGACCTACGAAGCCGCAGCGGCGCCCGCGATGGTCGCGCGCCTCGTTGACGAGCAGCTCGACATGGTCGTTGGCGCGCGCAAATCGGAAATCGACGAAGCCTATCGGCGCGGACATCGCTTCGGCAACGCGATGCTCACGGGTATGCTCGCGCAGGTTTTCGGACGGACATTCACTGACATCCTTTCCGGCTACCGCGTGTTCTCGCGGCGCTTCGTCAAGAGTTTCCCGGTCCTGTCTGCGGGTTTCGAGATCGAAACCGAGATCAGCGTCCATGCCCTCGAACTCAAGATGCCGACAGCCGAGGTTGTGACCGCCTATGCGGCGCGCCCCGAGGGGTCAGTTTCAAAGCTGAGCACCTATTCCGACGGCTGGCGAATCCTCCGCACGATTGCGATGCTCGCGCGCTTCGAGCGGCCATTGGCCTTCTTCGGCCTCATCGGCCTGATATTCGGACTGATGGCGATCATTCTCGCCGTGCCGTTGGTTTTTACCTACGCTCAGACAGGCGCAGTTCCCCGGTTTCCCACCGCGATCCTAGCGACCGGCCTTATGATCGTCGCTTTTCTCAATTTTTTCACCGGTCTCATCCTCGACACTGTGGTGAGGGGGAGGCGAGAAGTCCGCCGTCTGGCGTATCTTCAGCACAGGGCGCCGGAACCAGTTTCCTAATCCCCACTTGAACCGTGACGGTGGACCGCCGATGTATCGCATCGCAAAAGGCTACCCAGGACAGACCCCTCTATGAGCACCCCCGATCACGCCGACATCATTGGCGGCCTCGTTCCGATCGTTATCGAACAGTCGACGCGCGGCGAGCGCAGCTTCGACATTTATTCGCGTCTGCTGCGCGAACGTATCATCTTCGTCACCGGCGGCGTCGAGGACCATATGGCCTCGGTCATCACCGCCCAGTTGCTGTTCCTTGAATCGGAAAATCCGAAGAAGGACATCTATATGTACATCAACTCGCCGGGCGGCGTCGTCACGGCAGGTCTCGCGATCCATGATACGATGCAATACATCCGCCCCGATGTCGGCACGGTGTGCATCGGTCAGGCGGCGTCTATGGGGTCGTTCCTGCTAACAGCAGGAACCAAGGGCAAGCGTGTCGCGCTGACCAACAGCCGCATCATGATCCACCAGCCGTCGGGCGGTGCACAGGGCATGGCGTCGGACATCGAGATCCAGGCGAAGGAAATTCTTCGCATGCGGCACCGCCTCAATACGCTTTATGCGAAGTACACGGGCAAGACGGTTGAAGAGATCGAGCGCGCGATGGATCGCGACAAGTTCCTCGAGGCCGATGAGGCTCTCGCGTTCGGCCTGGTCGATGAAGTGATGGAAAAGCGCCCCGTCGCCGCCGAAGAGTGACGAAGCGCTAACCGATATTGAGCATTGCCCGTTAGATTCTTGACGGTAACATGACAAAACCGGCCAAGCCGCCGGTCCTGGGATGGATTAGAATGACGAAACTCAGCGGCAGCGACTCCAAGAGCACGCTCTATTGCTCGTTCTGCGGCAAGTCGCAGCACGAAGTGCGCAAGCTCATCGCCGGACCCACGGTGTTCATCTGCGATGAATGCGTTGACCTGTGCAACGACATCATCCGTGAGGAGACCAAGTCGGCGCTGTCGTCCAAGAAGGATGGTGGCGTACCCACGCCGCAGGAAATCTGCGATGTGCTGGACGATTATGTCATCGGCCAGAAGAAGGCGAAGCGGGTGCTCTCCGTTGCGGTACACAACCACTATAAAAGGTTGAACCACGGCCAGAAGGGCGCCGACGTCGAACTCGCCAAGTCGAATATCTTGCTCGTCGGGCCGACCGGTTGCGGCAAGACACTTCTTGCCCAGACGCTCGCCCGCATTCTCGACGTGCCGTTCACCATGGCCGATGCGACGACGCTGACCGAAGCGGGCTATGTGGGTGAGGACGTCGAGAACATCATCCTCAAGCTGCTGCAAGCCTCGGACTATAACGTCGAGCGTGCGCAGCGCGGCATCGTTTACATCGACGAAATCGACAAGATCAGCCGCAAGGCCGAGAACCCGTCGATCACGCGCGACGTGTCGGGCGAGGGCGTGCAGCAGGCGCTGCTGAAGATCATGGAAGGCACCGTCGCCTCCGTGCCGCCGCAGGGTGGCCGCAAGCATCCGCAGCAGGAATTCCTGCAGGTCGACACGACGAACATCCTGTTCATCTGTGGCGGTGCGTTCTCGGGCCTGGAAAAGATCATCGGAGACCGCTTGCAGGGCAAGAGCATCGGCTTCGGCGCACATGTGGCCGGCCCCGACGAGCGTCGTACCGGCGAAGTCCTGCAGAAGTGCGAGCCGGAAGATCTGTTGAAGTTCGGCCTGATCCCCGAGTTCGTCGGTCGCTTGCCAGTCATCGCGACGCTCGAGGATCTGGACACCGATGCGCTGGTCAAGATCCTGACCGAGCCGAAGAACGCGCTGGTGAAGCAGTATCGCAAACTGTTCGAGATGGAGGACGTGGAGCTGGGCTTCACCGACGACGCGCTCGTTTCCATCGCGAAAAAGGGCATAGAACGTCGCACGGGCGCACGTGGCCTACGTTCGATCCTCGAATCGATCCTGCTCGACACGATGTTCGACCTGCCCAGCATGGACGGTGTCGACGAAGTCATGATCGACAAGGACGTTGTTGCCGGGTCGAAGGAACCGGTGCGCGTTTACGCGAAGAAGGAAGCGGTCGGCGACGCAGCCTGACCGTCGATACCGAATGGTTTAGAAAATTTGGGCCGTGCGGAAATCTCCGCGCGGCCCAACTTATCTGAACGGCGGCTCGTTAAACGCGCGCAACTTGCGTGAATGCAGCTTGGCGCCCTCGCGGCGGAGTTCGTTGCAGGCCTCGATACCGATCTTCATGTGCTCGGCAATGGCACGCTCGTAGAAGCGGTTGGCCTGGCCCGGCAGCTTGAGTTCGCCGTGAAGCGGCTTGTCGGAGACGCAGAGCAGCGTTCCGTAAGGAACGCGGAAGCGATAGCCCTGGGCGGCAATCGTCGCCGATTCCATGTCGATGCCGACCGCCCGGCTCTGCGAGAACCGCAGTGCCGATTTCGAGAACATGAGTTCCCAGTTGCGATCGTCAGTCGTCACGATCGTGCCTGTCCGCAGGCGGCGCCTCAAAACATCGCCGCTTTCGCCCGACACAGTTTCGGCTGCGCGGGCCAGGGCCTGCTGGACCTCCGCAATGGCCGGAACGGGAATTTCGGGCGGCAGGACGTCGTCCAGCACGTGATCGTCACGCAGATAGGCGTGGGCGAGCACGTAATCGCCGATCCGTTGGCTGGGGCGCAGGCCGCCACAGTGACCGATCATCAGCCATGCCTCCGGTCGCAACACGGCAAGATGGTCGGTAATCGTCTTGGCATTGCTTGGCCCCACGCCGATGTTGACCAGCGTAATGCCACTGCCGTCGGGCGCGCACAGGTGCCAGGCAGGCATCTGGTGCCGCCGCCATGCATCGCCCGCGATCACGCTTTCGGCATCATGGGTGTCGCGCGTAACCCGTATTCCGCCCGCGCCGGTCAGATGGGTATAGGGGGAATCGCCGCCCAACTGGCTCAACGCCCAGCGTGCAAACTCATCGACGTAGCGGTGATAATTGGTGAACAGCACGTAACGCTGCACATCCTCGACCGGCGTTCCGGTGTAGTGCCGCAGACGTGCCAGCGAAAAATCGGTTCGCAGGCCATCGAAGAGCGCGAGCGGTCGCGGGCTTTCAGGCGCGATGTCGAAAATGCCGTCGGCAATCTCGTCGCCGATATGGGCGAGTTCGGTGGCGGGAAACCAGCGCGCCAGATCGTTCGGACTGATGTCGCCCAACTCCATCTCGGCGTCGAGGACGTATGGAAACGGGATTTCCTGTGTCGATGGACCGACTTCGACCGTCACGTCATAGTCAGCCATCAACAGGTCGAGCTGCTCGGTCAGGTAATCGGCGAACAGGGCAGGGCGGGTCACGCTGATCGCGTAGTGGCCGGGCTGGGTCAGCCGACCGAACGAGCGCAACGGCACCTGCCGCTTTTCGTCTTCACCGGCATAGGTGACCCGGATTTCGGGATAGGCGAAGCTGCCGTCGCTGCGCGATGCGGGGGCGGGGCGCGTTCCGTGCGCCACATAGGCCTCGATCGCGGTGCGAAGACGTGTCGTTGCGGCGGTGAAGAGGGTGTCGAGTTGCGCGACAATCCCGCGCCCGTTTTGTGCTGTCGTCTGTGTTGTCATGGGCGATTGTTACGCGCCCGAGGTTGCAGTCGCAAGTCGCGGCCGATCCGCTTGCCCGACATGCGCCAGGCAAGCGGTCGATCTTTTACAGGCGCTCGAGCATATATTCCGCGCTGCTGACGCGGAATTCGCCACCGGCCTCCACATAAAGCGCTTCGACTGTGCCGTCGTTCACAACCATCGAGAAACGCTGTCCACGCATTCCCAAGCCGTACTTGCTGCCGTCCATGGTCAGGCCCAGCGCAGTTACGAACTCTGCGTTGCCGTCGGACAGCATCGTGATCGATTCGGCACTGGCGGCTTTGGCCCAGGCGCCCATGACGAAGGCGTCGTTGACCGCAGTCGAGGCGATCTCGTCGATACCCTTTGCCTTCAACTCGGCAGCTTTCTCGACGAAGCCGGGCAGATGCTTGGCCGAACACGTCGGCGTGAAGGCGCCGGGAACAGAAAACAGCGCGACTCGCTTGCCGGCGAAATAGTCGGCGGTCGAAACTGCTTCGGGGCCAGCCGCCGTGACCTTGGTCAGCGTCGCCGCAGGAATTTTGTCACCAACTGCAATCGTCATGGTCCGTCTCCTGAAAGCCGGCCGGACACATGCCCGGCATTCCCCCACGCCACTGTCCCGACTGAAACCGTAATGCAAGGTTCGTTAACCGCAACGATTTAGGTTCGGGCAATCGGGGATTGCTACATTCTGCTCGGGCAAATCGAATGGGGGGCTAACAACATGCGAAAGACGGTCTTGGCTGCGGGTGCAATGCTGGCTCTGGCTGGCGTACCTGTGCAGGCGGCATGCTGGACGCCGCAGCAAGTTTCGGCAGCAAAGGTTCGCGATTTCGATACGATGCTGATGGTGTCGGCCCTGCGCTGCCGTTTCGAAAGCCGCCAGCTTGTGAATGATTACAACACGATGGTCATGCGTCACCGCGCCGGGTTGTCGGAAATGAACCGCACCCTGGGTGCGCGCTTCAAGGCAATTCATGGCGAGCGTGAAGGGCTGAACCAGCTCGATCGCTATGTCACACAGGTCGCCAATCATTATGGGGCCGGAACCAGCGAGCAATTGACCTGCGCTTCGCTGGTTTCCATCGCGGAGGCAGCAATTGCAGAGCCGCAAACGGCGGCGGCGCTCATCGCACTGGCGGACCGCGCCGGTGTAGTTCCGCATACGCCCGAGGGTGTGTGTGAAGCGCCGGTCATCATGGCGAATTCTGCGGCAACTTATCGCCAGGCCGGCTTCGTTCAGACCGCATCACGCGGGCGCAAATAAGTGATATAAAGATATCTTTATATTTACTTCGCTCGGCTTGAGCGGCTAGGGGTGGGCGCACCGATGTGGTGACGTCCGCCCTCGCGCTGGATGCCCACGAGTGTGCCGGGGAAAGCCTAGTGCAACGTCCCCTCCAGATGTTGCAATTTGTCCGGATTACGCATCACGTAGATCGCCTTGATCCGCTTGCCCTCAATCAACAGTGCGGTCGTCTGGAGCATGCCATCGGGTTCGCGCGTGACGAAACCGGGCAGTCCGTTGATCCACGCGAAGCGGATCAGATCGCCGTAATTGCCTCGCAGCATGCGCTCGATTGCGGCGAAGGTCCGCATGACCTCGTCTTGCCCCAGTATTACCCGCGCCGCGGCGGGCCGCTTGCCGCCGCCGTCCGAATAAAGACTGACATCCTTCGCGAGCATCGCGCCGAGCAGCCCGACCTCGCCGCCGCGCGAGGCAGCGAAAAACGCCTGCGCGATGTCTAGCCCGTGCTGGCGCTCGACTCGGAAGCGCGGCTTTTCCGCGCGGACATGGTCGCGGGCGCGGCTGGCCAACTGGCGGCACGCGGCGACGTCGCGGTCGAGACTCTCGGCGATGTCTTCAAAGCTCTCGCCGAATACGTCGTGCAGCAGGAACGCTGCGCGCTCGAGCGGGGACAGGCGTTCTAGCGCGAGCATCAAGGGCAGGGTGACGTCCTCCACCTCTTCCGCTTCGACCAACGGCTCGGGTAACCACGGGCCGATGTAGTCCTCGCGGCGCGCGCGTACCGATTTAAGCTGGTCGAGGCACAATCGGGTGACGATGCGGCGCAAGAATGCCTCGGGAACGCGCACGGCCTCGCGGTCGGCGCTGGCCCAGCGCAGATAGGCATCCTGCACTACATCCTCGGCATCGGCGAACGAGCCGAGCATGCGGTAAGCGACGCGCATCAGCCAGGGACGAAGCGCGTCGAACGAAACGGCGGCATCGGTCATTTCCACCCGAAGCTCGCGTCGAACATGTCGAAGCCGATCGCGATCCGGTTCCAGGCATTGATCACGTTGATCATCATAGTCAGCTTGACCTGTTCTTCCTTGCTGAACTGCGCGTCGAGCGCGGCGTAGATATCGGCCGGCGCACGCTTTTCGGCAACCAGCGTGAGATGATCCGTCCATGCCAGTGCTGCGCGCTCGCGGTCGCTGAACAAGGGCGCTTCCTGCCACGCCGACAGAACGTGCAGGCGCTGCTCGGTCTCACCCCCCTGACGGGCTTCATAGGTATGCATGTTGAGGCAGTTCGCACACCCGTTGATCTGCGATGCGCGGATCTTGACCAGTTCTATCAGGGACTTTTCCAGCCCACTATCGGCAATCTGGTTGGAAAAGGCGAAAAACGCCTTCATGATCTCGGGTGCGGCGGCGAAATAGTTGAGGCGAGCGGTCATGGCAGGTCCTTTCGATGGGGTTGTGCAGACCTGACGAGACAGCGCGGCGTAATGTGACATACGTCGCGGATTTTTTGTCGTAATGGCATATAAAGATATCTTTATGTCCTTGTTGCAATCCCGCTCTCGGAGCGGTAGGGGCGCGCATCAATCCCAAAATTGCGGAGATTTTACCGTGGCCACCGTGCTCGATCGTACGACCGATTATGTCGTAGCCGACATCAACCTCGCCGACTTCGGTCGTGCCGAAATCAATATCGCCGAAACCGAAATGCCGGGCCTGATGGCCCTGCGTTCGGAATTCGGCGCGTCGCAGCCGCTGAAGGGCGCGCGGATCACCGGGTCGCTGCACATGACGATCCAGACCGCGGTGCTGA
>JBDUBD010000088.1:0-11431 GCA_040004295.1 Sphingomonadales bacterium | reverse complement strand
TCTTCGCGCTCGGGCCGGCGGGCACCGGCAAGACCTATCTCGCCGTCGCGCAGGCCGTGTCGCAGCTGATCACCGGCAGCGTCGATCGGCTGATCCTGTCACGCCCCGCGGTCGAGGCCGGTGAGAAGATCGGCTTCCTGCCCGGCGACATGAAGGAAAAGGTCGATCCGTACCTGCGCCCGCTTTACGATGCGCTCTACGACTGCCTGCCCGCCGAACAGGTGGAGCGGCGCATTGCATCGGGCGAGATCGAGATCGCGCCTATCGCCTTCATGCGTGGCCGGACGCTCGCGGAATCGTTTATCATTCTCGACGAGGCACAGAACACCACGCCCGCGCAGATGAAGATGTTCCTGACCCGCTTTGGCCAGAACAGCCGCATGGTCGTGTGCGGCGACCCCAACCAGACCGACCTTCCCAGGGGTCAGGAGTCGGGCCTCAACGATGCCGTCGGACGGCTCGACGGCGTGGAGGGTATCGAGATAGTCCGTTTCGGCATTGCGGACGTCGTGCGTCACCCGGTCGTCGGTCGGATCGTGGAGGCGTACGAGGGGCCGGATGCTTGAGACGGTCGCTCTCGCCGAAATGCCATGGCCCGACGGCGATTGGCAGACCCTGGCCGAACGGGCGGCAAACGCGGCAGTTTCCGCCAGCCCGCAGGCCGCATTGGGCACGATGACAACTGCCATCGAAATCGCCGTGCGCCTGACCTCCGACGACGAGGTCCAGACGCTTAACCGCCAGTACCGCCAACAGGACAAGCCGACAAACGTCCTGTCCTTCCCGATGGTCCAGCCCGACCTGATCGAGACGCTGGCCAACACCGACGATGGCGAAGTCCTGCTCGGCGATATCGTCCTCGCCCACGGCGTCTGCGCGCGCGAAGCGGAGGAAAAGGGCGTCCCCCTTGCCGACCATGCCGCGCACCTGATTGTGCATGGCACCCTGCATCTGCTAGGACACGACCACATGACCGACGCCGAGGCGGAGGCCATGGAAGCGATCGAGCGGGCCGCCATGTCTGCTCTGGGTCTCCACGACCCATATCAGGATGATGAAGTTCTCCGATGAAAGAGGGCGACAGTAGCCGCGACAATAACGGCATCTGGAACAACATACGGGCGCTATTCAGCGATACCCCGGAACCCAGCCTCCGCGAGCAGATCGCAGAGGTTATCGATGACCATGAGGACGATCCGGCGCCCGACGACAAGGGCGATTTGTCCCCCGTCGAACGCGACATGGTGCGCAATCTGCTCGACTTCGGACCGCGTACCGTTGACGATGTCGGCGTACCGCGTGCGGACATTATTGCCGTTCCCGAGACCACGAGTTTCATCGACCTTGTCGCCACGATCGCGGAAGCCCCGCATAGTCGCCTGCCGGTCTATCGCGACAATCTCGACCAGATCACCGGCATGGTCCATATCAAGGATGCCTTCGCAATCCTGGCGCGCGGCAAGCCTTTCCCGACCGACATATCGGGCCTGATCCGCCAGCCGCTGTACGTGCCGCAGTCGATGGGTGTGCTCGACCTGTTGCAGGAAATGAAGGCAAAACGCGTCCACCTCGCGATCGTCATCGACGAATATTCGGGAACCGAAGGATTGGTCACGATCGAGGATCTGATCGAGGAAATCGTCGGCGATATCGAGGACGAAACCGACGACGCAGCGGCGCCGATGCTGATCGCGCTGGACGATGGCCTTTGGGAGGCGGACGCCCGTGCCGAGATCGAGGACGTGGCCGATACTGTCGACAAGCGTCTTGCCGAGGTCGATGGCGATGTCGATACGATCGGTGGCCTGGCGTTCGTGTTGGCGGGTCACGTGCCCCAACCCGGCGAAGTCATGACGCATGCCAGCGGCTGGCGCATCGAGGTAACCGAGGGCGACACGCGGCGAGCTACACGTGTACGATTGCACCCGCCCAGACGACCGGAGGACACTGGCGCCGAGGGCAAGTGATCGCCATATAGTCGGCATGAAACTTCGCAGCAAACTTCTCGTACTTTTCGTCATCGTTGCGGTCGTCCTGGGCGCGGCATGGGTCATCCTGACGCGCGGCGACACCGCCCAGTTGAGCGTCGAGGCCGTTTCCGGCGCCAAGCCCAAGATTACGCCTGCGCGCACCGAAACCATCCCGACGGTGAAGGTCGCGCCGGTCGCGCGCTGGGCCGATGGCGCGAAGCCCATTCCCGCAGCAGGCCTCGCCGTCGCGCAGTTTGCCACCGGTCTCGATCACCCGCGCTGGCTCTACGAGCTCCCCAACGGCGACGTTCTGGTGGCTGAAACCAATTCGCCGCCGCGCGAGACGAAGGGGATTGCCGACTGGATCATGGGCCTGTTGATGAACCGCGCGGGTGCAGGTGTGCCGTCGGCCAATCGCATTACCCTGTTGCGTGACGCCGACGGCGATGGCGTTGCCGAGCTCAAGACGCCGTTTCTGACCGGCCTCGCCTCACCATTCGGCATGGCGCTGGTCGGCGACCAGCTTTACATCGGCAACCACGATGCGCTGGTGGTCGTGCCTTACACTACCGGCGAAACACGCATCGCCGCCAAACCCAAGAAGGTTATGGACCTGCCTGGCGGCGGCAATCACTGGGCAAAGAACATCGTCGCCTCGCCCGACAATCAGCTGCTTTACATCTCGGTCGGTTCGTCATCGAACATTGGCGACAATGGTATGGAGGCCGAGGATTACCGTGCCAACATCCTCGAGCTGAACCTGCGCACCAAGAAAGTCCGCATCTTCGCGACCGGCCTGCGCAACCCCGTCGGCATGGCATGGGAGCCCAAGACGAAAGCGCTGTGGACCGTCGTCAACGAACGCGACATGCTGGGCGGCGACCTTGCGCCCGATTACATGACCCGCGTCGATTTCGGCGCCTTCTATGGCTGGCCGTACAGCTATTGGGGCGGGTATGAGGACAAGCGCGTGGAGGCGCGGCCCGACCTGCTACAATATACCAAACGGCCCGATTATGCGCTGGGGCCGCACACCGCGTCGCTGGGTCTAGCGTTCGGGTCGCTCGGCACGTTTCAGAACGGTGCGTTCGTCGGCCAGCACGGTAGCTGGAACCGCCAGCCGCCGTCCGGATACAAGGTAACTTTCATCCCCTTCGGCGATCGCGGTTTTCCCAATGGCGGCATGCGCGACGTGCTGATCGGCTTCCTCGACAAGAACGGCAATGCGCAAGGGCGCCCCGTCGGTGTGATTAAGCGGAGCAAGGGCGACCTGCTGGTGGCAGACGATGTGGGCAACCGCGTGTGGCGCGTGACGGCGAAGTAACCGGCTGCGTTGCAAGCAGCAAAAACGGTCGCTAATGCACCCGACTTCTGGTGCGGGGCTGTAGCTCAGTTGGGAGAGCGCGTCGTTCGCAATGACGAGGTCAGCGGTTCGATCCCGCTCAGCTCCACCAGAGTTGCCGCACCGTCAGGGCACTATCCTCATGCCGCCCGCCGCAGTTCTTCTGCCGACCGGGCATGACCGACGATCAACTCGGCAAGGCGCGGCATCTGCGATGGCGGCAGGTCATGTGCCATCTCGTCGATGACCTCGAGCCGTGCGCCGGGGATACGGCGAACGATATCTTCGCTGCACGCCAGCGGGATAAGCGGGTCGGCGGCACCGTGCACGACCAGAGTCGGCGCCTGGACCCGGGCAAGGCGATCCGCTCTCGATCCATCTGCGATAATCGCCAGAAGCTGACGCCGCGTGCCCATGGGATTATAGGCGCGATCGAAATCGCGCTCGGCCATCGACCGAAACGCATCCGGCTTCCGTGCAGCATCCGGAAACGACACGAGTTCGAGTGTGCGGGCTCTGCGCGCCGTGGCCGTAGCGCGCGGCGGGCGTGCCGAGCGTGGTGCGAGCAAGGCCTTGCGAACCTGGAGCGCCGGTCCCGGTAATCCGGGTGCGCCGCTCGACGACATGATGGAGGTCAAGCTGAGGACGCGTTCGGGCGCCTTGGCGGCCATGATCTGCGCGATCATGCCGCCCATAGATGCGCCCACAACATGCGCCGCCGGGATTCCCAGTTCGTCCATCAGGGCGACCGCGTCGTCCGCCATATCGTCCAGCGAATAGCCCAGCGGTACGGAAAGGCCGAACCGCTTCGCTGCCATCGCCCAGAGAAGATTGGGCGATGGCGCATCGTGGAGGTGCGTCGATTTTCCGATATCGCGATTGTCATAGCGAATGACGCGAAACCCCGCCTTCTTAAGCGCTTTCACGAAGGTTTTGGGCCATGCGGTCAGCTGAGTTCCAAGCCCCATGATCAACAGGATCACCGGAGCGTCGGGCGCGCCTCTGTCCTTATAGAACAGGTCGATATTGTTCGCGCGAACAATGGGCATTTCTCAAGCCTTGTAGAGCGCGTCGAGCCGTTCGCCATAGATCTCGCGGATCTTGTGCCGCCGGATCTTCATTGATGGCGTCAGCATTTCGTTATCGACGGTGAATGCATCCGGCGTCAGCGTGACGCGGCGGACCTTTTCGATGACTGACAAGTCGGCATTGACCCGGTCGACTGCCACCTGCACCGCGCGCTGCACGGCGGGGTCGCCGCACAGCTGGCTACAATCTGGGCGCGTTCCCTGGGCCACGCACCATTCCATCAGCCATTCGGGATCGGGCACGATCAGGCCGACGAGGTGCGGCCTTTTGTCGCCGACAACCATCGCCTGCAGGATCTCGGGCTGCAATGTCAGCATCCCTTCGATCTTTTGGGGGCTGACGTTGTCGCCCTTGTCGTTGACTATGAGATCTTTCTTGCGATCGGTGATGACAATGCGGCCGCAGCCGTCGAGGTGGCCGACATCTCCCGTGTGCAGCCACCCATCCTGAAGGACGCGCGCGGTTTCGGCGGGATTGTTCCAATAACCGTGCATGACCAGCTCGCCGCGCACCAGAATTTCGCCATCCTCGGCAATCCGCACCTCAGTGTCCTTCATCGGCGGACCGACGGTGTCCATCTTGATGCCAACCTTTGCGCGGTTGCAGCTGATCACCGGCCCGGCTTCGGTCTGCCCATAGCCCTGCAACAGGTTGAGCCCCAGCGCGTGGAAGAACACACCGATATCGGGGTTGAGCGGCGCACCGCCCGATACCAGCGCCTTGATGCGGCCACCGAACCTGGCCTGCACCTTGGGCCGCAAGGTTTTCTTGATGAACAGATCGACCGGTCGATCCCAGAAAGGAACGCCGCCGCCCAAATCCTTGGCGCCCAGCGAAATCGCGCGGCGCAAGAGCTTGGGTGCCAACCCGCCCTGCTTCTCTATCCCCTTGACGATCCGCGCGCGCAGCACTTCGAACAGGCGTGGCACCACGACCATCAGGGTCGGGCGAACCTCTTCGATATTTGAGGCAAGCTTTTCGAGACCTTCCGAATAATAGATCTGCCCACCCAGTGCGATCGGCAGGAACTGCCCGCCCGAATGTTCGTACGCATGACTGAGCGGCAGGAACGACAGGAAAACCTCATCATCCCAGCCATAGTCGTTGGCGATGATGTCGATGCAGCCGCCTACATTGTGCAGGATGGCACCGTGATGCTGACGAACGCCGCGTGGCGCACCGCCGGTGCCGCTGGTGTAGATGAGGCAGGCCAGGTCTTTGCGCGTGAAGTCCGCGTTTGCGGTCACCGCCGCGACATCGCCGGGGTTCTCGGCAAGCAACTTCTTCCAGTCATGCAGTGCGACATCGCCCGACTGGCCGATACGGATGTCCTCGATCCCGATGACCGTTTTGCAATGCACCGACCGCAGGACGGCGGGCGTCAGTGCGCGCGCCAGTTTCGCTGTTGATACGATGACCGCCCTTGCGCCGGAATCGCCCAGGATGTGCGCATGGTCACGCTCGGTATTGGTGACATAGGTCGGCACCGTCACGCAGCCCGCCGCCATGATCGCAAGGTCGGCAATGCACCATTCCGGGCGGTTCTCGCTGACCAATGCGACACGGTCGCCCGTCCCCAGGCCCAGCGTTTTCAACGCGGTCGCGAGCGACGCAACCTGCCGGGCCGTTTCCGCCCAGCTCAGCGCCTGCCACAGCCCCTCACGCTTGGACCACAGGAATGGCTTGTCCCCGTTTTCACGGGCCCGCGTGAAGAACATCGCGACCAGATTGGGGAAGTGTTCGAAACTGCGCATCTTCTCTCCCTAGCGCCCTTACGCTTGTTTGAGTACTTTAGAGGCATGCAACGCGCATGAGTAGTCTTTGGACCCTCCGCATAGACGAGCGCGCGTTCTTTGCTATTGCACTGCACCAATCGCTTTTCCGAAGGAAGCAGATGAAACAGGTTTGCCGGTTCTGGACAATGCTGTGCCTCGCAGCACTCGCGAGCTGCGCGACTACGCCAGGGGCCGTGCGCGAACCGGTCGTGCCGAAAGCGCGTTCGTCGATCTTCGTCGTTACAGCCAATCCGCTCGCGACCGACGCGGGAATGGCCATATTGCGGCGCGGCGGCAGTGCGGTTGATGCGGCGCTCGCGGTTCAGGCGATGCTGTCGCTGGTGGAGCCACAGAGCTCGGGGATCGGCGGCGGCGCTTTCCTGACCTGGTATGACAACAAGGCGAGCGCAGTCACCGTTTACGACGGGCGCGAAGTAGCGCCCGCCGCCGCGACGCCCGACATGTTCATGAATGGCGATGGCAAGCCGCTGCCCTTCAATCAGGCCGTCGTCAGCGGCAGGGCAACAGGCGTTCCCGGTGCCATCAAGATGCTGGCTATGGTCCATGACGAGCACGGCAAGCTGCCATGGCGCACCCTGTTCGGCGATGCCGAGCGGACGGCACGAGATGGTTTCGTCGTCTCGCCGCGCCTTGCCCGCTTTTTCAAATATGGATTTGCCGAGCTGAGCATGCCGGACGTGCGCGCCTATTTTATGAAGCCTGACGGAAACTGGCTCCAGCCTGGTGATCGTTTGCGCAATCCGGCTTATGCTGCTTTTCTGAAGCGGTTCGCAGCAGAAGGGCCGGCGGCGCTTTACGCGGGCGAGACCGCGCAACGGATCGTCGATCGGACCCATGCCGATCCACTGCCGGGCACGATGACACTCGCCGATCTCGCCGCCTATCGCCCGATCAAGCGCGAGGCACTGTGCGGCTCCTACCGCGTCTATCTGGTCTGCGGACCACCGCCCCCCGCCAGCGGCGTGGGCACGCTGGAATTGCTCGGGATCCTTGCGCATACGGACATCGCGTCCCGAAATGTCGAAGATCCACAGGCCTGGTTCCTGTTCGCCGAGGCGAGCCGACTGATGTACGCGGATCGTGATCGCTATATCGCGGATCCGGCGTTCGTGAACGTACCGGTGAAGGGCCTGCTCGATCCGGCCTATATCGAGGCGCGTGCGAAACTGATCGGGGCGGGTGCTGCCACGCCGCCGCCCGCTGCGGGAAGCCCTGTCGGTGCAACGCTGGCCGCGCGCGACACGACGGTCGAACCGATGGGCACGTCGCACATCGTGATTGGCGATGCCGACGGCAATGTCGTGTCGATGACCACTACGGTCGAATCGATCTTTGGCACGGGCCGCATGGTCGATGGCTTTTTCCTCAACAACCAGCTCACCGACTTCGCGTTCAACCCGCGCGACGATCGAGGTCTCCCCGTTGCCAACGCCGTCGCCGGCGGAAAGCGCCCGCGTTCCTCGATGACGCCGTTGGTGCTGCTCGACGCGCAGCGGCATTTTGCCGGCGCGATCGGATCGGCGGGGGGCAATGCGATTCTCGCCTATGTCGCAAAGTCGCTGGTTGCGGCGATCGATTGGGGGCTACCGATGCAGCAGGCAATCGCGCTTCCCAACCTCGTAGCGCGCGGGCCTAATTTTCAGGGCGAGGTCGATCGGATGCCGCCTGCCGTACTCGAAGGCCTGCGGGCGCGCGGAGTCGATCTCAAGGCGGGACAGGGCGAGGACTCGGGCGTTCATGGCGTGATCGTGCGCGACGGGCGCGTTGACGGCGGGTTTGATCCACGCCGTGAGGGCAAGTTCGTGGTTGAGCCAGCTCCGGGGCGCTAGAGGTCGACACCCACAGCATCGGCGACGCACGCAAAACCGTCACACCGCAAGTGTTCCGTCAGTCCCTTCGCGATCGTTCGTGCGAGACCCGGCCCGTGATACACCAGCGCCGAATAAAGTTGGACGAGCGACGCGCCCGCACGAATGCGGTGATAGGCCTCGTCCGCGCTGTCGATGCCCCCCGCCGCGATCAGGGGGATTTCGCCACCCGTCGCCCGCCGGAATGCGCAAAGCCGGTCATGCGCGTGATGGCGCAGTGGCACGCCTGAAAGCCCGCCGGACTCGCTCGCATGCTGCGACCGGAGGTCGGGCCGCAGCAGGGTCGTGTTGCCGATGATCAATGCATCGACGCGACCGACCACGACCCGAGCGACGGCATCGATCTCCTTGTTGTCGAGGTCGGGCGCGAGCTTCAGGAACAAGGGCGGATCGCCCGCGCGCCGCGCCGCGCCCAGCCGGTCGAGCACCTCGAGCAGTGCGCCCGCGTCCTGCAGCCCGCGCAATCCCGGCGTGTTGGGCGACGAGATATTGACCGTCAGATAGTCGGCCACATCGGCCATCCCGCGGATGCCGGTGACGTAATCTGCCACCCGGTCGGCCGCGTCCTTGTTCGCCCCGACGTTGACACCGACAATGCCCTTGCGCCGCCGCCGGGCCAGACGGGCATGCGCCGCCCCGAGCCCGTCATTGTTGAAACCCATGCGGTTGATGACGCCTTCGTCCTCGGCAAGGCGAAAGACCCGCGGCTTCGGGTTTCCGTCCTGCGGCAAGGGCGTCAGCGAGCCCACTTCGGCAAAACCGAAACCCAACCCCAGCACCGCATCGGGTACCTCGGCATTTTTGTCGAACCCGGCGGCAAGGCCGATGGGTGAGGGGAAATCTACACCTGCAACGCGAATGGCCAGCGTAGGATCATAGGTCGGCGTACGCGGCGGAGCATATCGCAGGGCCGCAACCGTCATGCGGTGCGCGCGCTCGGCGTCGATCCTGAACAGCAGCGGGCGCGCGATATCGAACAATGTCATGCTGTTCCGCTATGCGCCCACGCTGCCTGCGTCAAAAAAGGACATTCATTTGCGATTAATTCGCGCGTGTATGTCGATTCCATCCAATACGACTCATGTTGCACCTGCGTATTGGCTTTCCTGCGACCCGAAGGGCTCCCGGCTTAGGCCTTGGGAAACCTTTTCCTGGCGGTTCGGAACGGCAACGTTCCGAACCGCTTTCTTTTGGAACGGTAGCGACTATTCTCGACATATAACGACTCGGGCGCACAGATGGCTGATAATCAAGCCTTTTCGGGAGCGATAACGCTCGATTACGCGCCGCCGCCGGCGGATCTGCGTGAGCATTTCTCCGTTTTTTACGAATTTCGCGCCGACGTTCCTGTTTTTGAGGACACCGACAAGGCGGATCGTGCTCAGCTTCGCTTTATCCTGAGCGGCGGAGGAACCTACGGCTTCGCCGATGGCCACGTGCAGCGCACACCGTCAATCCAGATCGTCGGACCCACGACGGGACCGATGCATGCGCGGTTGAACGGACCCGTGCACGGATTCGGCGTGGGAATTTTTCCTGTGGGATGGGCCGCGATGCTCGATTTCGATGCGTCGTTGCTCGTCAATCGCGTGGTCGACGCGACGGAATTGTTCGGCGATGCGATCAACTGTGTGATGGCCGCGATCCGCACGGCATCGACCATCGAGGAAAAAGTAGAGATCGTTTCCGCCGCAGCACGCGGATTGATGGCCCGCAACAGTACGGCGGCGTTCGATTTCACGCGCATTGTGGACCATTGGCTCGAATCGTCGCCCACGCCCGATCTGGACGCGCTGGCTGCCGCCGCCGGGCTGTCGCGGCGGCAGGTCGAACGGCGATGCAACGCCTATTACGGATCGCCGCCAAAGCTGCTTGCGCGCAAATACCGCGCCCTGAAAGCCATGGTGGCGATGGCGCGCGGCGATGCGGAGGCCAGCACCTTTTTGAACGAGGGCTTTTACGACCAGTCGCATTTCATTCGCGAGATCAAGGCATTCACCGGGGTGACGCCGAAAACGATTGCGAGCGACCTGCCCACGCTTGCGACGCTGACGCTGAAGCGCGCCGAGTTGCACGAGTTGTCGTCGCGCGTGACCCAGATTTGAGGGTCCGCATACCCCGCTGACTTGACGAATCGGGCGTACCGGCCCATTTGAAATCAGACTGAATTGATCTGATTGAGTATATGCGCCTGTCCAGCCTCGCCGATTATGCCGTCGTCATGATGAGCGCCGCCGCCCGTCACGGCTGTGGCGCGCGTCTTTCGGCGACCTTGCTGGCCGACGAAACCGGCGTTCCGCTGCCGACTGCGCAAAAGCTGATGCAGAAGCTGGCGGCTGCAGGGCTGATGTCGTCGCTGCGCGGCACCGGTGGAGGGTTCAAGCTGACCCGCCCGGCCGGCGCTATCAACCTTGCCGACATCATCGAAGCGATTGAAGGCCCCATTGCGATGACTGCATGCGTCGAGAGCGGGCGGCACGACTGCGGGCTTGAGGGGTCGTGCCAGACCAAGCCCCACTGGGGCGCGATCAATGGTGCGGTTCGCGGCGCGCTGGCGGCGGTTCCGCTGACGCAACTGGCGGAGGCGCGATAATGGCCACCAAGAACGCCGAAGCGATCGCCGCTGCCGACTCCGTCGCCGATTACGAACACGGCTGGTCGTCCGACATCGAAACCGACTTCGCGCCCAAGGGGCTGACCGAAGACACCGTCCGTTTCATCAGTGCCAAGAAGAACGAGCCGCAGTGGATGCTCGACTGGCGGCTGAAGGCGTTCCGGATGTGGCTGACGATGACGCCGCCCGACTGGGCCAAGCTCAACGTCCCGCCGATCGATTATCAGGACGCGTACTACTATGCAGCGCCCAAGGCGAAGCCGAAGCTCGGCAGCTTGGACGAGGTCGATCCCGAAATCCTGCGCGTCTATGAAAAGCTCGGCATTCCGATCGAGGAGCAGAAGATGCTCGCCGGCGTCGAGGGCAGCCGCAAGGTCGCGGTCGATGCGGTGTTCGACAGCGTCAGCGTCGCGACGACTTTCCGCGCCGAACTCGAACGCGCGGGCGTGATCTTTCGCTCGATCAGCGAGGCGATCCGCGAATATCCCGACCTCGTGAAAAAGTGGCTCGGCAAGATCGTGCCGATGCACGACAATTACTTCGCCACGTTGAATTGCGCGGTCTTCAGCGACGGGACGTTCGTCTACATTCCGGAAGGGGTGCGCTGCCCGATGGAGCTGTCGACCTATTTCCGCATCAATGCCGAGAATACGGGCCAGTTCGAACGCACACTCATTGTGGCCGACAAGGGCAGCTACGTCAGCTACCTCGAGGGCTGCACCGCGCCGATGCGCGACGAGAACCAGCTGCAC
>JBDUBD010000087.1:0-11432 GCA_040004295.1 Sphingomonadales bacterium | reverse complement strand
CCCGGCATGGGCAAGATCGGCGTCCTCGTCGCACTCGAAGGCAATGCCGACATCGCCGCAATCCAGGATCTGGGCAAGCAGCTCGCGATGCATATTGCTGCCGCCAGCCCGCAGGCGCTGCATGAAGAAGGTCTCGACGAAGCACTGGTGTCGCGCGAGCGCGCTATCGCGATGGAAAAGGCATCGGAAAGCGGTAAGCCTGCCGACATCGTCGAAAAGATGGTGCAAGGTGCGATCGCAAAGTTCCGCAAGGAAAACGCGCTGCTCAGCCAGGTCTTTGTCATGGATAACAAGACCAAGATCGCCGACGTTGTGGCGCAAGCTGCAAAGGCCGCTGGCGGCAGCATCGCGCTGACCGGCTATGCCCGTTTTCAGCTAGGCGAAGGTATCGAAAAGGCCGAGAGCGACTTTGCGGCAGAAGTTGCCGCGGCATCGGGCGTTCCGCAGAACGCCTAAGCATCTCGAAGCATCAACTGGCGCCATCCCCGCAGACGTGGGGGTGGCGCATTCGATGTGTGACGACCAAGGCTTCACATCGCCGGTCGGCCCGCCTATCACTCGCGCCGCTCATCCAGAAAGCGCCAGTAATTACATGACTCGCCTTGTTTACAAACGCATCCTCCTGAAACTGTCGGGAGAGGTGTTGATGGGGCCGGGCGGGCTCAGCATCGACCCCGAAGTCACCGCGCGCGTTGCGGACGAGATCGCCAACGCGCAATCCATGGGGTTCGAGCTTTGCGTCGTCGTCGGCGGGGGCAATATCTTCCGAGGACTGGCTGCGGCGGCCAAGGGCTTCGAACGCGCGACTGCCGATTACATGGGCATGCTTGCGACGGTCATGAACGCGCTCGCGGTGCAGAACGCGCTGGAAGCGATCGGCGTCGATACGCGGGTCCAGTCGGCGATACCCATGGCCAGCGTCTGCGAACCCTATATCCGCCGACGTGCCGAACGGCATCTTGAAAAGGGGCGGATCGTAATCTTCGCTGCTGGCGTCGGAAGCCCGTTCTTCACGACCGATACGGGAGCGGCGCTTCGTGCCGCCGAGATGAAGTGCGATGCCCTGTTCAAGGGCACTTCGGTCGATGGGGTCTACGATGCCGACCCTAAGAAGGTCGCGTCTGCAAAACGATATGATACCGTGTCTTACGACCGTGTCCTCGCAGACAACCTGAAAGTGATGGACGCATCCGCCGTGGCATTGTGCCGCGACAACAATATTCCGATCGTCGTGTTCAACATCCGCGAGCAGGGCAATCTAGCCCGTGTGCTCGAAGGAAATGGCGTTGCGACGGTCGTCACGCGAGAGGACTGAACATGGCTGCTTATGACAAATCCGACCTTGAACGCCGGATGCACGGTGCCGTTGAATCGCTGAAGGGCGATCTGGCGGGGCTGCGTACCGGGCGTGCCTCCGTGAACCTGCTCGATCCCGTCGTGGTTGAGGTTTATGGTGCGAACATGCCGTTGAACCAGATTGCGACGGTCTCTGCCCCGGAACCCCGTATGTTGTCGGTACAGGTTTGGGACAAATCGAATGTCGGTCCGGTCGACAAAGCGATCCGGTCTGCGGGGCTCGGCCTTAACCCGATCGTCGATGGCCAGAGCATCAGGTTGCCGATACCTGACCTTACCGAGGAGCGTCGCAAGGAACTGGCGAAACTGGCCGGCCAATATGCCGAAAAGGCACGTATCGCCGTTCGTAACGTGCGCCGGGACGGCATGGATGCGCTGAAAATCGACGAGAAGAAGAGCGAAATCGGCGAAGACGATCGCAAGCGGTCGGAAACCGAAGTCCAGAAGATGACCGACGCGACCATAGCCGAGATCGATTCGACGGCAGGGGCCAAGGAAAAGGAAATCCTGGGCAAGTGAACGCCGCCGCGCTCGGCGACAAGGGATTGGCCGCGGGGGCTGTGGCTGCAGGGCGGGGCGGTGTGCCGCGCCATGTCGCGATCATCATGGACGGCAACGGACGCTGGGCGAAGGCCCGGCACTTGCCGCGCGTGGCGGGGCACCGCAAGGGCATCGAAACCGTGCGGAGCATCACACGCGCGGCGCGCAAGCTCGGCATCGAAGTCCTGACGTTATATGCCTTTTCGTCGGAGAACTGGCGGCGCCCGGCCGAGGAGGTCAGCGATTTGATGGGACTGCTGCGGCACTTCATTAAATCTGACCTGGATGAGATGGCTGCGGAGAACGTACGGCTTCATGTCATCGGCGATTACCGTGCCTTTGCGCCCGACCTCGTCGCGCAGATCGATGGCGCGGTTGCGCGCACGGCTGCGAATACCGGTTCGACGCTGGTTGTCGGCCTGAACTACGGCGCGCAAGACGAACTTGTGCGCGCGATGCGCAAGCTCGCCGGGAAAGATCCCGCTGAAATCACCGCAGCAACCGTGGAAGCGGCTCTCGACACAGGCGACCTGCCGCCGGTCGATCTGCTGATCCGCACGTCGGGCGAACATCGCCTGTCGAACTTCATGCTGTGGCAGGTCGCGTACGCCGAGTTCCTCTTTGTCGATACGCTGTGGCCCGACTTCGTTGAGGCGGATTTGGCGAACGCACTTGCCGCTTATGGTCAGCGCAACCGTCGTTTCGGTGGTCTGTGAGCGAGCTGACCAAGCGCATCCTGTCCGGCGTCGTTCTCGCCGTATCGTTGCTCGGAATCTTGTGGATGGGCGGATGGTGGTTTGCTGGGCTTTTGGTCGGGGCAACGGTCATCCTCGCCCGAGAATATGTATCGCTGATCTGGAAGGGGTGGGCTTCGCTCGTTTCCCGCATTTTGTGGATTGCGTTCGGCCTGGTCTACATTGGACTGGCGATTTGGGGCCTGTGGCTCGCGCGTGAGCAGGCCTATTTTGCAGCACTCCTTCTATTCATGGCGGTATGGGCGACCGACGTTGGTGCCTATATCTTTGGTCGCACGATCGGCGGCCCCAAGATTGCGCCCCGCATCAGCCCGAGTAAGACATGGGCGGGACTTCTGGGAGCGATCATCGCCACGATCATCGTCGTGTTTTCGGTTGTCTCGCTTGATGCGAAAATCAATGCGGGCGTCGATTCCTATCCCTGGGACTGGGGACTCTACATCTGCCTTTGGGCGGCTCTCGCTTGTGCCGTGCTCGCAATTCTTGCGCAGGCCGGTGACTTTTTCGAAAGCTGGCTGAAACGACGCGCGGGCGTCAAGGATTCCGGCACACTGATTCCCGGCCACGGCGGCCTGTTCGACCGTGTCGATGGCCTGTTGCCGATCGCAGCGATCTTTCCGGTTCTGGCGCAGGTGGCGTTCCCGACGTGATCGCGCGCAGTGTCAGCATTCTCGGCGCGACGGGATCGGTCGGGACATCGACCCTCGACCTGATTCAGCGCCAGCCCGAGAAGTACAAGGTTGTCGCCCTGACGGCCTATCGCGACGTCGAAGGGTTGGCGCGCGCGGCACGCGCAACCGGCGCTGAACTTGCGGTGATCGGTGATGCAAGCCTCTATGCGCAGTTGAAAGACGCGCTGAGCGATACGGACACTGAAGTCGCCAGCGGCGCGGACGCCGTGATCGACGCGGCCTGTCGCGGCGCAGACTGGACGATGGCGTCCATCGTCGGCTGTGCGGGGCTGCCGGCGACACTCGCTGCCTTGCGCTGTGGGCGGACAGTTGCCCTCGCCAACAAGGAGTCGCTGGTCTCGGCGGGTGACGTCATGATGGCACAGGCGCGCGCGTCGAAGGCGCAGCTGCTGCCGGTCGACAGCGAGCATAATGCGATCTTCCAATGCCTCGCCGGAAGTCCGCGTGAGCGCGTTCGACGCATCGTGCTTACGGCCAGCGGCGGGCCTTTCAGAACTTGGACGCGCGATGCCATGCGCGACGTGACACCAGCGGTCGCCGTCAAGCATCCCAACTGGTCGATGGGCGCCAAGATCTCGGTCGATTCGGCAACGCTGATGAACAAGGGCCTCGAATTGATCGAGGCAAAGCACTTGTTCGACTGTCGTCCAGACGAGCTCGCAGTCGTCGTTCATCCGCAATCGGTTATACACTCGATGGTGGACTATGTGGATGGCTCGACGATCGCTCAGCTGGGCTCGCCCGACATGCGCGTACCGATTGCATCGACGCTTGCCTGGCCCGACCGCATGGAAACGCCGTGTACGCCGCTCGACCTGGCAGCTATCGGTCGTCTTGATTTTGAGGCACCCGATCTCGATCGCTTTCCGGCGCTCGGTCTTGCGATGACTGCGCTTGCTGCGGGTGGTGCCCGACCTGCCGTACTCAATGCCGCGAACGAGATCGCCGTGGAAGCGTTTCTCGTGGGACGCATCGGTTTCCTCGACATCGCGCATATTGTCGCCACAGTCCTCGACCACTACGATCCGGATGCGCCTTCCGATGTCGAAGGCGTTCTTGCGGTGGACGGCGAAGCACGCCGCGCCGCCCTGCGCATCATGGAGAAGGTTGCCGCGTGATCCAGTTTCCCAGCCTGTTCTGGATGATCGTGTTCTTCGTGCTCGCGGTCTTTCCCTTGGTCGTCCTCCATGAACTTGGTCATTACTGGGTCGGGCGGGTGTTCGGTATCAAGGCCGAAGTGTTCTCGATCGGCTTTGGCAGGCGCATCGCCGGTTGGACCGACAAGCGCGGAACTCTGTGGCAGGTCAGCTGGATTCCGCTCGGTGGCTATGTCCGCTTTGCCGGAGACATGAGCCCGTCCGGGCAGTCCGATCCGGAATGGCTCAAGCTCCCCGCATCTGAGCGCAACAAGACGTTCCAGTCGAAAACACTGTGGCAGCGCGCTCTGGTCGTCGCGGCTGGGCCTGCCGTGAATTTTCTCTTCGCGATCGTCATGCTGGCCGGTCTGTTTGCACTCTATGGAGAGCCAAGGATCGCGCCGCAGATCGGCGCATTTACGCCCACTTCGGCGGCAAAGGCAGCTGGGATGCAAGTCGGCGACCGGATCGTGTCGATCGAAGGTGAAGCGATCCAGCGGTTCGAGGATGTCGGCCTGATCGTGCAGGTACGTGCCAATCGCGCCACAGTTTTCGTCGTTGAACGCGGCGGTGCGCGCCGAGAGATCATCGTCACGCCGCGCCTGGAATCAGTCGAGGACATGACCGGTGCGAAAATCATGACGGGTCGCATCGGCATTTCGCCCGCCCGTATCGAACGCGTTCGCCTTTCTGCGCTAGAACTGCCTGCTGCTTCGGTACGCTTTACCGTGCAGTCGGTGCAGACCATGGTGCGAGCGCTCGGGCAGATCATTGTCGGCGACCGCTCCGTCCGCGAGCTCGGCGGACCGGTGAAGATGGCCGCTACGTCCGAAAAGGTCGCGGCGCTTGGCTTCGTTAGCTTCTTATTCTTCATGGCGATGGTGTCGATAAATCTGGGGTTCATCAACCTGCTGCCAATCCCCACGCTCGATGGCGGACATCTCGCATTCTACGCGGTGGAGGCAGTTCAGCGAAGGCCCGTCGGACCCATGGCGCAGGAATGGGCATACCGGTCGGGTTTGTTCGTCCTCCTTGCGTTCATGCTCTTCGTAACAATCAACGACCTGGTGGGCTTGGGCCTGTTTGGACGTCTCGCGGGTTGATTGACGGGCGGGCATCGGGCAGGGCGGCGCGTCGTAAACGACAAGTGGCGGGATTTCAGTGAAAGCATATCGAATGGGTTCCTATGGTCGCCGCACGTTGTCGCTCCTGCTGGTCGGCACGGTGCTTGGCGGGGTTCCCGCAATGGCCGTGGCACAACGTCCTGCGCCCGCGACACCCGTCGATCTGACGACCGCGCCGACACCGCCGGCCGCCCCTGCCACCGACGGCGGAACGATCACGTCGATCCAGGTTGTCGGGTCGCAGCGTATCGAGCCGGAAACGGTTCGCTCCTATTTGAAACTGCGTCCCGGTGGTGCTTACACACGTGAGTCGCTCGACGAGGCGATCCGTGATCTGTTCGCGACCGAACTCTTTGCCGATGCCCAGATCCGCGACGATGGCGGAAAGCTGACAATTCTCGTCCGCGAAAACCCGGTCATCAACCGCATCGTGTTCGAGGGCAACAAGCGGATCAAGGAAGACAAGCTTTCCAAGGAGTTGAAGCTTGCGCCGCGCCAGATCTTTACCCGGTCAAAGGTGCGCGCCGACATAGGACGTATCGTCGAGCTCTATCGTCGTCAGGGTCGTTTTGCGGCCACCGTCGAGCCCAAGATGGTCACGCTCGACCAGAATCGCGTCGATATCGTCTATGAGATCAGCGAAGGACCGAAGTCGAAGGTTCGCCGCATCAACATTATCGGCAACGAGGTGTTCAAGGACGGCAAGCTGAAGGGTGAGATGGCGACGAAGGAATCGTCGATCACGCGCATCTTCTCGTCACGCGATACCTATGACGCCGACCGTCTTGCCTATGATCAGGGCAAGATGCGCCAGTTCTATCTGACGAATGGCTATGCGGATTTCCGCGTCATTTCGGCCGTTGCGGAACTGACGCCGGACAAGCGCGACTTCATCCTGACCTATGTGGTGGAAGAGGGAAAACGCTACAAATTCGGTGACGTACTGGCTGAAAGCGAGATCCGCGACTTCAAGCCGGATATGGTCAAGACGCAGATCCCGATGAAGACCGGCGACTGGTATAATGCCAAGCTGGTCGAGGACACGGTGGAGAATATCACCAAGACGGCCGGTTTGTTCGGTTACGCCTTTGCGAACGTTGATCCTGTCTTCAATCGTAACGCCGAAGACCGCAAGATGAACATCACGTTCCGTGTGGGCGAGACGCCGCGGGTGTATGTTGAGGCAGTGAACGTCAACGGAAACACGCTGACGGTAGACAAGGTCATCCGTCGCGAGTTCCGTCTGGCGGAGGGCGACGCGTTCAACGTGTTCTCGGTCAAGCGTTCCGAGGACCGCATCAAGTCGCTCGGATTTTTCCAGGAAAAGTTTGAGGTTGCCCAGCGGCAGGGCTCGGCACCGGATCGCATCATTCTCGATGCGAACGTCGAGGAAAAATCGACCGGTGAACTCCAGCTCTCGGCCGGTTTTTCGAGCCTCGAGCAGTTCATCGTCAACGCGTCGATCCGCCAGCGTAACTTCCGCGGCAAGGGCCAGGAGCTTCGCGCGTCGGTCAATTATTCGACTTATTCGAAGTCGGTCGAGCTGGGGTTCACAGAGCCTTATCTGTTCGACCGCAACATTGCGCTGGGTGGCGACATCTTCCGGCGCGATTACAACTCGTTTAATTACGTCGGCGATCAGCGCAACACGACGTATCAACAGCTGACGACTGGTTTCCAGCTTCGCGCCGGTCTTCCGCTGACCGAATATTGGTCGATGGCGGTGCGTTATGGCCTGAGCCTGGATCAGGTCACGCTCGACCCGGGTACTTACTACTTCAATGGGTCGTGCGACCCTTTGCTCGCAGGTCGCTATCTTTGCGATTCTATCGGTGATCGGGTCATATCATCGGCTGGCTACAGCATCGTCTATGACAATCTGAATAACCGCATTCGTCCGAGCCGTGGAGAGCGCTTTGTCTTCAGTCAAGACATCGCCGGCCTCGGTGGTGACGTGAAGTATCTCAAGCAAACGATTAACGCGGCAAAATATTGGCCGGTTCTGAATGGGTTTATTTTCTCAGTCAGCGCCGAGGCCGGGTCGATTTTGCCACTGGGCGGATCGACGGGGCCGGGTATTGACAAGGTTCGCCTGACCGACCGTTTTTTCCTCGGCGAGCCGCAAATCCGTGGTTTCGATATTCGCGGTGTCGGGCCGCGCGTGCAGCGCGTTCCTTATGTTACGGATGCAACAACCGGTGTCGTGTCACTCAGCACAGATCGGTCGCAGTTCAGTGATGATGCGCTGGGTGGGCGGGCTTATTATCTGGGACGTATGGAGCTCGAAATCCCGCTTGGCTCGGGCGCACGCGAACTCGGTCTTCGGCCATCAATCTTCCTTGACGTTGGTTCGGTCTTCGGCGTGTCGACGCCCGCGCTCGGTGATTATTTACCAAGCGATCCACGGCTGATCCGCGACGTCCTCGACGTGAACGGTGCCGCGCAGTGCTATACCACGGTGACAAATCCCGACTTAACTACCACGACGACCTACTCGGTTCGTCCGGCAGCCGGATGTGCGACGGGTTCGAACCCTTACACCACTGCGATAAGTGGCGGTTTCAAGGAGTTTTTCTATGGAAATTCGGCCAAGCCACGCGTCTCTATCGGTATCGGCGTAAACTGGAATTCGCCATTTGGGCCGTTTCGTATCGATCTCGCCCACGTCCTCCTGAAAGAAGACGGCGATCAGACCAAGACTTTGACATTCAACGTAGGAACCCAATTCTGATGATTAAATTTCTTACCGCTACCGCCCTAGGGGCGCTCGCTCTCGCAACCTCGCCTGCCATGGCACAGACCAAGGCCGTGCCGACACAGGCGATCGTCGTCGATACGCAAAAGGCGTTCGCGACATGCACTGCCTGCGTCGCAGCCCAAGCTCAGCTAAAGACCCAGGCCGATGGTATCCAGGCGCGGCAGAAAGAACTTGCCACACCGTTGCAGGCCGAAGGTCAGCAGATTCAGGCAGCCGTTAACGCGCTTGCCGGCAAGGAGCCCGATGCGGCCCTACGTGCACGCGCGACTTCGTTCCAGCAGCGCCAGCAGGCGGCGCAGGCCGAACTGCAGCAGCGCGAAGAGACATTCAACCGCAACCGCGCCTATGTGGGTCAGCAGGTCAGCGCGAAATTGAATCCCATCATCGTTTCGACGATGAAGGCGCGTGGTGCCAACGTCGCAATCGATCCGCAGTCGATCCTGGCCTATGAGCCTGCGCTCGATGCTACGAACGATGTGCTGGCACAGCTGAACCAGCAGCTGCCGAGCGTCTCGGTGACGGCACCGGCGGCTCCGGCAGCACCGGCGACGCCGCGTCCGACGACGCCTTCGCGCTAAACCGCGATGCAGATGGACATCAGGGGAGTGATGGCGGCCTTGCCGCATCGCTTCCCGATGCTGCTCGTCGATCGCGTCGAGGAACTGGTCAAGGACGAGCGCATCGTCGCGATCAAGGCGGTTACGATCAACGAACCGTTCTTTGCCGGGCATTTCCCCGGACGACCGATCATGCCGGGTGTGCTCATCGTCGAGGCGCTTGCTCAGGCGGCGGGGATTCTCGCAGTGGAATCGCTCGGCCTCGCGGGGTCTGGAAAGCTCGTTTATTTCATGGCCATCGAGGGCGCGAAATTTCGCGTTCCGGTCGAACCGGGTGTACTCCTTCGGCTCGAGGTCGAATTCGTCCAGAAACGCGCTGCCGTTTGCAAATTTACCGGTCGCGCCATGATCGGCGACAAGCTCGCGGCCGAAGCGTCCTTTACCGCGATGATTGCTGACGCACCAAAATAGCAAAGTTGCATCGGCGGCGTAGCGCCGCTATGCGCGCCGCTTCCTTTCGAGGCTGGTCGGAACCAGCCATCATTCAGAAAGACTTGACGTGAAACAGACTGGCCACCCCGACTACCACATGATCAAGGTCCAGATGACCGACGGCACCGTGTTCGAAACCCGCTCCACCTGGGGCAAGGAAGGCGACACGATGACCCTGGAAATCGATCCGCTGGCACATCCGGCGTGGACGGGCGGCAAGGGCACGATGCTCGACGCCGGTGGTCAGGTCGCGCGCTTCAACAAGCGTTTCGGCGGTCTCAGCCTCAAGAAGTGAACGGGGCGGGCGCCACAGCGCCTGCACCGATCATCGTCACTGCATTGCTCGGCCCGGCGGATTTCTCCTGGGCCGATGCTTTGCGTCGTGCGCATTTTCCGCCGGAACGTAATCACCTCCGCGCGCATCTGACCCTGTTCCATCATCTGCCACCGAGCGTCAGGCGCGAGCTTTGCGATGTGTTGCGTGATGACTGCCGCGGAGAGGCACCGCAGGCGCGGCTGTCCTCGGTCATGTCGCTTGGGCGGGGGGTGGCCTATCGAGTCGATAGTCCGGAGCTGGATACCATTCGTGAAGAACTGGCTGAGCGGTTAGAAGGAGTGCTGACGCCGCAGGATAGAAACAGGGCTAATCTACACATTACCGTGCAGAACAAGGTCGATCCCGGCGTGGCGAAAATCCTGCACACCCGGCTTTCTGCGGACTTCAAGCCGCGCCCTCTCATGATCGCGGGACTTGCCGCATGGTGGTATCGTGGTGGGCCTTGGGAGCCGATCGGAGCTTGGGGGTTTGGCGGGGGCAGGGCGATCAAAGCACCCTGTTGACCCCTTGCGACTCGCTGGTATAGCGCGCGCTCGCTTTTGGGGCGGAGTAGCTCAGTTGGTTAGAGCAGCGGAATCATAATCCGCGTGTCGGGGGTTCAAATCCCTCCTCCGCTACCACTTCAGACAGATTGGCAGAACATGACCACAACCCATTCGACTCGCATGTTGATTTTGGGTTCGGGGCCGGCGGGTCTCAGCGCCGCCATCTATGCCGCGCGCGCGGGGCTGACCCCGCTGGTCGTGCAGGGCATCCAGCCGGGCGGACAACTGACCATTACCACCGATGTCGAGAATTATCCCGGTTTTGCCGATGTCATCCAAGGCCCCTGGCTGATGGAGCAGATGCAGAAGCAGGCCGAACATGTCGGTGCCAAGATGGTCTGGGACACGATCGTCGATGTCGACCTGTCGCAGCGGCCGTTCACGTTGACCGGCGACGGCGGCACCAAATACGTTTGCGACACGCTGGTGATTGCGACCGGCGCACAGGCCCGCTGGCTGGGCCTCGACAGCGAAGTGCAGCTGCAGGGCAAGGGCGTCAGCGCCTGCGCGACGTGCGACGGGTTCTTCTACCGCGGCAAGAAGGTTGTGGTCATCGGCGGCGGCAACACTGCGGTCGAGGAAGCCCTCTACATGACCAACCACTCGCCCGACGTAACCATCATCCACCGCCGCGACCATTTTCGCGCGGAAAAGATCCTGCAGGACCGGCTGTTCGCCAATCCGAAGATCTCCGTGCTGTGGAACAAGCGCGTCGACAAATTCGTGGGTGGGGGCGACCCCGAGGGTATGATCGGTGTCGACCTGATCGACACGGTGACCGGCGAGGCCAGCCATGTCGCAGCCGACGGCGGCTTTGTCGCGATCGGCCATTCGCCCGCGACCGAGATTTTCAAAGGCAAGTTGCCGATGGATCCGGGCGGTTACCTGCTGGTCGAAACGGGATCGACGCGGACGTCGGTCCCCGGCGTGTTCGCGGCGGGTGACGTCACCGACAAAATCTATCGCCAGGCGGTGACCGCCGCCGGCATGGGCTGCATGGCCGCGCTTGATGCCGAGAAATTCCTGGGCGTTGCCGAGTTCGGCGCGACGAACTGGTAAAACGCTAGTGTCGCTCGTCGTTGCGAGCGCAGCGAAGCAATCCAGCTCTCTCGTCGATAGGATGGATTGCTTCGCTGCGCT
>JBDUBD010000086.1:0-11585 GCA_040004295.1 Sphingomonadales bacterium | reverse complement strand
GCTCGTCAGGCTCATAACCTGAAGGTCGCAGGTTCAAATCCTGCTCCCGCAACCAGGCCTCGCCGGCGATATTTTCAAGACAATTTCGTACAACAACCCCGGATCGAAAGATCGCGGGGCTTCGTACGTTCGGGCTCGGGCGGTCCTAAGGCAAATTGGCGTCGAATAGTCGGCTCATGCGGTTGGCCCGGCATCACATTGCAGGTTTCGCTGCTGGTTTGACTTGGAACAAACGACGATAGCAGCTAGCAACTCGTCTCGCTGGCGGAACAATTGCTGTTCCCATGACCGAATGGAGAGGCACATGCTTAGGAAACTGTTCGCCGAGTTTTTGGGAACTGGCTGGCTTGTTCTGGGGGGATGTGGGTCGGCCGTATTGGCTGCGGCCTTTCCGGGATTGGGGATCGGTTTTGCGGGGGTTGCGCTGGCCTTTGGCCTGACGGTTCTGACCATGGCCTATGCCATCGGCCATGTGAGCGGATGTCATCTTAACCCTGCTGTCACGATCGGGCTGTGGGCAGGCGGTCGTTTTAACGCGGTCGATATTCCGGGCTATATCGTTGCCCAATGCCTTGGCGCGATTGCGGGTGCAGGCATTCTTTATCTTATCGCCAGCGGCCATGCCGATTTCAGCACGGCGGGCGGATTTGCGAGCAATGGTTATGGCGAGCATTCGCCTGGTGGCTATAATCTGACGTCCGCATTTCTCTGCGAAGCGGTACTCACATTTGGTTTCCTGATCGTCATCATGGGCGCGACGCATGGAAGCGCGCCCAAGGGCTTCGCACCGATTGCCATCGGACTTTGCCTGACACTCATCCACCTCGTCAGCATTCCGGTGACAAACACGTCGGTGAACCCTGCGAGAAGCCTGGGACCAGCGATATTCGTTGGCGGCTGGGCGATTCAACAGCTTTGGCTGTTCTGGATTGCACCCATCGTCGGAGCAACGGTTGCGGGCTTCACATATCGCTGGATGAGCCCCGACACGCCGGTGCAAACCAACGTCAGCGGCGACTAGGAACTGCGACTAGGGGCTATGGTCCGACCAGGTGCTGCCCTGAAGATATTCTTCGACGGTGGCAGCCGCCCCCCTCCGCTCGGCATGGAACTGGCCGTTGTCATCGGTGGCCGCAGCCTTATCAAGCGCGATCTTGGTCCGGGTACGAGCATGGATGCGGAATGGCTGGGGCTGATCGAAGCGATGCGCCTTGTCCACGAAGGTGACCTGATCGACCCGGTGCTGCTGGGGGATGCGGCGGCAGTCATCGCCCAGGCCAATGGATCGGTCCGCTGTCCGCCGAGATACAGTCGCCATTTAGAGGCGTTCCGCCTGCTGCCGCGACCATCCGGTCGCGTGCGGATACGTTACATAAAGCGAACCCAGAACCTCGCCGGTATCGCGCTGGCATCACTGCACGGTCGCTGATTTGTTTTGGTAACAATTGGCACCTACCATCATGACGAAGCGGGGGACTAAGTCATGACAATGAAATTATGCGTACTGGGTCTGGGTATTATGGTGGCGCCTTTTGCAGTGAGTGCTGCGCCGGCTCCGATCTTGTCGAAAACGATTGCGGCAAGCGCCAACGATCTTCAGCGCGCCGTATGGGCTTGTGAAGCGGGCGCCCAGGCGCTGTCGCCAGTCAAGGGCGTTCGTTTCTTTCCCGGCTTGATTGATACGACCACGGTTTCAGGCGCGACCGCCCCGCTGGCGTTGTCCGCCGGACGGCTAGAGGGGGTCGGCCAGATGTCGGGTGCCAAGGTATGGTCCAATATCCGTTTCGTCTGCACTCTTTCACCGGCTCTCGATCGGGCCAGAACATTCACTTACACGGTGCTATCCCCTGTAAAGTTCACCAATAAGGTTCCGGCTTCGCAACCGACGAAAGTTTCGAACGATCGCAAGGTCTGGTATGTCGAGGGCACAAATCTCGTGTCACTGGTGCACGGCGTCGCGCAAACAGACAACCGCGATTTTCTGGCGCGCTGCGTTCCCAAATCGGGCGTCGCCACGGTTTATCTGTCGAGGACAAAGCCGGAATTCAAGGCCGGGGATGCCGAATTGATCGGTGTAACGGCGGGCGGGAAGTCCGGCCTGTACGTTGCGCGCGGCGTCTTGGACGATAATCTGGGCGTGGTTGTTCCGGTGTTGGAAGTTCCGAACAGCGATCTGCTGACCAGCGGTTCCGCAGCGGCGACCGAATTGCAGATCAATATCGGCGCGCAGGACGTCTACACGATCTCGCTGAAGGGCAGCGCGGAGCCGAGCGCGGCATTCACAAAAGCCTGCAAATAGGATTCAATTACGCGCGAACGGGGATCATCCATGAACATGTCGCTTCTTAAATTCGCACTTCCACTCGCTCTCGGCGTTCTCGCCGGGAATGCCCATGCCGCCAGCATCAATTGTAACGGACAGACCGCTCCCGATCTTTGGATGATCTGCAACGATCCGCAGATCAGCTATCGGGACGATCAGGCTGCGGCGCTGTTCAATCAGGCAATGCAAAATACCGATACTACTGGACAGGCGGCGCTGCGGGCGCAGCGGCTGGGTTTTCAGCGTCAGCGGGGTGCCTGTAATGCAAACCGTCGCTGCATGATCGCCGCCTATGATGACCAGATTGCCGCGTTGCAGGGCATGCTAAATCGCCCACGTCCTGCAATGAAGATGAATCGTCCCAATTACTGAAAAGGGCCACCGTTAAACGACCGACAATCGATAGCCGACCCCCGGTTCATTCAGCAGCAGGGAGGGGCGTGCGGGATTCGTTTCGAGCTTCTGTCGTAACGCGCGGACGACAATCCGCAGATATTCGACATGATCCTGCTGTGCCGGTCCCCAGATGGTGCGCAGCAGGCTGGCATGGCTGACGACGCGATCGGGTGCGCGGGCTAGTTCGGAAAGAACGGCATATTCCTTGGGGGTGAGGTGAACCGGTTCGCCGCTCCGCGTCACACGTCGGTGCGCAAGGTCGATCGTGACCGATCCCGATGTCACGACTTCCTTTTCCGAACCCGCCATCCGGCGATGACGAAGCGCGGTTCGAATGCGAGCAAGGACTTCCTCGGTGTCGAACGGCTTCGTCAGATAATCATCGGCACCGAGATCGAGTGCCGCGACCTTCTCGCTGGTGTCGATCCGTGCCGAGACCACGAGGATGACGGCATCTCCGCGTGCCTTCACCAGCTGGATCAGCTCCATCCCGTCGCGGTCGGGAAGCCCCAGATCGAGCAAGACGGCGTCGGGCTTGTCGATGTCGATGGCGGCCATTGCCTCACGCGCGTTTGCCGCTTCCAGCACGGCATAGCCCGCGCGATCGAGTGCGCCGCGCAGAAGGCGGCGGATGGAATTGTCGTCCTCGACAACCAGGACGCGGGCGGCACCGGACATAAATCCGGTGTTACGACCGTGGCGCCGCCTGGTCGAGTGCGCGGTTCAGGGCAAATACGTTGACATGCGGCTCGCCGAGGAAGCCCAGCAATGGCCATTCGATCTGTGCCTGGACCAGTGTGCGCAGCTGGACCGGATCCATCCGGCGCGCGCTGGCGACCCGCTTTACCTGATAAAGAGCCGCCTCGGGGCTAATATCGGGATCGAGACCCGAGGCGGAAGTTGTCACCAGATCGGCGGGAACGAGGGAATCCGGTGATGTGCGGAGGGTGGCCACATCGGCGCGAACGCGGTCGCTGAGCACTTTGGAAGCCGGCCCAAGGTTGGAACCCGACGAGGCGAGCGCATCGTTTCCCTTGCCCGCCGCCGAAGGGCGCCCATGGAAATAGCCGGGGGTCGCGAAGTTCTGACCGATCAGCGACGAGCCGATCACCTTGCCTTGTGCATCCCGGACCAGACTTCCGTTGGCCTGCGCGGGGAGAGTGAGCTGCCCGATGCCGGTCAGTGCCAGAGGATATGCAAGACCCAGTAGCGCGGCGAACAGGAGCGTCATGACGAGCGCAGGACGTAGCGACGATTTAAGATCGGTAAGCATCGAATGATCCTCAGGCGAGATGAAGGGTGTTGACGGCAAGATCGATCAGCTTGATGCCGACGAACGGCGCAATGAGACCGCCGAGACCGTAAACGGTGAGGTTGCGCGCCAGCAGCGGCCCGGCAGCCATCGGTTTGTACGTCACCCCCTTGAGCGCCAGCGGCACGAGACAAGGGATGATCAGCGCGTTGAAGATGATCGCCGACAGGATGGCGCTTTGCGGGCTCGCCAGTCCCATTACGTTGAGCACAGCAAGGCCGGGATAAAGCACGACGAACATCGCGGGAATGATCGCGAAATATTTGGCGACATCGTTGGCAACCGAGAAGGTGGTGAGCGCGCCACGCGTCATCAGCAACTGTTTGCCGAGTCCCACGATCTCGATGAGCTTGGTCGGATCGCTGTCGAGATCGACCATGTTGCCCGCCTCGCGCGCGGCCTGCGTACCGGTGTTCATCGCGACCCCGACATCGGCCTGGGCAAGCGCCGGAGCGTCGTTGGTGCCGTCGCCACACATCGCCACCAGCTTGCCGCCCTGTTGTTCCTTGCGAATCAGCGCAAGCTTGTCCTCTGGCGTTGCCTCGGCAAGGAAGTCGTCGACGCCCGCTTCTGCTGCGATGGCGGCAGCGGTCAGGGGATTGTCGCCGGTGATCATGACAGTGCGGATGCCCATGCGGCGTAACTCGCCGAAGCGTTCACGCACCCCGGCCTTGACGACATCCTTGAGAGCAACCGCACCAAGCAGCCGCCCGTCGCGAACAACGGCGAGCGGGGTCTGGCCTGCACGTGCAATCTCGTCGGTCGTCCGGCGCAGCTCCGCAGCTGCCGATGTCCCGGCAAGGTCGGGATAGGCGCGCAGGATGGAATCGACGGCGCCCTTCTGGACGAGCGTGTCGTCGGTCTTGAGCCCTGACAGACGCGTTTGAGCGGTAAATGGGATCGCCGCTGCGCCCGCAGGAAGGGTCCGGTTCAGACCATGTTTCTCGCGCGCCAGAACGACGATAGAGCGGCCCTCGGGTGTTTCGTCGGACAGGCTGGCGAGCAGTGCCGCTTCGGCAAGGTCCATCTCGCTGATCCCGGTAACCGTGCGAAACGCACTGGCCTGTCGGTCGCCGATGGTGATCGTGCCGGTCTTGTCGAGCAGCAGGACATCGACGTCGCCCGCCGCCTCGACGGCGCGGCCCGACTTCGCCAGGACGTTGAAGCGCACCAGCCGATCCATTCCGGCGATGCCGATGGCGGACAGCAAGGCGGCAATGGTCGTCGGGATAAGCGTGATGAGCAACGCTGCGAGGATCGCCACCGGCACGACGCCCCCGGCATAGCTGGCGAACGCGGGAATCGTGCCGACCGCGATCAGGAAGATGATCGTAAGGCCGACGAGCAGGATTGTCAGCGCAATCTCGTTCGGTGTCTTTTGCCGCTCGGCCCCCTCGACCAGCGCAATCATGCGGTCGAGAAATCCCTGGCCAGGCTCGGCCGTTACGCGGACGGTAATGCGATCGGAGATGACGCGTGTTCCGGCTGTGACGGCGGAACGATCACCGCCTGCCTCGCGAATGACCGGCGCGCTTTCGCCCGTGATCGCCGCTTCGTTGACAGAGGCAACACCGGAAACAACGTCGCCGTCGGCCGGGATGAGGTCGCCGGTTTCAACGAGTACGCTCTCTCCCTTGCGGAGTTGCGTGGCAGGCACGAGTTCCCAGGTTTCGCCGACTCCGGTCAGCAGTTTGGCGCGCAGTTCAGACTTTGTGGCGCGCAGTGACGCTGCCTGTGCCCGTCCACGTCCCTCGGCCAGCGCTTCGGCAAAGGTGCCGAACAGCACTGTCAGCCACAGCCAGACGATGAGCTGGATCTGGAACCCGATCGCGAGCGGCTCGCCGCCAATGACCAGCAGCACGGTCAGCAGTGCGGCAACGGTCGCGGTGACGAAGAGAACAGGATTCTTTACGAGCTGAGCAGGGCTGAGCTTGCGAAAGGCATCGCCGATCGCAGGCACGACGAGCTTCGCCGAGAACATCGAAGTGGCTTCGGTCATCTTTGTCGGACCTTTTAGGAGAGCTGGCCGTGGATCGCCGCGAGATGGTCGGCGACGGGTCCAAGGGCGAGGGACGGCAGGAAAGTGAGGCCGCCGAGGATCAGGATGATTCCGACGAGCAAGCCCACCCAGAGCCCGCCCGTGGTGGGAAATGATCCTGCGGTTGCGGGCGTATGTTTCTTCGCTGCAAGGCTGCCCGCGATAGCGAGCACCGGCACGATGATGAAAAACCGTCCGAGCCACATCGCGACGCCCAGCAGACCGTTGTAAAAGGGTGTGCCAGCCGTGAGTCCGGCAAAAGCCGAGCCGTTGTTCGCGGTCGCCGAGGAAAAGGCGTAGAGAATCTCGGTGAAGCCGTGCGGCCCCTTGTTGAGCGGCCCTGCAAGCCCCGCCGGCAACACGCTTGCGAGCGCGGTGAAGCCTAGGATGCACAAGGGCAGGATGGCAATCGCGAGAACCGCGAGTTTGACTTCGCGTGCCTCGATCTTCTTGCCGACATATTCTGGCGTGCGACCGACCATCAGGCCCGCAACGAACACGGCAAGGATTGCGAAGAGCAGAAAGCCGTAGATGCCGGCACCGACGCCACCGATCACGATCTCGCCCAATTGCATGTTGAAGAGCGGAACGAGGCCACCCAGCGCGGTGAAGCTGTCATGCATGGCATTGACCGCACCGCATGACGCCGCCGTGGTCACCGCAGCGAAGAGCGCGCTTGCGGCGATGCCGAAGCGGACTTCCTTTCCCTCCATGTTGGCGCCGGCGACCCCGAGCTGATGTAGTACAGGGTTGCCATGCGCTTCCATGCCATAGGCCAGCGTTACGCCGCCTAGGAACAGGATGGTCATGGCGGCGAGGATCGCCCAGCCCTGGCGCGTGTTGCCCACCGCCTTGCCGAACGTCCAGGTTAGCCCGACGCCGATCACGAAGATCGACAGCATCTGGATGAGATTGGTCATCGCACTCGGGTTTTCAAACGGGTGCGCGCTGTTCGCGTTGAAGAAGCCACCACCATTGGTGCCGAGCATCTTGATCGCTTCCTGGCTTGCGACCGGACCCAGCGCGATTGTCTGTTTCACGCCCTCCAGCGTCGTCGCATCGACCGACATCGCAAGCGTCTGCGGCACACCAGCCCACATCAGGTAGAGCGCGTAGATGATGGACACCGGCAGCAGCAGGTAAAGCGTGACCCGCGTCATATCGGCCCAGAAATTGCCGACCGTCGTGGCCTCGCGCCGGGCAAAGCCGCGGAACAGCGCAAATGCGACGGCGATGCCGGTTGCGGCGCTCAGGAAGTTGTGAAGCGCGAGCGCCAGCATCTGGCTGAGGTTCGAAAGCGTGCCCTCGCCCGAATACCATTGCCAGTTGGTGTTGGTGACGAAGGCGATTGCGGTGTTCATCGCGCCATCCGCGCCTACGCCCGGCAGCGCACGCCCATTGAGCGGCAGTACCGCCTGCGCCCGGAGCAGGACGTAAGTGAACAGTACGGTCGCGAGCTGGAACGCCAGCATGTGCAACGCGTATCCGCGCCAGCCCTGTTCTTTCGCAGGATCGACACCTGCGAGGCGATAGAAGCCGCGTTCAACCGGCCCGAGGACTATGTGGAGCGGTGTCCGGCGCCCTTCGTAAAGTGCGAACAGCCATGCTCCGACCGGTTTGGCGAGCAATCCAAGAACGACAACGAACAGCGCGATGAGCGCCCAGCCTTGAACAGTCATGTTAGAAACGCTCCGGCCGCACGAGCACGGCGACGAGATAGACGAGCAACAGCAGCGCAACGCCGCCAGCGAGTGCGAGGGACAGGGTCATTCGCTCAGGCCACGTCGCACAGGCGAACGAACGCCAACGTCAGCAGGAACAGCCCGCCGAGCACAGCGAGCCACAAAATGTCGGGCATGGTCGATACGCCTCAGTGCCGCGGAATGCGGCTTCGGCAGGCCAAATAGGCGTGATGGCCGTAAAGGTTCGAGGGCGAATTCGGTGCATTCGCATAAGGATTTCGTAAAGATCGCGACCGTCGTCTTTTCGGCGCACACGCAAACGCCTAGGCATCATCACGTGAACGACCGCCGCCCATCGCCTGACGCGCTGCTCAAGGCCGCTGCACGCGAGGCACGCGGCAAGCTCAAGATATTCCTCGGCGCAGCTCCGGGCGTCGGCAAGACGTTCGAAATGCTTCAGGAAGGTGCGGAACGGCTGGCCGCAGGAGTCGATGTCGTGATCGGCATCGTCGAAACCCACGGACGCAGCGACACGCAAGCCCTTGTCGCGCCGCTGCCGGTCATCCCCCGTCGCACTATCGAGCATCGCGGCCATAGTCTCGAGGAAATGGACCTCGATGCCGTCATCGCCCGCGCGCCGACGCTGGCGCTTGTCGACGAGCTCGCCCACAGCAATGTCGATGGCAGCCGCCACCCGAAACGCTGGCAGGATGTCGAGGAATTACTGGCCGCCGGTATCGACGTCTACTCGACGCTCAACATCCAGCACGTCGAAAGCCTCAACGATGTTGTCGCAAGCTTCACCCGTGTCCGGGTGCGTGAAACGGTGCCGGACCGCGTCCTCGAGGATGCCGAGATCGAGGTTGTCGATGTCCCGCCCGACGAACTGATCGAGCGGCTGAAGGACGGCAAGGTCTATGTACCTGCCGAGGCCAACCGCGCGCTCGGCCATTTCTTCTCCAAGCAGAATTTGTCGGCGCTGCGTGAAATGGCGCTGCGTCGCGCGGCGCAAAGCGTCGACCGCAGCCTGATCGAGCATCTCGACGCGCATGGCGTCACCGGCACCTTCGCGGGTGGCGAACGCGTGCTTGTCGCGGTCAGCGAACTGGCAGGGGGCGAGGCCGTCGTGCGCGCGGGTAAGCGACTTGCCGATGCGATGCGTGCACCCTGGCAGGCAGTCTATATCGAAACTCCGCGCAGCTCCGGCTTTACCGAGGAACAGCGTCGACAACTGGCGGAAACGCTGCGCCTTGCGGCGAGCCTCGGCGCAACGATTGCGACGGTGCCTGCGGAATCGGTGCTCGATGGACTGCGCACCCATCTTGCGGGAATGCGGGCCACACAGCTGGTCGTTGGCCGTTCGGTACGCAGCTGGTGGTTCGAATTGCGCCACGGCTCAGTCGTCGAGGCGATGTTGCGGGTGAGCGAGGGACTCGCGGTTCACGTGATACCGTCGGAGAACCATGCGCCATCCGCGCGCCGTTGGAGCCTCAGGCCGAAACGGGCTTCCGGCTATGGCTGGGCGGCTGTGCTCGTTGCCGCCATGACGGGTTTCGCCATGCTGATCGAACCCTTGATCGGTGATGGTGCAATAGATCTCATCTACCTGTTGCCCGTCATAATCGCTTCGGCCCGCTTTGGACGAGGGCCTGGGATTGCAGCCGGCGTCCTGGCAGGACTCGCCTATAATTTCTTTTTCCTGCCGCCCATTCACACGTTCACGATCGCCGATCCGCAAAGCGTACTGACCGTCGTCGTCTTGCTCACAATCGCCGTTTTTGTGGCAAACCTCGCCGACCGATTGCGCACACGCGCGTCGATCGGGGCTCGGAGCGCGCAGGAAAATGCCGGGGTTGCGGCATTTGGTCAGGCGCTGGCCCGCAGTTCGGACTGGCAAGCGACTGCCGAGGTCGTCTGTGCCGAGCTGTCGCGCACATTGGACTGCACGGTTTTGCTCCTTTGCCAGCGGGATGGACGCTTGACGGTCCTGTCCGCAAGCGCGCCGGATGTCGCCCCGATTGGCGTTATCGATCAGGCCGCAGCCGACTGGGCCTGGTCACACGGTGAGATCACTGGGCGCGACACGGGAACGCTCAATGCCGCCGACTGGCAGTTCCACCCGCTCAAGACGACGCTCGGTGTGCTTGCGATTGTTGCGCTTGCCCGAGCCGACGGTGCTCCGCCAGTGCGTGCGGAACAGGCGACACTGCTGGCGACGCTCATCGGCCAGGCTGCCCTCGCCCATGAACGACTGCAGCTCGAGCACCAACTGCGCGATGTCCACACCCTTGAAGAACGCGACCGTTTACGGTCGGCGCTCCTGTCGTCGATCGGGCACGATTTGCGAACCCCGCTCACGGCTGTCGGCGCAGCCATCGACTCGATTGCGGAAACGCATCCAGGCGAAAGCGGTGTTGTCACTGCACAGGCAGAGCTTGCACGATTACGCCGGTTCCTTGCGAACCTAATCGAGATGGTCAGGATTGACACCGGCAACATCGTACCGGCCGTCGAGCCCACCGATCTTACCGACGCAGTCGCCGCCGCCCTTCGCGATGTTCGTGACCTGCTGCCCGATGAAGCAGTCATCGTCAGTGTGCCGCCGGATTTGCCGCTGGTGCAAGCCGATCCGCGTTTGTTGCACCACGTACTGCTAAACCTGCTGACGAACGCGGCAACGCATGGCGGCGGCCCCGTAACCATTGCAGGCGAGCGAACCGGACAGTCAGTGAGGCTTTCGGTTAGCGATTCCGGCGGAGGGTTGCCGTCCGGGGGCGTCGAGGCGCTTTTTGCCGCATTTTCCCAGGGAAGCGGCACCGATAGCACGGGTGGCAGCGGCCTCGGCCTTACAATCGCGCAGAGTTTTGCCTCGGCCATGCATGTAAAACTGGATGCCCATGCCGCCTTGCCGAATGGTGCGACGTTTACGTTGGATCTGGCTCTCGTCGCTCCCGTCGCGACGGATCAGAGCGCGACATAGCGGGCCACGCGCACGGATCATTCAAATCGTCATTCAGACTGCGTTCGTGGCCTTGCCTGTATGTGGTTTTCCCCGCAATTCGACGTGGTGACAGGGCGTGCCCCGCGTTCTATGCGCCGTTCCGTCAATCAAGGAGCAGCTTGGACAATGAAGACGCGCGCGGCGGTAGCCTTTGAAGCAAAGCAGCCCCTGGAAATTGTGGAAGTCGATCTTGAGGGGCCACAGGCTGGCGAGGTTCTGGTCGAGATCATGGCGACGGGGATTTGCCATACCGACGCGTACACGCTCGACGGGCTGGACAGCGAAGGCATCTTCCCCAGCATCCTCGGCCATGAAGGTGCGGGCATCGTCCGCGAAGTCGGCGCCGGTGTGACCAGCGTGGCACCGGGTGACCACGTCATCCCGCTCTACACCCCCGAATGCCGCCAGTGTAAATCATGTCTCAGCGGCAAGACCAATTTGTGCACCGCGATCCGCGCGACGCAAGGCAAGGGCGTGATGCCCGACGGCACTAGCCGCTTCAGCTACAAGGGCCAGTCGATCTTCCACTATATGGGCTGTTCGACCTTTTCGAACTTCACCGTCCTGCCCGAGATCGCGGTTGCCAAGATCCGTGAAGACGCGCCTTTTAACAGCGCGTGTTATGTCGGCTGCGGCGTCACCACCGGCGTCGGCGCTGTCGTGAACACCGCCAAGGTCGCGCCGGGCGACAACGTCATCGTCTTCGGCCTCGGCGGCATCGGCCTCAACGTGTTGCAGGGTGCCCGGATGGCGGGTGCGAACATGATTGTCGGCGTCGACATCAATCCCGACCGCGAGGAATGGGGCCGCAAGTTCGGCATGACGCACTTCGT
>JBDUBD010000085.1:0-11685 GCA_040004295.1 Sphingomonadales bacterium | reverse complement strand
GCTGTTGCGGACCCTGGAATTAGCGCGATGATCGAACCTCACGATCGCGGTGGAGTATTTCAATTTTCCGCACCCCCCAGCTTGGGTGGAGCGTTAATCCAGCAATTGCAGTTTCTCCCTCCCGGCGACTACGTTTTGAAAGGTCAAAGTAAAGACATCGATCAACGTGAGGGTGAGGGCCCCTTTTGGCAGCTGACCTGCTATGACGGTCGCGCTCTTGGCCGAGTTGAGGTGCCGAATTCAACACAGTCAAACGGCAATTTTTCAGGCCGTATTGTCGTACCTGTCGGCTGTGGGATGCAAATGTTAGCCATGATCGCGCGCCCTTCAAACGGGGCTATGGGAAGCTCTGGAGAAATCACCCGCGTTCAGCTTCGGCCAGCACAGTCCGGGAATTGACAACATGCAGATGTCCACACGTTTGAGCCGCTGGATACAACTGGGTTTCGCAATCTTCCTAAGTGCGGAATTGGCGGCTGCTCAAACGACGTCGCCCTCAAAAACCAAAGATGGGCCAAGCCCGACCGTAAATAATGCAGGCCGTATATCTGATACATCCGTCGGCGAGGTTGGACAGCGCATCATCCCGAGCCTGAAGGCTGACGAGCTGGCGCCCACAGCGCGCATTGCGAGCAGAATTCAAAATCGCGTGCCGACACGCTTCAACTCCCGTATTGATCGAAACTACGACCCTGAGGCGGGCGTGGTGCCATCGTTCGACACGGACCGGTCCAAGCCGGTAGCCCGGCGTCCACGCTAGTTAGTAATTTCGGCGCCGATAGTTTGAGTTCAGAGACCTGTCTCAGGTCGCAAAACTTCGCGCCAACCCGATTTTACAAATAAAAATGGCGAGAACCCGAGGGTTCTCGCCATTTCAAATTCATCTTGAGCAGCGATTACCGGCTGGTCGGCGAACCGTTGCTGTCGGCTGCGATCACGATGCCAGCAATCACTGCTGCTGCAGCGAGAACCGCGATGATCACGCCACCGCCAACGGCCTTCTTACCCTTGACAGCTGGTGCGCTCGTGCGTGCCGAAGCTACCGAAAGCTTCGATGCTGCCGGAGCAGCCGCAGCGATGGTCGGAACAGCAACAAGCGACAGAGCCGTCATGGCTGCAGTCGCGATTTTCAAAACGCTCATTGATACACTCCCTTTTAAACACCGAATCTCAGGCTTGGTTTGCCACGCTGTTGCAGCGCACACAAGCCAAAAATGTTCCAATCCTTGTCGTCGATCTTCAATTGACCGCCGAATTTAGCCTTTTCGTCGATATGCGTTAACTATTTGTTACGCATACGTTGCTGCGCGCTACTTGGCGTGACGATTGTGTAGCGGCTGTTTTCCAGGCTACGCTTCTTCAATGCCATCCCTTGTTCGCCTAATCACATCGTTCGACAACGATCGGCCCGACGATAGCGGCCTTCCCGGCTGGGCTTATCACGATGAGGCGTATTTCCAGCGAGAAATGGAGCGGGTCATCCGTCCGGCATGGCAGATCGTCTGCCACATATCCGACCTCGACAGGGCAGGAGCGTATCGCACCTTCCGGCTGCTCGGCGAGAGTGTTCTTGTCGTACGTACACAGAACGGCGACATCCGCGCGTTTTCGAACGTCTGTCGCCATCGGGGCATGCGGCTGATTGACGGTGAGCACGGCTGCGTACAGCGGCTGGTGTGCCCCTATCACGCCTGGGCATATGCACTCGACGGTCGCCTGACGGGCGTTCCGATGAAAGGCGACTATCCGACGCTCGACATGCGGGAGAATGGCCTGGTCAATATCGATCTCGAAATCTGGCAAGGCTTCGTTTTCATCCGCCTTACCGACGAGGGCGGCCCTTCGGTCGCCGAGATGATGGCCCCGGCGGAAGCCGAAATCGCGCCCTATCGGTTCGCCGAAATGCGGCCGATCGGCACGACATGGGCACGTGAGCGGCGGGTCAACTGGAAGAACGTCGGGGACAATTATTCCGACAACCTGCACATCCCCGTTGCCCACAACGGCCTGACGCGGCTGTTCGGCAAGAGTTACAAGATCGAAGCGCACGGCTGGTGCGACCGGATGTCGGGCGTACTGGCCGACACGCCGTCGGACGATTTTTGGGAGCGTTTTTACCAGGCGCACCTGCCCCCCGTCCCGCACTTGCCGGAAGCCGCACAGCGGCGATGGCTCTACTGGAAGCTGTGGCCGAACATGGCGTTCGACATTTATGCCGATCAGATCGACTTCATGCACTGGGTGCCGATTGGCCCGACGACCACCGAATTGCGCGTCATGTCCTATGCCCTGCCCGATTCCTTTATGCCTGACGAGGGGCGCCGCAAGATGAAGCTCGTGCGTTATGCAAACGAGCGGATCAACCGCGTTGTCAATCGCGAAGACACCTGGCTGATCGAGCGTGTCCAGGCAGGAATGCAGTCACGGTTTTTCACTGCAGGCCCACTCGCAGCGAGCGAAGTCTGTCTGCGCAGCTTCAACGCGCGTATCCGCAAGATCATTCCCGAAACGCACCTACCACACCCACCCGAAAGCTACGCATGACGAAAAGATATGATGCCGTTATTGTGGGCGGCGGGCACAACGGCCTCGTTTGCGCTTTTTATCTCGCACGTGCCGGACTGAAAGTCCGTGTTCTTGAACGCCGGAGAATCATTGGTGGCGCATGTGTCACCGAAGAATTCCATCCCGGTTTCCGCAATTCGACCGCGAGCTACACGGTCAGCCTGCTACGCCCCAAGGTTATCGCCGACATGCAGCTGCACGAGCGCGGCTGGCGGATCATCGAGCGGACGATCAGTAATTTTTTTCCGATGGAAAACAATTACTTGAAGCTTGGGGGCGGAATGACGCGGACCCAGGCGGAGTTTGCCCGCTTTTCGCAGAAGGACGCCGACAGGTTTCCGGCTTATGAGGAAGCGCTGGAACGGGTCGCCGAGGTGTTACGCGGCATCTCGCTAAAGACCCCTCCGAATGCTGGCGGCGGCATCCGCGCCCTGCTGGCCGCGGCGTCGCAAGGGCGCAGCGTTGCGGGGCTCGATATCGAGGCACAGCGCGATGTGCTCGACCTGTTCGTGAAGTCCGCCCGCGATTTTCTCGATGGCTGGTACGAGAGCGACGCGGTCAAGGCCGCGTTCGGTTTCGACGCGGTCGTTGGCAACTATGCCAGCCCCGACACGCCGGGTTCGGCTTATGTCCTGCTCCACCACGTCTTCGGCGAGATCAACGGCAAAAAGGGGATGTGGGGTCACAGCGTCGGAGGCATGGGCGCGATCACGCAATATATGGCCGAGGCCTGCATAGAGGCTGGTGTCGAAATCAGCCTGGAGGCTCCGGTCGCGCAGGTTCTGGTCGATGGGAAGCAGGTTGCGGGCGTCCGGCTGGAAAACGGCGAGGAAATCGCGACAAAAATCGTCGCGGCCAACGTCGGTCCTGCCCTGCTTTATCAGCAACTCGTTCCCGCCAGCGACCAGCCTGCTGCCTTCAAACGCCGCATCGACCAGTGGAAGACCGGCTCCGGCACGTTTCGCATGAACGTCGCACTCTCTGAACTGCCTGATTTCAGCGTGCTGCCCGGCAAGGAACGCGCCGAGCACCACACCTGTGGCATTATCATCGCGCCGACGCTCGACTATATGGACCAGGCTTACACCGACGCTCGTGCGACGGGGTGGTCGAAGGCGCCCATCGTCGAGATGAAATTGCCGACGACCGTTGATGACAGCCTCGCCCCGCCAGGCCAACACATTGCCAGCCTGTTCTGCCAGCAGTTCGCGCCGCAGCTACCCGCCAAAGACGGAAAAACACGTTCGTGGGACGATGTCCGCGAAGAAGTCGCAGATCACATCATCGACACCGTCACTCAACACGCGCCCAACTTCAAATCATCGGTCGTCGCGCGTCAGATCCATTCACCGCTCGATCTCGAGCGAAAGTTCGGACTGATCGGCGGCGACATTTTCCATGGCCACATGTCGCTCGACCAGCTCTATTCTGCGCGCCCGATGCTGGGGCATGGCGATTACCGTTCGCCGATCACGGGCCTCTATATGTGCGGGTCGGGCACCCACCCCGGCGGTGGCGTCACCGGCGCGCCGGGTCACAATGCCGCGCATGAAATTCTGAAGGATCGGGGCCTGTTAAGCCGACTGTTTGGCTGATTGCGGGCGCAACCAGTAGAGCGGAATGGCGGTCAGCATCAGGACGATGCTGAGCAGCAGGGCCTGCACACCCGATCCCCATAACACCCACGCCGAAAACGCGAGACCAATAACTGCGGCCGGTCGCGCGAGGCCAAGGACCAACGCCGTCAGACAGGCACCAACGTAGAGCCAGACTGTTGCAGCGGTGGTGAGTTGCAGCATGAAGGTCAGCACGCCGGTCATGCCGGGAACCGCCCCCGACAATACAAGAAAACTGGCAAATGCGCTGGAAATCAGAATAGCCAAGGTCGGCACATCCCGGTCGCTGGTCCGTGCGAGAACGACCGGCATCAGGCCGCTGCGCGCCATTCCGAGCGGCACTTCGCCCTGCAACAATACCCATCCGTTGAGGCACCCGATCGCCGCAATGGCCGCAAAGGCCGCGACCGAAACACCCGCAAAGCGACCCCAGAAATTCTCGACGAACAGCGCGATCGGTGCGTCCGCCGCCGCAACCGTCGCCTCGGGTAAGGCAAAAACCACGCCGTTGGAGATGATCATATACAAAAGGCCGGTCAGCGCCGTGCCGAAAAGAGTGGCCCGAAGCACGTTTCGAGCCGGATCGTGGACGCGCTCGGCCGCCAGGCACGCGGCCTCGAACCCGACCAGCGGATAAAACGCAAGGGTCAAAGCTGTCGTAAATTCGGTCGCCACGAACCCCTTGTGCGGATGTGCGGTAAATCGTGCGGCGTCGGTAGAGGCCAGCCCTGCGAGGATCACAACCACGGCAATCAGGGGAAGGAGCTTGAGGACCGTCGTCAGGACTTGAAAGCGCCCCGCCCCCTTCGCGCCGCCGAGATTCAGGGCGGTCAACGCCCAGATCAATGTCGTGGCGCCGAGTGCCGTGGCGAGCGGTGTCGCCGTCAGGGCGGGAACGAACGTCGCACTGTAACGAACGGCAGTCATCGCAATGATGGCATTGGCAGAGCAGATGCCGACCCAGTAACTCCAGCCGACCAGCAATCCAGGTAACGGGCCAAGCACATCACCGACAATGGCAACGGCGCCCGTTGCTGCCGGTCGCGCCGCCGAAAGCCGTGCCAGAACATAAGCCAACAGCAGAGCGCCCGGAATCGCCAAGGCCCATGCCGCAGTCCCAGTCCAGCCATAGGGGGCCAGTTGCGCGGGCATGACAAAAATGCCCGATCCGATCATCCCGCCGACGACGAGCGCCGTGGCGGTCCAGAAACCGAAGGGCCGGTAAACTTGCGGAAGAGCGGGAGGTGTTTCGCTCCCGCTCATACGATCAGAACTTCGCGCCGAGTCTGAACCCGATCGTGCGCGGTGTTATGAGCGCTGAATAGTTCCGCTGATAACAAATGCTGCATCGCACGCTGCGGGACAGTTGCCCGCGTTCGTCGGTCACGTTCTCGACATACAGCTCCGCACTGATTGATCCGATCATCGCACCAGCGCTGATATTGCCCGAAGTGAAGGCGGGAAGCGGCCCCAATTGACCTGCTTCGATAACGCGCAGGTCGGTCGATGCCCCGCTCTGATGGCTAACAAGACCCTGAATAAACGGCGACAGGCTCCCCATCTCCCAAGTGTAGCGCGCATTGCCGCTTACCTTGAATTGCGGTGTAATCGGCAGGCGCGTCCCGATCGGCGCCTGGGTGTTAGCGGGTCCGCCGCAGTCGGGCAGCGGACTTGCCGCCACGCACAGCCCAGTGATCGTCTTGGCGTCAGTGTAGGCACCGGTCACCGTCAGGTTCAGCCCCGTAACCGGCGTGTAATTGACGTCGGCCTCCACACCCTTGATCCGTGCATCGGGGCCGTTTTGAATCTGGGTGAGACTGTTAAGACCCAGGAACGAGAACTGGAATTGTTTCCATTCCTGTTGGTAAACCGCACCATTGAACCGGAGCTTTCCGCCGAGCCACGTCGTCTTGAAGCCCACCTCGTAATTCGTGAGGAAATCGGCACCATAGGGCGGAAGTCCGGGTCGGCGATTGATACCGCCCGGACGGAACCCGCGCGACCAAGTGCCATAGAACAGAAGGTCGGAATTCGGTTTCCACGTCAGGTTCAGCTTGTGGGTGAAACCTTGTCCCGTCGCGCTTGCCGGCAAGATCGTCGTCGTCTTGGCCCCGCTCGCGGTCAGCAACTGGGTGCCGATATTCGGACATGGGCCGCCGGCAACCGTCGGTGCGACGAGATTGCCGCCTGCGTCGCGGAAACACCGCCCGACGCCAGAACTGCCCCCGGTCGGATTCGGCGACCCGAAGCCGTTGAAGCCCTCCAGCGTGTTGTCATAGATATAGGCCCGGCCACCAGCCGTGAAGGTCAACGTTGGCAGGATGTCGAAGCTCGCTTCGCCGAACATCGCATAGTCGCGGTCGACGCGGTCCTGCAGCGTCAGCCACAATGTCCCCGGGTAGCCCGGGACCGATTGGCTGGTCGCGAGATTGGCAACCTGATAGTCCTGTTTGATAAGGTGTGTCTGACGCTGGAAGAACAATCCTGCGACAACGCGAAAACGATTTTCCACAGGTGAGGCGACGCGCAGTTCCTGGCTGATCTTGGTGAAATGGTCGTCGCCGATAATGCGCTGGCGCGGATCGATCGTCTGGCCGGCATTGTTGACGAACGACTGATAGCCCGCGAGTCCCCCTGAGCTTGCATACAGTGCGTCATAGGCTTCGGCATAATCGGTGTAGTCGGATTCGGCGTGCGTCTTGCGGTCGAGATAGGCACCCGCATAGGTCAGGTCCCAGTTGCCCACCTTGCCCTGAATTGTCAGCGCACCCTGGATGAACCGATCGCGGCTGCTTTCCGGAAAGAAAGTCTGGACCTGGAGGTCGCCCAGGCGATTGTCGACGCTGAACCGGCCCTTGGTCCGCATCTCCTGCCCGATGACCGTCGCGGTCGCGGTCCAGTTCTCGTCGAAGTCGAGTTTCAGCGCGGCCCGGCCGCCCGCGACGTCCACGCGATTGATGTCGCTGCCCACTTGTCCGGCGTTGGTGACGGTGCCGGTATAGCCTGGAGCCAGAACCGTGCCCGTCGGGATGATAAACGACCGGGACCCGGGCACGTTGTCGATATAGCCAGCCTCATGCTGATACCAGCCGACGATGCGCACCGCTGCCTTTTCGCTGAGGGGCAGGTTGACCATCCCTTCCAGCTTGCCGCCGACGCCGCCCTTGTTGACGATATTGACCTCGCCATCGACACGTCCTTCGAATCCCGCAGTCGAGGGCTTGTTGGTGATGATGCGGATCGTGCCTGCTTCCGAGGATGCGCCGTAAAGCGTGCCCTGCGGGCCGCTGAGGCTCTCGATGCGGGCGATGTCATAGATGTGGACATCCAGCGCACCGTCAATCGTCGTAACAGGCTGTTCGTCGAGGTAGATGCCGACCGCGGGCAATGAGCCGGAGTGGTTGCCGTCGCCGCCGCTGGCAATACCGCGCATGTAAACCTGTGTCGCACCGGGCGTTCCGGCCTGGAAACTGACACTGGGCAGCAACGCCGCATAATCGTTGAAACTTGCGACATTGAGCTGGTCGAGCTTCTTGGTTCCGATCGCCTGAATACTGATCGGCACATTCTGAAGGCTCTCTTCGCGCTTCTGCGCGGTGACGATGATTTCGTCATCGGTGTCGGCGGGTGCTGGAGTCTGGGCGCTCGCGGGAGCGCCGGCCAACATCGTGGTCGCCAGCAAGATCGAGGAGAAAGCACGCCGCGCCGTCATAGAGACCCCTATTTTTCGGTTATTGAGCACAGCGTCTAACGCGAACGAAACGACGTCAACGGCAATGTAACGGTTGCGTCATGTTGCGTCGCAATAGTGGCAGTTATGTCACTGTTGCTGGTTTGGAGGCGCGTCGGGATAGGTGGTCAACACGGGGCCAAGCGCTGTCTTGAGCGGTTGAAGCCAAGGCTCAAATCCCTGCCAGCCCTCGGTTCCTTCACGAAAAATGGGGCGACGGACCTGTTCTGATGATGCTGTGCGAACGGCGCGTTCGGTTTCGTGGAAGCGCAGACATGCGTCTTCGAACGGGACGCCGCACGCTTCCAGCAACGAGCGGACCTCGGCTTCGGTAGTATCGACCATCCGTTCATAAATGACGCGATGCACGCGGCTGGGCAGCACCCTGTCGATATGTGCCATCAGGCGGACATAATCGGCATAGTAACGCCCAACGTCCGTCAGATTGTAGCTGAACGTCTGCCCGTGCGCATAATGCTGTTTGAAGTTCGAAAAGCAGCATCCGAGCGGATGCCGCCGCGCATCGATGACAATTGCATTCGGCAGGATCAGGTGGATGAAGGTCACATGCGCCCAGTTGTTGGGCAGCTTGTCGATGAAGAACGGCTTGTCGCTTTTACGCTGGATCCGGGTCCGGGCGATATATTCGTCACCGAGTTCGGCCCATCGTTCGGGGGGCAGATCGGCCAATCGGTCGGGATAATTGCCGCCCCAGCGCGCCAATGCGGGAATGTCGGGCAGTTCGGATGTGCCCTCGATCAGGCTGTGGCTCGACAATATCTGCTCGACCAGCGTCGACCCTGCACGCGGCATACCGACAACGAAGATCGGAGCGGTCGTTTGACTTCCCAGCCCCCGGCGCTCGGCGAAGAATTCGGGCGTGAACAGCGCGATGCTGGCGTCGACGAAGCGCGCATTTTCATCGGCATCATAGGCGATCGCTTCCCGCCTCAATCTATTGCCGTCCGCATAATGTGCGAACGACGCCGGATAATCCTTCGCGTCCTCGAACGCCTTCCCAAGTGCGAAGTCGAGGTGGAAGCGGTCCTCGTCGGAAATATCGGCCTGCGCCAAGGCGCCCTGCATTGCCGCCACATCGTCTTGCGTGAAGCGCACGGTCTTGAGGTTCGCGAGGCTCCACCAGACTTCACCGAGCGACGGCGCAAGGTCGAGCGCGCGACGATAGGCGGCAACCCCCTCCTCCTGCCGCCCCACCGTCTTGAGCATGTGGCCATAGCTCATCCACACCTTGGGCTGGTTCGGCGCGTGGTCGAGCACTTCGCGGTACAGCTCAATCGCCTCGTCGAACCCGCCGATCTTGCCGAGTGCGGCGGCCTTCAGGTTCGAATGCCCGATGTTTTCGGGTTCGTCGGCAAGAACCAGGTCGAGTTCGGCGATCGCCTCGACCGGTCGGTTCTGCCGATACAGGACGGTCGCAAGATTGGCACGCGCCGCACCGAATGTTGGCGCCAGTTCCAGGGCGCGGCGCAGCAGATTCTCGGCATCGCGATACCGGCCGATCCGGCCCGCAAGCTCGGCCATCATGCGGATGGCATAGACGTCGAACGGGTCGTCCTTCAGATGCGCGCGCAACAGCGGTTCTGCCTCCGACAACCGATTATCATAGAGTGCAAGCGCTGCATTCATGAGACGCGGATTGCGGAAGTGGGGAAGCGTTTCGGACGTCACGCTCCATTGCATAGATGCGCGCCGCGCGGTGTTCAAATGGGTGCCATCCGGAGGAAATGCACAACTCCCCTCCGGACGACATAAGCTCTACGCCTCGCGTGGGTGCAGAACGATTTCCACCCGGCGATTGGCTGCGCGACCGGAAACGGTCGCGTTGGTAGCAATTGGTTCGGATTCGCCCATGGCCTCGACGACCAGACGCGAAGGTTCGGCCGAACGGTTCACCAGGAAGTCGGCAACGCTGCGACCGCGCCGTTCGGACAGGGCGAGATTATAGGTTTCCGAACCGATTGCGTCAGTGTGCCCCACGATCTCGACATCCGTCGCGCGGTAGGTGTCGAGCGACCGCGCGAGCGCGTTCAGCGTACCGTAGAAGCGCGGCTGAATATCTGCCTTGTCGAACGCGAACGTCACGTCGGCGGGCAATTGGACGACGAGGTCGCGGCCACGGCGGATGATGGTTGCACCTGTCCCCGCCATGTCGCGGCGCAGGTCGACGTACTGACGGTCCATATAGGGGCCGGCCTCTCCCGAAGACAGAAACACGACATCGGAACCGCCGTAATAGGCGCCGCGCCGATAGACGGGATATGGCGTTACCACGGGCACTGCGATGACTGTCGGCGCGGGCAAAGCCTGAGCACGGACAAACACCGGAACGCCACTGGCGGTTGCCGTCACACGACGAAGGCCACGGCTTGTCGCCGCAGCGACGCCGCGTGTGCGTAGCGAGGGCACATCGAGCGCCGCCTGCCCGCTGGCGTTACCCGTCACGTTGAGTGCACGGTTGTCACGGCTGACCATGCCTTCGACGGCTGCGTTGCCGGTGAGACCGGCCCGTGCGTCGCGCCGACGCTGTTGTTCTGCCTGCTGAGCTGCACGCCGGGTGGCACGTTCTGTCTGGCGCGTGGCTTCACGCGCACGCTCGGTGGCACTGGTCACCGAGCGTGTGGTGTCAAGCGACCCGCCGACCATGCCGCCCGCAGAGCCCGTGATGCCGCCCAGACCGCCACCTATACCGCCGCCAACGCCGCCCAGAATTTGAGCCGGGGCCGGAACGGTCGTCGTGAGCGCGATTGCCGCTGCACTGGTCAAGAAACTTTTCACTGTCGTTCTCCTCCGAGTCTTCACGAGAGGAGAACGGACCCCGGGTTGCATTTAATCCCGATAACCGAAAATTTATTTCACAGGCGTTCTGCAGGGTGTGCAGACGAGGCCCCGTCCATAGCGTTTTCCGAGCTTTTCCGCTCCGGCATCGACGACAGCCAGCGCCGCAGCACGGCGTGATGGATCGGGCATCGAATAGGTGCGTGCGATTGCCCCGGCAACCAGAGGCGACGCAAAGGACGTACCGCGTACCGGCGCAGTGCCGCCCGCGATGTCGGCCGCCAGCATGTCGGCTCCGGGGGCTGCATAATCGAGATGCAACGCCCGCCCCGCCTCGATCAACACGCGTTTATGCGCATCGGTCGCGGTCACGGCGATGACACCGGGGTAGGACGCCGGATAGCTTGGCGGCGACGCCGCGCCGTCGTTGCCGACCGCCGCCACGATAATCATTCCCCGCGCTTGCGCCGCCGCGACCACGCGTCCCAGCAGCGGATTGGGCGGCCCGACAAGGCTGATATTAACAACCGGCACGCGCTGCACGGCGAGCCAGCCGAGCGCCTTCACAATCGCAGTCGCATTCCCGCCGGCCGGGTCGTTCCCATAGACATCGGCGGCAAAAATTTGCGCGCCGGGCGCCGCGCCGCGGACCCGGCCCGACCCGGCGATCAGTGAAGCAACGGCGGTACCGTGAACGCTGGCGCGCGGCGCCCCGGCAGCAAAACCGCGCTGGGTTGCCCGACCACTGACGCCGCCGTCGATCATACCGACACGGGGGCCGTTGCCGGTCGATGGCGGGGACGCTGCCTCGGCAGCACCACTGCCGGTGTAAAGCGGGTCGGCGGACGCGTCCTTTGCCCCAAGTATTCGCGCCAGCCGGATCGCCGCCTTCAGAGAAAGATCCGATGGCACCGACATACGCACATAATCGATGCCCAGGACCACCTCCCGATCGATTACCGCAAACCCTCGCGCCTT
>JBDUBD010000084.1:0-11733 GCA_040004295.1 Sphingomonadales bacterium | reverse complement strand
TGATCTACGACAGCCCGGCACCGACCTTCGAAAGCGCCGTCGTCGCGCAGAACGAGGCCGCGGCCAAGGGCAAGGTTCCCGATCTCGCCGCCCTGATCGCCAAGGGCCAGACGTGGCAGGTCGACAAGGAACCGCACGTCATTTGATGATACGCGGCTTAGGCGCAGGAGCATCGCTTGGATAACTTGACCCATAGCCTCGTAGGCGCGGTCCTGGGGCAGATGGGTCTGAAGCGGCGTACCGGGCTCGCCATGCCCGCGCTGGTCATCGGCGCGAACCTGCCCGATATCGATGGCGTGTCGATGCTGCTCGGCATGAACACGCTGACGGCGCGGCGCGGCCTGACGCACGGGCCGATCGCGATGCTGGTGCTGCCGTTGCTCCTGACGGGCGCGCTGCTGCTCTGGGCACGTTGGCGACCCAATCCGGAACGACTGCCGGTCCATCGCGGCTGGCTGCTGGCGCTGGCCTATATCGGCACACTGACCCATCCCGCCATGGATTGGCTCAACAGCTATGGCATCCGCCTGCTTTCGCCCTTCTCGAACGAGTGGTTCGCGGGCGATACGCTGTTCATTATCGACGTATGGGTCTGGGCCGCATTGATTGCGGGTTGGTGGATATCGCGGCGGCGCGAACGCGCGGGGCGACCAAACTGGCAGCGCCCCGCCATTGTCAGCTTCACTGCCGTCTGTGCCTATATCTTCGCCAACGGCCTGATCACCGGCCATGCTGAGGCGATTACGCCCCATGAACTATGGGGTCGAAAGATCGATGGCAGTTCGATTGAGTTCACGTTTCTTCCTGTAGACAGGCCCTGCGAAAGAACGCGAACATGCCCTCGACCTGTACCGCTCATCCATCTTGATCTCGTTGTCGCCAATCCCGTTCCCTTCGCCTTTTGGAAGCGTGAAGTGCTCTGGCGTGGGAGTGGAGTGTATGGGGTTGGCCAATATTCACTCACTGGCGATATGGAATCGATGAGCAGGATTTTGCCGAATAGGATGGACGATCCGAGGGTTGCCCTTGCTGCAAAGCGCGATCCAGCAGCACGTGCCTTCCTGTTCTGGTCGCGCATGCCTTTGGCGCGGATAGACGGTGGCGATCTCGTGCTTAGCGACCAGCGATTCAGCTCATCGCTGACGCGCGGTAACTTTCAGGTTCGCGTTCCGTTGAACACGCTCAAATGACCTCTATCATCTGGTTCCGGCAGGACCTGCGCCTAGCCGACAATCCGGCGCTGATCGCGGCGACCGAGGATGGGCTGATCGTGCCGGTCTATATCCTCGACGAGGCCAGCCCAGGCCCGAACGCCACCGGCGGCGCGCAGCGTTGGTGGCTGCATCACAGCCTGATGGCGCTCGCGGAGGCATTGAAGGAGAAGGGCGCCAAGCTGATCCTGCGACGTGGCGACAGCCTGACTGAACTCGACCGGCTTATGGCTGAGACCGGCGCGACGCACATCCATGCCACGCGCGCCTATGAGCCGTGGTGGCAGCGGATCGACGCCGAATTGTCCGACCGTCTTACCCTCCATGACGGCAACTATCTTGCGCCCACTGCGACGATCCGCACCGGCGCAGGCGGCGATACAAGATCTTCACGCCCTATTGGCGCGCGCTGCTCGATACTATGCCGCCCGCAAAGCCGCTTCCTGCCCCCGAGCGGATCGATGCCGTTGAAGCAAAAAGCGACCGGTTGGGCGACTTTAAGCTGCTGCCGACCAAACCCGACTGGGCAACCGGCTTCGATGTCTGGATGCCGGGCGAAGAGGGTGCAAAGACTGCCTTCCGCACCTTCCTCGACATCGTCGGCGATTACGACCGCGCTCGGAACATGCCGTCGGAGACGGGCACGTCGCGCCTGTCGCCGCATCTGCATTTCGGCGAGATTTCTCCCGCCACCGTCTGGCACCACGTCTCGAAAAGGGTCGGCGCGAAGGGCGAACCGTTCCTGCGCGAGATCGGCTGGCGCGACTATGCCGTGAACACCATCGACCAGTTTCCCGATTACGGGACGAAGAGTGCGCGCGAGGACATCGGCGCTATCGAATGGCGACGTGCCGATCATGACTTCACCGCCTGGACGAAGGGGCACACCGGCTACCCGATTGTCGATGCGGGCATGCGTCAGCTTTGGGCGACGGGCTGGATGCACAACCGCGTCCGCATGATCGCGGCGTCGTTCCTGGCGAAGCACCTGCTGATCGACTGGCGGCGTGGCGAGCGCTGGTTCTGGGATACGCTGGTCGATGCCGATTACGGGTCGAATGCGGTGAACTGGCAGTGGATTGCGGGGTCGGGCGTCGATTCGAACATGTTCGTGCGCATCATGGCGCCGCTGAGCCAGTCGGAGAAATTCGATGCCGCCGGTTACATCCGTGAATGGGTGCCCGAGCTCGCCAGGCTATCCGACGCCGACATCCATGATCCGCATGGCGCTGGCGTTGCCCCACTGGATTATGCCACACCGCTGATCGGGCATCGCGAAGGACGCGAGCGCGCACTGGCGGCATATCGGGAGGGCAAGTGATGAGGGCGATACTGGCGGTTCTTGTGCTGGCATTCACATTGGCCGGTTGCGACGCCATCAAACTCTATTCCAACTTGCCGAAGGACAAGAACGTGCTCTTCTGGACGCAGGACCAGCGCGACAATGCGTTTCGCGCACTCGAGAAGCTGGCGACGGTGCGCGAAATCAAGGCAGGGGGGACAGTGCATCCGCTGCCCGACGGCAAGCCGCTCGAAATCGACGTCGATACCTATATGCGCAACCAGCGCACGGCAGGGCTGATCATCATCCAGGATGGCAAGGTCCGGCTCGAACGCTATGGCCTGGACTACACGCGCGAGGGGCGCTGGACGAGCTTTTCGGTCGCAAAGTCTTTTACTTCCACCCTTGTTGGGGCGGCGATCAGAGACGGAAAGATCAAGAGCCTCGACGACAAGGTGACGCAGTATATCGCGGGCCTGCGTGGTTCGGTCTATGATGACGTCACCGTGCGCCAGCTTCTGACGATGACGTCGGGCGTGAAGTGGAACGAGGATTACGCCGACCCCAAATCCGACGTCGCCCTGTTCGGTCTGCAAAAGCCGGTGCCGGGCGAAGACATCACCGTCAGCTATATGAAGACGCTGAAACGCGAGGCACCACCGGGGACGAAGTGGGTCTACAAGACCGGCGAAACCAATCTCATCGGCGTCCTCGTTTCGAGCGCGACCGGGCGCAAGCTGGGTGAATATCTCTCCGAAAAGATATGGAAACCGTACGGCATGGAGGCCGACGCGTTCTGGATCCTGGGCGATACCGGTCACGAGATCAGCGGCTGCTGTATTTCGGCGCGGCTGCGCGACTATGCCCGTTTTGGCCAGTTCGTGATGGACGGCGGCCAGATTGCAGGAAAGGGGGGCGTGGTTCCCGACGGCTGGTTCGCCGCCGCAACCTCGAAACAGGCAGACATCGGCCAGCCGGGTCGCGGCTATGGCTATCAATGGTGGACGAACGACGACGGCAGCTATGCCGCACAGGGCATTTTCGGGCAGGGCATCTTTATCGACCCGAAGCGCCGCCTGGTGATTGCGACCAACGGCAACTGGCCCAAGGCGACCGACCCCGAGACCGTCGGAGCCGAGCGGGAACGGTTCTACAAGGCGGTGCAGGCCGCGGTCGACGCGGGGCGCTAGGCGGTTTTCATCCCAAGCACCGATTCGAACACGGCCGGGTTGAGCATGGTTGCAAAGGCGCAGCCGACGGTCTGTCCGTCGTTCCACACGACCTCTGCCTGAAGCCCCTTCAGTGGGCCGATGCTCAGCCAGCAGATCGTGCCCGCGTGCATGCCGGTCACCGCTTGTGCGGCGAACCCGCCGAGCGACAGGTCGATGATTTTCGTCGGAAACGAATGCGCGCCCGAGGGGCGAAGCATGGCGGGCAGGTCGAGCCTGATGCGCGGCGCGGAACGGTCTTCCTGCGCGGCTTTCGCATAAATGTTGTTGGCAAGACTCAGGGTCATGGCAATCTTCCTTCCAACGTCCCCGCACGCGTCATGCGCGGGAAACAGTGAGAGATCGCTTTCGAGGTTTAGTTAACGCGCTCGCGGTGACCGGTGGCGAAATCTTCGCTCGCAAGCGCCGCGATACGTGTGCCGACGACCTCGGGGCCTTTCAGCGTCGCGGGATCCTCGCCCGGATAGGCCTTGGCGCGCATCGCCGTGCGTGTGGCGCCGGGATCGACGATCGCCACGCGGATGCGCCCTGCGCTCACCGTTTCGTCGGCATAGGTCAGTAATAAATTCTCGAATGCCGCCTTCGACGCGCCATAGGCACCCCAATAGGCGCGGGGACCGGCGCCGACGCTCGACGTCACGCCGATCACGCGCGCCGCGGCACTCGCGCGCAGCATCGAATCGAACGCCGTGATCATCGCGGCCTGCGCGGTGACGTTAAGTGTCATCACCCTGGAAAACTCCTTGGGGTCGATGTGCGGCACGGGCGTCAGCGTGCCGAGCATCGCGGCGTTCAACACCAGCACATCGAGCGCGCCCCAGCGTGTCGAGATCGCCGCCGCCAATCGCCCGATCGAATCGCCATCGGTCAGGTCGAGCGGCGCGATCGTCGCCGATCCGCCAGAATCATGAATGCGGTTCTCGACCTCCTCGAGGCCCGCCGCCGTCCGCGCTGTCAGAACCACGTGATAGCCCGCTGCTGCCAATGCCTCGGCTGTTGCTGCTCCGATTCCCCGCGAAGCGCCCGTGACGAGCGCCAACTTCCCTTCGCTCAAACCACACGCTCCGCGAGCAATTCGAACTGGTCTTCAGGTACCAGCTCATCCTGGTCGGTCAGGCGCGTCGGATAGTCGCCGGTGAAACAGGCATCGCAATATTGCGGGCGAATGTCGGCCCGTCGCGACTCGCCCAATGCCTTGTAGAGTCCGTCGATACTGATGAAGCCCAGCGAATCGGCATGGATGAAATCCTGCATCCCGCCAACGTCGAGTTTGTGCGCGAGCAGCTTCGTCCGTTCGGGCGTATCCACGCCGTAATAACAGCTGTGCCGGGTCGGTGGACTGGCGATCCGCAGATGCACTTCGCTTGCCCCCGCATCACGCATCATCTGGACGATCTTCAGGCTGGTCGTCCCACGCACGATCGAATCATCGACCAGTACGACGCGCTTGCCCTTGATCAGCGCGCGATTGGCATTGTGCTTGAGCTTGACGCCAAGGTGACGGACCTGATCGCCCGGCTGGATGAAGGTCCGCCCGACATAGTGCGAGCGGATGATGCCCAGTTCGAACGGGATGCCCGATTGTTGCGCATAACCGATGGCCGCCGGTGTCCCCGAATCGGGAACCGGCACGACGAGATCGGCCTCGACCGGATTCTCGATCGCCAGTTGCGCGCCGATCGCCTTGCGAACGTCATAGACGCTCTTGTCGTCAACGATCGAATCGGGGCGGCTGAAATAGACATGCTCGAAGATGCAGGGCCGGGCGAATGTCGCCGGGAATGGTTTCACCGACCGCACGCCCGACGCCGACACGATCACCAGCTCGCCGGGTTCGACCGCACGGATATAGGTCGCACCGCACACGTCGAGCGCCACGGTTTCAGATGCAAAGATCGTCGCGCCATTGAGTTCGCCCATCACCAGCGGACGGATACCGAGGGGGTCGCGACACGCGATCATGCCCTCGGTCGTCATGCAGACCAGCGAATAGGCGCCCTCGACGGTTCGCAATGCGTCGATGAACTTGTCGAGCAGCGTCCGGTAGGTGCTGGTTGCGACGAGGTGGATGATGACTTCGGTATCGCTGGTCGACTGGAAGATCGAACCACGGCGGACGAGATCGCGCCGCAGCGCCATCGCGTTCGAGATATTGCCGTTGTGCGCAACCGCGAACCCGCCTGCGGCGAGATCGGCATAGAGCGGCTGGACGTTGCGCAGCGCGGTTTCGCCCGTCGTCGCATAGCGCACATGACCACAGGCAATGTTGCCGGGCAGGGCGCGGATGATGTCGTCGCGGTCGAAATTTCCCGCGACGTGCCCCATTGCGCGGTGCGTGTGGAACTGGTGCCCGTCGAACGATGTAATGCCGGCCGCTTCCTGTCCGCGATGCTGAAGCGCGTGGAGGCCCAGTGCGACAAGGGCCGCTCCTGACCCCGATTCGGCGCCATAAACGCCGAAAACGCCGCACTCCTCGCGGAGCTTGTCGTCATCGAAAGGATGAGTCGTCAGCATATTGCGCACCTTATGCGGCATCCGTTGTCGGCGTCGGATGGCGCGCATATAGGGAGGGAGAGCCGTGCTGTCTCGCTTTTGTCACAGGAAAATGCACCCATGCCGGATAGCCGCGAAACAGGAACCGTTCTCGACCCCAAATGGGGTGCGGACGGCCTGATCACCGGCGTCGTCACCGATGCGGCGTCAAACGCGCTTCTGATGGTCGCTCATTTGAATGCCGAGGCGCTGGCGCTGACCCAGGAAACGGGCGAAGCGCACTTCTGGTCGCGGAGTCGCGGGCGCATCTGGAGGAAGGGCGAGGAGTCGGGTAATGTCCTGCGTGTTGTCGAACTGCGAATCGACTGCGATCAGGACGCGCTGTGGATCCGGGCCGAGCCAGCCGGGCCTGCGTGCCATACCGGCGAACAGAGCTGTTTCTATCGGCGTATCGAAGACGGGGTGCTCCGCACGGACTGACCTCTTGTCCTTTACGTGAACGTCAACTAATCTTGCTGCATGGCAGACATCGGCTCTCACGCGACTCTCGACACACCCGATTTTCGCGACCGGCATCATTACTCGATTTCGGATTTATCCGAAGAATTCGACGTCACGGCGCGTGCCCTGCGCTTTTATGAAGACGAAGGTCTTATCGCGCCCCTGCGCCGTGGGACCACACGTATTTACACCAAGCGTGACCGCGCCCGCCTCGCGTGGATCCTGCGTGCTAAACGTGTCGGGTTCAGCCTGGCGGACATCCGCGAGATGATCGACCTGTACGACCTGGGCGACGGACGCGCGACGCAGCGTCATGTCACGCTCGAGAAATGTGTCGCGCGGGTCGAACTCCTCAGGCGACAGCGTGCCGATATCGACGCGCATATCGACGAACTGAACCGCTTCGTGAAAACCGTGCAAGCGGCCGAAAACGAAGCGCACTGACACTATCCTGAGAGGATAATTAATGCCCCAGTACACCGCCCCCGTGCGCGACACGCGCTTTGTCCTCGACAGCGTGATCGGGCTCGATCGCTATGCCAATCTCCCCGGCTTCGAGAATGCGACCCCCGATACTGTGGATGCCGTACTGGGGGAGGGTGGGCGGTTCGTTGCCGAAGTGCTGTTCCCGCTGAATCTTTCTGGCGATCAGGAGGGCTGCACACGCCACCCCGATGGATCGGTGACGACGCCCAAGGGCTTCAAGGAGGCATACAAGCAGTTCATCGAAGGCGGCTGGACCACTCTTGGAATGCCCGAAGAGTTCGGCGGGCAGGGATTGCCGCACGTCATCTCGACCGCGTTCGAGGAGTATCTGATCTCGGCCAACATGGCGTTCGCCATGTACCAGGGGCTGACGATGGGCGCGGTGTCGTCGCTGCTGGTCAAGGGTTCTGATGAGCAGAAGGCGAAATACGTTCCCAAGATGGTTTCAGGCGAATGGGGCGGCACCATGAACCTGACCGAGCCGCATTGTGGAACGGACCTGGGCCTTATCAAGGCGCGCGCCGTGCCGAACGGCGACGGAAGCTGGCTGGTGACGGGCACCAAGATTTTCATTTCGTCGGGTGAGCATGACCTGACCGACAACATCATTCATCTGGTGCTCGCCAAGACGCCGGATGCGCCCGACAATGTGAAGGGCATTTCGTTGTTCATCGTGCCGAAGTTCCTGGTGAATGACGACGGATCGCTCGGTGCGCGCAACGCGGTCTCCTGTGGTTCGATCGAGCACAAGATGGGCATCCACGCCAATTCGACCTGTGTCATGAATTACGACGGCGCGACGGGCTGGCTTGTCGGCGAGGAGATGAAGGGGCTTGCGGCGATGTTCATCATGATGAACGCGGCGCGCCTCGGCGTCGGCCTTCAAGGGCTCGGCATTGCCGAGGTCGCGCGGCAGAACGCGGTGCAATATGCCAAGGACCGTCGCCAGGGCCGTGCGCTGACCGGGCCGAAGGATCCGCAGGAAAAGGCCGACACGCTGTTCGTCCATCCCGATGTCCGCCGGATGCTGATGGAATCCAAGGCGATGACCGAGGGGCTGCGGGCGCTGTGCCTGTGGGGCGCGTTGCAAGTCGATCTGTCGCACAAGGCGCAGACCGAGGAAGAGCGCCAGCACGCCGACGACCTCATCTCGCTGCTGACACCCGTCATCAAGGGATACGGCACCGACAAAGGTTACGAGATCGCGACGGTCAGCCAGCAGGTTTATGGCGGTCATGGCTATATCGCCGAATGGGGCATGGAACAGTACGTCCGCGATGCCCGGATTGCGATGATCTATGAAGGCACCAACGGCATCCAGGCGCTCGATCTTGTCGGGCGCAAGCTCGCCAAAGACGGCGGGCGCGGCATCCAGCTGTTCTTCGGCGTCGTGACGCAGGAAATCGCGACCGCGAAGGAAACGCCCGAGCTGGCCGATTTTGCCGGGCGCCTCGAAAAAGGGTTGGGCGACCTTCAGGCGTCGACGATGTGGCTGATGCAAAACGGCCTGACCAACCCCGATAACGCGGGGGCCGCGTCGGTGCCGTACATGCACCTGATGGGCATCGTTGCGGTCGGCATGATGTGGCTGCGCATGGCGACGGCGGCACAGCGGATGCTGGCAACAGGCGAGGGCGATGCCGCGTTCCTGAACGCCAAGCTAGTCACGGCGCGCTTCTACGCCGAGCGGATCATGCCCGATACAGGGGCGCTCCGTCGCAAGCTCGAAAGCGGTGCCGAGAGCATGATGGCGCTACCGGTCGAGATGTTCGAGGTGGCGTGATCATAAGCCACCTATTGAATGGTTTACCTTTGAGGGCTATGTGGTGGGCTACGTTCCGATGGAGACGAACATGCGCGGCGGATACGACCTTTATTAATCTCAGATGAGAGAGTTTCGAAAGCGGCGTACGGTTCGGGCCGAGCGATACCGTTCTTACTCTGGTATTCTTCCTGCCGCTTTCTTTTTTGCTGCGCTCATCGCTCTTGGTGCGGGATGGATCAATTATATTTTTAGGCCAAGCCAGATTGGGCTTGGTGGCTTAATAACGGCATCGATCTCGGCAGCGTCAATCGTCTACAGTTTGGCCCGCGCCCGGCAGAGTGCAAAAAGCCAGTTTACGCTGACCTTGCTAGCCAGCCGGTTCTCCAATGGCGAATATGCGGAAAACGTACAGATTGTAGGTGCTGCGCGCGCAGATGGTACGCTGACGACAGAAACCGACATCATAACACTAAAGACGCTACCGGCCCCGGCTGGATGCGAAAAGCCACCCTACCACGCCGTCATACCGCTTCTCAATTTTTGGGAACATGTTTGTACCGCTTATGTCGATGATCATATTGATCGTCAGGTATTCGAGGATTCTGCCACAGACCTGATCTTCGACATGGTGGGTCGCTATCCGCGCATCATCAGCGATCTCCGCGCAATCGACTCCGAGAATTTCGAGCACTTGTGTGCAACGTGGTTCGTACTCTCCAGCGATGTACGCCGACGGGATTTGGCGGGGAAACTCGGGCGGGTGCCTCAGCGGCTATGCAGCGACGATGAATGGCGATGGCAGAAGATCGCCGCGGCATAGCAACCTAAACCGCCCTCAACGCCTCATTCAGCACCGGGATCGACGCGTAGTGCGTCAGGTCGAGATGTAGAGGCGTGACCGTAATGAACCCCTCGGCGATCGCCTCCAGGTCGGTCGCGTGGCCGGGCGTCTGTTCGCTGCCGCCCAGCCCGAACCAGTAATAGGGGTAGCCGCGCGGATCGGTCCCCTTGACGATCTTGGCACGGCCATAATCGTGGAAACCCTGCTCGACGACCTTTACGCCGCGCACAGTCTCCGGCGTGAGCGCGGGAAAGTTGACGTTGATCAACGTGCGCGGCGGCATCGGTGCGGCGATCAGCGGGCGCAGGACGCGGGCGCCCCAGGCTTCGGCGGGGGCGAATGGCACGGTGTCGCCCATGCCTTCGCGCGCATAGACCTGGCTCAGCGCGATCGAGGTGTAACCGGCGAGGGTGCCCTCCATCGCAGCCGACACGGTGCCCGAATAGGTGACGTCCTCGGCCAGATTCGCGCCCCGGTTGACGCCCCGACAGGATCAGGTCGGGCTTCAGGCCATCCATGCAGACGCCGAGCGCCATCATTACGGCGTCGGTCGGCGTTCCGCTGACCAGAAGCGCCGGTCGTCATGGCGACGGACACGCACCGGACGGCTGAGCGTGAGCGAATGGCCCGCGCCCGATTGCTCCTCCTGTGGGGCCACGACCCAGATATCGTCGGATAGCTGGCGCGCGATAGCCTCCAAAACCTTGAGTCCAGGCGCATAAATGCCGTCGTCGTTGGTGAGCAGAATGCGCATCAGGGCACCAGCCTCGTCGCGCCGCCCATGTAAGGGATCAACGCCTCGGGCACTGCGACCATGCCGCCCTCCTGCTGGTAGTTTTCCATCACCGCGACAAGCGCACGCCCGACAGCCACGCCCGATCCGTTGAGTGTGTGGACAAAGCGTGTGCCCTTTTCGCCGGTCACGCGGTAGCGTGCGCCCATGCGGCGGGCCTGAAAATCGCCGCAGTTCGAACAGGACGAAATCTCGCGATACCGGTCCTGTCCGGGCAACCAGACTTCGAGGTCGTAGGTTTTGCGCGCTGAAAAGCCCATGTCGCCGGTGCACAGCAGCATCCGGCGATAGGGCAGGGCGAGGCGATCGAGAATGTTCTCGGCCGCCTGCGTCATGCGCTCATGCTCGGCGTCTGATTCGTCTGGTGTGGTGATCGAGACGAGCTCGACCTTCTCGAACTGGTGCTGGCGGATCAGCCCGCGCGTGTCGCGCCCGGCCGCACCGGCTTCGGACCGGAAGCAGGGCGTGAGGGCGGTAAAGCGGATCGGCAGTTCGGTATCGGGCAGGATGCGTTCGCGGACGAGGTTGGTCAGGCTGACCTCGGCAGTGGGGATTAGCCAGCGGCCATCGGTGGTGCGGAACAGGTCGTCGGCGAATTTCGGCAATTGCGCGGTGCCGAACACAGCCTCGTCTCGCACCAGCAGCGGGGGGGCGACCTCTTCATAGCCATAGGCCGTCGTGTGCACGTCAAGCATGAACTGCCCCAACGCGCGTGACAGTCGCGCGATCGGCCCGCGCAGATAGGCAAACCTTGCGCCGGAAACATTCTGCGCCGATTCGAAATCGAGACCCAGCGCTGCACCGAAATCGAAATGCTCGCGCGGCGGGAAGTTGAAGCTGTGGCGACCGCCCTCTTCGCTGACGACGACATTGGCGTCTTCGTCGGTGCCGTCGGGCACATCTGCTGCTGGAAGGTTCGGCAAGGCGGCAAGGTGCGCGTCGAGTTGCGCACCGGCCTCACCGGCCTCCCGCTCCAACTGCTCGATTTCCGCCTTGTCGCCAAGCTTTGCCTTCAGCGCCTCGATCTCGGCGAGCAGGGCAGGGCGATCGTCATCCGATGCGCTCTTCAACCTGCCCGACAACGTACCGATGGCGGCGGAAATTCGGTTGCGTTCTGCAACTGCTTGCTCGG
>JBDUBD010000148.1:0-3534 GCA_040004295.1 Sphingomonadales bacterium | reverse complement strand
GATAGAGCAGGCTGCGCGCCGCCTCGACCGCGGTCATCATGTCCGCCACCATGGCGCGCGTCATCTGAAAGCGCGACAAGGTCTGGTCGAACTGCATGCGTTGGCTGGTATAGGCGACCGCTTCGTCGAGCGCGCCTTGCGCGATGCCGAGCGCGTGCGCCGCGATAAGGGGCCTGCTGTAGGTCAGGATTTCCATCATTACGGCGTATCCGCCCGCCGGATCACCCACCACGCGGTCTTCAGGTATAATGCAGTCGTTGAACAGGACATCGGCCAGCGGCGATCCACGTGTCCCCATCTTTCGCTCCGGCCGCCCGAACGAGATGCCGGGATCGTCACGATGTACCATGAAGATGCCGAACCCGCCCGCCGCGTTGCGCGCGAGCACGACGTACCAGTCCGCGACTCCGGCATTGGAAATAAACCGCTTGTTCCCATTGAGAAGCCAGCCGCCGAGGGCACGCTCGCTTGTGGTCTTGATGCCGGCAACGTTGGAGCCGCCGCCGGGCTCGGTAAGGCAGAAGCTCGCTTGCGCCCTGCCAGCGGCAACGTCTGGCACGATCCGGCTCTGCAACTCGGCGGTACCGGCAACCACAAGCGGCATCATCGCGACCCAGCTGGTGAGCATGAGATGGGCCGTACACGCGCAGACCCGCGCGATCTCCTCGACCGCCAACACCTGCGCCATAAGGTCGCCATCCGACCCGCCGAGTGAAGGCGCGAAGGGCAATCCCGGCAGGTCGAGCTTGCGCAGCGCGACGATCGATTCCGATGGAAACCGCGCAGCTTCGTCCACTGCCGCAGCGAAAGGTTTGATCTCGGCTTCGGCAAAGCGTCGCAGATTCTGCCGGTGCGCCTCGTAGATTTCTTCCGTTTCCATCTCGCCTCCTGCCAAGTCTGCGAGAGAGAGATGATGCTGTCCCGCGCGATCGGCAGCGAAGCCATATAAGATATCAATACCCTAAGAAGATTAATCGTCCGCTCGGCTCCGCCGCACGGTGATTTTTCGCATGCTCGTTAAATGCGGCGGTCGGCTGGCTCCCTTCTGTCACTCCAACTACCAGACCGGAATGGGAGGCCTCGATGGTTGAAGATCTATACGTGCCTCATCCGAATTATCCCCGCCTCTTCGAGCCTTGGTGCCACAGAAGCCTTTCGCTGCCCAATCGCCTGATTATGGGCGCGATGCACACGGGCCTCGAACGGCTGGACCGCGCCGAGGCCCGCATTGGTGCCTTTTATCGCGAGCGTGCCGAGAATGGTGTCGGACTGATCATCACAGGCGGTGTGGCGCCCAATGCCGAAGGCAGGCTGGATGCGGAAGCATCTTATTTGGATTATTTGGAACCGGGCCGGGACGAGGCGTGGCACCGCGCCATCGTTGATTCGGTACAAGGAACCGACGCAAAGATTTGTATGCAACTGCTCCACGCCGGGCGCTATGCCAAGCTGCCCGAGTGTGTCGGCGCCTCGACGCGCAAAGCCCGAATCTCCAAATATGCGCCAACCGCGCTTTCGACCGATGCGGTGTGGCAAACGATCGACGATTTCGGGCGCGCGGCGCGTATCGCCCATGATCTGGGCTATCATGGCGTCGAGATCATGGGCTCAGAAGGGTATCTGATCAATCAGTTCACAGCGAAGGCGACCAACGATCGACAGGACGAGTTTGGCGGATCGCTGGAGAACCGCACACGCTTCGCACGTGAGATCGTCGAAGCCGTGCGACGGAACGTGCCAGACCATTTCCTCGTCATCTACCGCATCTCGGCGGTCGATCTTGTGCGTGATGGGATGACGCTGGATGAAACGCGGCAGCTGGCAGCAATGGTCGAACAAGCGGGCGCGACGATGCTCAATACCGGGATCGGCTGGCATGAATCGACTGTTCCGACGATCGCGGCAATGGTGCCACGGGCCGCCTGGGCTTATGCCGTGCAGCAGGTGAAGGCCGCGGTGAGCATTCCCATCGTCGCGTCCAATCGCATCAATGACCCCCAGGTCGCCGAAGACCTGCTGGCAACCGGCATCGCCGATTTCGTGTCCCTCGCGCGCCCATTGCTGGCAGACCCATCGTTCGCGGCCAAGGCGAAGGCCAGCCAGCCCGAACGGATCGCCACCTGCATCGCCTGCAATCAGGCTTGTCTCGACCGGGCCCTGCTTGGCCTTCGCGTTTCGTGCATGGTAAATCCGCGAGCCGGACACGAGATCGACCTGATCGTGGTGCCCGCCGTCCGTCCGAAGCGCATCGCCGTTGTCGGCGGCGGCGCGGCCGGCATGAACTTCGCCTTCACCGCCGCGGCGAGGGGGCATAAGGTCGAGCTGTTCGAGGCGAGCAGCCAGCTGGGCGGCCAGCTCCTCATGGCCCGAGAAGTCCCTGAAAAATTCGAGTTCAACGAAGCGCTTCGCTATTTCGAGCAGCGCCTCCTTGAGGATGGAGTCACAGTCCATCTCGATCACCCCTGCACGGCTGACGAACTGGCAGCCGCCGGGTATGACGAAATCGTGGTCGCCACGGGCGTCTTGCCGCGTCGGCTGAACATTCCGGGCATCGACGATCCCCGCGTTCTGAGCTATGTCGATGTGCTTCGCGACCGTAAGGCCGTCGGTGCCACTGTGGCCGTAATCGGCGCCGGAGGCATTGGATTCGACGTTTCGGAATTCCTGCTGGCCGAGCCCGACGTCGCGCCAACACTTGAAGAGTTCGTCGAAGAATATGGGCTCGATTTGAGCTTGCGCGCGCCGGGTGGGATCCTCGAAAGCGTTGCGCAACAACCTCGGCGACGTATCACCTTGATGCAGCGAAAGGCTACACGACCGGCTGGAATTTCGGTGGCCGTCTCGACCAGCTGGATTCACCGCGCGAAGCTGCAACGCGCGGGAGTGGAAATGCTTGGCGGTGTGGAATATTTGCGCATCGAGCCAACCGGACTGGTCGTAGCGATCGAAGGTGAAGAGCGCGTGATCGCGGCGGACACCATCATCATCTGCGCCGGTCAGGAATCGCGTCGCTCGCTCTATGACGACCTGATGACCATGACACCCTCGGCCAAAGTACATATCATCGGCGGTGCCGATGTGGCCGGCGAACTCGACGCGGTGCGCGCGATCGACCAGGCGACGCGACTCGCGCTAGCCATCTGACCCGGTCTTACCGGGCGCTCGGTATGCGGCACAGCGTATCCTACCTGCACGTCCGACCCGCACGAGCGTCGTCAATCGTGAAAAATAGCCAGATTAGCACGCAAGTCCCGTGCCAGTTATTGAAGCGGCAGGCTGGCAAACTGGCCAACGGGGAAATGGCGCGGATGAAGCATTTAGCCCGCTGTGACTATGGCTTCTTGATACCAGCAAGCGCTGACGCATAACCATCACCCGAGCGGAATAATGTCCGACTGCGATTTGTGCCTCCCGCAGACGCAGCCATAGCGTGAGGAACGACGATGACCTTTGAAGATATCATCTACGACAAAACCGGTCCGGTTGCGACGATCACGATCAACCGTCCGGAAGTGCTCAATGCGTTTCGACGCG
>JBDUBD010000083.1:0-12046 GCA_040004295.1 Sphingomonadales bacterium | reverse complement strand
GGGGTCTTCGGTCGGTCCACCCGGTGCCTGTATCACCCCGTCGAGCGAGACGAAGGCGCTGCCGATGATCCTACGCATCGACCGTCAGGCCCTTCGCAACCTCCTCAAGTTGATCGGCGCAGATGCCCCAGCCCTCGGCAAAGCCCATTTCGGCATGCTTCTTCGTGTCGGCGGCGTTCCACTGGCGTGCGCTGGCCCGGTAGTTGGTCTTGCCGTTGCCTGCGTCGGAGAACCGGAACTTTCCGACGATGCCCAGCGGCTGGGCATCCTGCGGCGCCCAGTCTTTGCCGAGCATGTTGGTGAAGGTGAAGCTGCTGCCGGGGACGACGTCGAGCAGCATCCCGTCGCCGCGATGCACCTCTCCGTCCGGGCCCTTCATCGTGATGGCAAAGCGGCCACCCGAACGCCATTCGAGCGCCTCTATCTCGCTCTTCCATGGCTGTGGGCACCACCATTCAGTCAGATGCTCCGTGACCGCGCGCCATACCGCATCGACCGGTACGTCCATGACGCGCTCGATCGCCAGTTCGTGCCCTGCAGTCATGCCGACACCGCATCGCCGCGGCGCGCAGCCTCGATCGTCGCGATGTCGATCTTGGTCATCGTGTACATTGCCTCCATCGCGCGCTTGGCGGCAGCTTTGTCGGGGTCGGACATTGCCGCCATCATTGCACGGGGCGTGATCTGCCACGAATAGCCCCAGCGGTCCTTGCACCAACCGCACTGGCTTTCGGTGCCGCCATTGCCGACGATGGCGTTCCAGTAGCGGTCGGTTTCTTCCTGATCGTCGGTCATGACCATGAAGCTGACGGCTTCGTTCGGTTTGAAGTTCGGCCCGCCGTTAAGGCCGGAAAACGATCGGCCGAGCAGGGTGAATTCGACGACCAACTCGTTCCCGATTTCGCCGTCCGGATAATCCGCAGCGGCAGTATGTGCAGGACCGACATGGGTGTCGGGAAAGGTCGCCGCATAGAACTCGGCGGCCTTGCGTGCTTCGCCATGGTCGAACCACAGCACAGTCGTCATCTTGTCCATGATCAGGCGCTCCTCTTGCCGACCAGCGCGAAATGCGCACCTTGTGGGTCGATCGCGTTCATCGAAAACTCTCCACCGGGAATTTCGGTTGGCTGCAGCGTTACCGTGCCACCGTTTGCGGCGATGTGCGCGACCGCCGCGTCCACATCGGCCACGCGGAAGTAATAGGTCCAGCCCGACACCGGCATCTGCGGCATTTTGGGCATCACCGCGCCCAGCATCCCCTGGCCCGGCAGCGAGCCGTCGGGCGCGCGGCCTGCGTGGCGGATGAACTCGTACTTGCCCATCGGCCCCATATCCATTTCGCCGTCCTTCACCCAGCCGAAGCGCTGGCCATAGAAATGCAGTGCGGCGGCGGGGTCGGTGGTCGACAACTCGTTCCACGCGCAATGGCCGGGACGCTGGCGGTCGTAGGAAAAAGCGTTGCTCGTCATGTCGGGTTTGTCGGCGGGAGGGATGGGCTTCATGACGTAAAAGGCTGCACCCTGCGGGTCGGCGACCATTGCGAAGCGACCGATTCCCTCCAGGGAGCGCGGGGGCATGAACGTCTTGCCGCCGCCGTGTTCGATGGACTCGACCATCCTGTCGACGTCATCGACCAGGATGTACCCGACCCAGCACGGACGCGCCCCGCCCGATGTCATCTCGGGCGTCAGTTGCAGTATGCCGCCGACGGCGCCGTCACTGCCCTCGATCTCGCGATACTCGTCATTGCCGCCGAAGCGCCAGTCGAGCATCGGTCCGTAAAATGCATGGGCCGCCCCGCCGTCGCTCGTCATCAATTCGTACCAGATGAAATCGCCGTGGTGATTGCTCATTGGTTCTCTCCTTTCGCCCGACTCTATGCGTCGAGAATGGGCGTAAAGCCGCCGTAGATCATCCGTTTTCCGTCGAACGGCATAGGGGATCCGTCGGGCTTCATGCGCTCGTCCTCCATCAGCTTTTTCCAGCCTTCGTCGCGCGCTGTTTTCGACGGCCATTCGACGAACGAAAAGACGATGGCCTCACCGACTTCTGCCTTCACCGCCATCTTGAAGTCGGTGACTTTTCCATCGGGAAGGTCTTGGCCCCATGTCTCGACCACGCGAGTCGCGCCGTGGTCCTGAAAAACGACGGCGGCTTTCCTCGCCATCGCCAGATAGGCTTCCTTATTTTCGATACGCACCGGAGCCACGAAGCCGTCGGCATAACCCATCTTGCCGCCCGGCCCCGATTCCAGAATCGGTTCGAACCCGGCATAGACCATGCGCTTGCCGTCGAAGGGCATGTTGGCACCCATTTCCTTCATGCGCGGGTCCGACATCATTCTTTCGCCTGCCGCGTCGCGTGCCGCCTTGTCCGGATATTCCATCCAGCTGAACACGACGCTCTCGCCCTCTTCGGCCTTCACGGCCATCCTGAAGTCGGTGAGCTTGCCGATGTGAATGTCGTCGTCCCAAGTCTCCACCATCCGGGTCGCGCCGAACTCCTTGAACAGCGGTGCCGATTTGCTGGCCTGGTCGACATAGGCCTGCTTGTTGGCGGCAGGGACTGGGACCAGGAAACCGTCGATATAGCTCATCGTCTCTCTCCTCTTGTTTGTACTGATCAGGCTGCCTGGGCATCATTGAAGCTGGCGAGATGGTCGGCCATCGCCTTCTGGTGAGCCGGACGTGCTTCGCCACGTGCGACATAGGATGCCAGATTTGGAAAGGAGTCGAGGACTCCGGTCCCCCGCAGGCCGCCCAACACCGAGACCATCATCAGGTCGCCATAGGTAAAGTCGCCACCGTCGAGCGTCTGTTGATCGCCGATCGCGCCCGACAAGTCCTTCAGTCGTCCGTTCAAGTCCTCGACGACCTTGTCATGCCGTTTCTTGGACCAGTCGCGATCGGCCTCGAAGATGTCGTTGACGACGAGGGCCATGACGAACGGTTCGACCGAATTGAGTGCCGCGATCAGCCATTGTACGGCCCGCATCCGTGCAGCCGTGTCAGCCGGGGTCAGAACGCCTGCAGTCTCGCAGATATACATCACCATCGCGCCCGATTCGAAAATCTCGACCTTGTCGTCGCGATAGGTCGGGATCTGTCCGAACGGCTGGAACCGGCGGTGCGTCTGGCTTTTCACATAATCGCCATCGATCAGGTCGACGGCATAGGCCTGTCCTGCTTCCTCGAACGCCCAGCGCGGGCGGATATCGCGGACAAAGCCGCGCGCGAATTCGGGAACCCAGGTAAAACCGGTAATGGTGGGGGTCATCGTCTCTCTCCTTGTCGTATCGTGCAGATCAGGCGGCAGCCTCGGCCATTGCGGCGGGGCCTTTCTCGGCGGCAACCGGATCCATCCAGAACACGTTCCACAGATACCCCTCGGGGTCGGCGAAATTGCGGCCGAACATGAAGCCATAGTCGTCGGCAGGCGTGATATCCGGCGTGGCGCCCGCAGCTGCAGCCTTGTCGACCAGTGCGTTGACCGCGTCGCGGCTGTCCTGGCTGATCGCGATGAACAGGCTGACTGCTGCGTTCGGGTCGGCGATTGCGCGACCGGGGATGAAGCTTCCGAATTTCTCGTGGCCCAGCACCATGATGTAGATGTGGTCGGACAGGACCAGGCATGCGCCGCTGTCATCGCTGAACAGCGGGTTCTTCGTGGCACCCAGTGCTTCGTAGAACTTTATGGTCTTCGCCACGTCGCGGACGGGCAGGTTCAGGAAGATCTTGTCGGTGATGCTCATCGTGGCTCTCCTCATGCGGCGGAACGTTGCCCGCGAATCACTGTTTGACGGTGATGCGCTTTTCAGTTACTAAAAACAACTATGAAGTCAGAAAAAATAACTAAAATCGAAAAAGCGGTGGATAAGCGTTGGTATAACGACGCGTGCGGCACTGCGCTCGCAATGGAACTGGTCGGCGAACGCTGGTCTCTGTTGATCGTGCGCGAGCTTATGTTCGGTCCGCGACGTTTCGGTGAATTGCGCGGCGGCTTGCCGGGAATCAGTGCCAATGTGCTGACGCAGCGGCTGGAAGGACTCGATCGCGCTGGCGTTGTGACGCGGCGTAAATTGCCGCCGCCCGCCTCTGTGCAGGTCTATGAACTGACGCCCTGGGGATATGAGAGCGAGGTTGCGATCCAGGAACTCGGCCGCTGGGCGGTGCGCTCGCACGCACATGACGCGACGCTTCCTTTAAGCGCCGCCTCGATCATGATGTCGTTCCGGACGATGATCGATCGCAGCCGAAGCGACGATTTCGGTACAAATGTCGGATTCCGTCTCGCAAACGAGGCGTTCCTCGCTGAACTCGACGCGACCGGTATCTCTATCCGCCGCGTCGATATGCCCCAGGCGCCGGTGATGTTTACGACCGACCCTATGACCCTCGCTTCGGTCGTTTACGGCGGTTGCCCGATCGCCGACCAAGAGGCCGCCGGGGTCCTGCAGGTTGAGGGCGACCGTGTACTTGCCGAACGTTTCGTCACTCTCTTTCCGTTGCCGCCCAAGATTTCCTGACCGTTGCGGGCATCGAATGCGGACTCTAAGGCGTTGGGCGAGACGTAAAGGCACGTGATGACCGATATTCCGAATACCCAGCCCGACAGCCGCACGACGACGGTGATGGATGCGCCCGACTTGAAGGTGTCGGTACGCGACCTGTTCGGTATCGACACAGATATGCAGGTGCCCGCGTTCAGCGAGTCCGACGAGCGTGTGCCCGACCTCGACCCCAGCTATGTGTTCGATGGCGATACCACGCTCGCGATCCTTGCGGGCTTTGCCCATAACCGCCGGGTGATGGTGCAGGGCTATCACGGCACCGGCAAATCGACGCACATCGAACAGGTTGCAGCGCGCCTGAAATGGCCGTGCATCCGCATCAATCTCGATGCCCATATCAGCCGTATCGATCTCGTCGGTCGCGACGCGATCGTGTTGAAGGACGGTCAGCAGGTCACCGAATTCCGTGAGGGGCTGCTGCCATGGGCACTGCAAACCCCGACTGCGCTCGTGTTCGACGAATATGACGCGGGCCGCCCGGACGTGATGTTCGTCATCCAGCGTGTGCTCGAGGCCGAGGGCAAGTTGACCCTGCTTGATCAGAACCGTGTCATCCGCCCGAACCCGTGGTTCCGCTTGTTCGCGACCGCCAACACAGTAGGCCTTGGCGATACCAGCGGGCTGTATCATGGTACGCAACAAATCAACCAGGGCCAGATGGACCGCTGGAACATCGTCGTCACACTCAACTATCTGCCTGCACAGGTCGAGGCGCAGATCGTCCTCGCGAAATCGGGCGAATACGATCACGAAGGCGGCAAGGCAGAAGTCGACCGGATGGTGAAAGTCGCAGAGCTGACCCGCCAGGGCTTCGTCAACGGCGACATCTCGACCGTCATGAGTCCGCGTACAGTGATCACCTGGGCGCAGAATGCGCTGATCTTTAACGACGTCGGCTTCGCCTTTCGCCTGAGCTTCCTCAACAAGTGCGACGAAGCAGAGCGCGCACTGGTTGCGGAGTATTACCAGCGCGTGTTCGGCAAGGATTTGCCGGAGAGCGTGGTCGGGAAGGCCTGAATTACGCTAAAAAGACATCGATTCGCCGCAATATTGCCTTTCGGGTGTCAAAAGGGTCTTGCTTCGGTCGAATCGCCCGCGCATCAAGCTGCGTCCACGGCGCGTATCGCGGCCGTTGAGGGAGGAAGTTTACCATGGCAGCCAAATCAGGGGGCATCCACGCACCGGTTACGGTTTCGAGCGATCTCGAAGCGATCATCGGTAAGGGGCCGATGCCGCGTAGCGAAGTCACCAGTAAGATCTGGGCATATGTAAAGAAGAACAATCTTCAGAAGCCGACCGACAAGCGCACGATTGTTGCGGACGAGAAGCTCAAGAAGATCTTCGGCAAGGCCGAAGCAAGCATGTTCGAGATGACCAAGTTCGTCTCGGCGCACCTGAACAAGTAACAGCCACTCGACGCGATGTTCCGGCCGGGTGCCGGGACATCGCCGTTTAGTTCGGCAAACCCTCCATATCGATCTTGTCGACCCATTCGGGGTAGAAAACGGGCTCGCGGTTCGACCAGCCGGGCGCGGTTGCTGCGGCTTCGCTGATCGACTGAAGCAATTTTCGCCGCTTTTCGGGATGAAGGTGCGGAAGCGCCGCTGCCGCACAGAATGCGCCAGGCAGCCACGGCCGGGCCGCAGCACCGATCAGGCGTTCATACAGAAAGCGATAGGCGGCAAAGCCCGACAGGCGATCCTGGCCCAAGTCGAACGCAGACATGGTGACCAGCGGTGCCATGAACGGCTCGACGCGATCGAGGCCCGAATCTTCGGGAACTTGCACACGCAAATTGTCGAGCCGGGCGTAAACACGCTTCTGCGCCTTGATGCTGGCGGATTCGATCGGGTCGCGACTCCATAGTTCGATCGCGTCCGTGCGTGAAAATCCGATATCAAGCGAGCGTCGGATGTACCGCTGCGTTCCTTTATCGAACCCTGCGAATTCCTTCAGCTCGTTTATGGTTGCCGTACCGTCGGCAGACCGTGCGCCAGTACCCATCGTCGTTCGCCCTTTTCCAGCAGCCCCGCGCCGCCGCGAACAGGAATGATGCGCCTCATTGGTTACCGGAGGCTTAACCATTTCCCGCCCGCTACTGCATGGAATCATAGTCCTTGTTGCGCTGCAACAGGAAATGCGACGAGTTGATGACGATCAGGACGTGCGCAGCTCTTCTTCGGCAGCTTCGTCATAGCCCGACGAGGGTACGGGTTCGCCATGGTCGCCGGGCTGAATGGTGGCCGGAGGGTCCGAAGCATCCATCGACTGATCGAGTCCCGCATCGAGCTTTGCGTCCGGATCTTCCGGATTGTCCTTCAGGCGCCGCACGATGCCTTCGTCCTGCATGGCAGTCTGGTCGGGGTGCGTGGCGGGGCGGTCTTCGGTGCTTGTGATCTTCGCCTCAGTCATCGGACTTTCCTCTCGATTATGACGTTGGAGGATCAACCGATGGGCAGGGTGTCGGGTTCCGTACGCACATCGACGTGCTGTTCGATCAGGGTCGCCGCACCGAAGATCGTCATGAAGGCGACGTCGGTCGCGTCCCGCCCGACGGCGATGCGCGCCATCTCCGACGGTTCGGCCATCCCGGTCGCATCGACCAGATGCCAGGCATTGCCCAGCCAGACCTCCACAACGGCATGGAAATCGGGCGGCTGGACGTGCGGCGCGTAGACGGAGACGACGCGCGCCGGAATCGACGCGGCACGCGCGAAGGCCGCCATCAGATGCGCATAGTCGCGGCAGACTCCCTCACGCCGCACGAACGTGTCCGACGCGGTCGTCGATCCGCTTGAGGCGCCGGATACATAGGACAGGTTTGACGAGAGCCAGTCGCGCATTGCGAGGATTTTCCATCCGCCCTGCAGGTCGCTGAATTCCTGTCGTACGAACGCTTCGAACCGGTCGCTTTCGACATAGCGGCTGGGCATCAGATAGGGGACCACAAGGCCCGGAAGATTGCGAACTTCGCTGATTTTCAGACCAGCCAGTTTCGGCGTAGGGCGGTCGATCTCGACGGTCGCGGTGTAGTTCGCGGTGAGCCGACTCTTCCCCAATGCCCAACACCTCTGGCCGATCACTTCTTCACCCGGTGTCGCGCGCAGGGGTTCGGGGGACGTGACCGTCAGCTGTGCATCAATAATGCGCTGGTCGGCCATCGCCGCGACTTCTACTTGCAACAGGACATCGGCCAGTTCCGGCAAACTGTAATCGAGAAGGACGTCGATCGTCAGGCGCATTGCATATTGGCTTTCGTTGAGCAGGGCATTGCCGGGCACAAGTCATGCTGCCTCGACAAGTTCCATAGGCGCAGCCATAGGCGCGTGCATGCGGTTTCTTCTGTCGCTCCTTGCCTTGTTCCTGACCGTAGGCGCGACCCCCGCTCAGGCCGACATCGAAGTGAGTTTCTGGTCGCGCGAACTGGGACTCGAACTGCCGCACGCATTTTTCAATATCAGCGGGACGGTCGCGGGCAGGCCGGTCGAGGAAAGCTATGGCTTTACTGCCAAGACGATCACGCCGGCCTTGCTGTGGGGGCCGGTGCCCGGTCGTATCGACCTGACGACTAAAGGTTACATGGCTTCCAGCCACAAGCTTTTCACCGTAACGGTGCCCGACGAAGCCTATCCGCGCCTGCGCGCGTTGGTGCAGCGGTTTTCGGAACGGCCCGGCAGCATCTATCGCATGAACGAGCGCAACTGCGTGCATTTCGTCGCGGAAGCGGCGGCTGCCGCGGGCCTAAGGATGCCTGCGGTGCCCAAATTGATGAAGCGCCCGACATCGTTCCTGCTTGCGGTCGCGGCCGCCAATAAGGACAATCCCACCCTCAGGATGGCGACACGCAAATGACTCAGAAATTCCCCGTGCTCGTGACCGGCGGTGCCGGCTATATCGGCAGCCATGCCGTGCTCGCATTGCGCGATGCGGGCTGGCCCGTGGTCGTGATCGACAATCTGGTGACCGGCTTTCGCTGGGCGGTGCCGGATGACGTTTCGTTCGTCGAAGCCAGTATCGACGACGAGGCGGTCGTGGCGGGGACGCTACGCGACCACGGCATTGGCGCGATCATCCACTTCGCAGGATCGGTTGTGGTACCGGAATCGGTCAGCAATCCGTTGAAATATTACCTCAACAACACGGTGCGGAGCCGGTCGCTGATCGAAAGCGCGGTCAAGGGCGGCGTGAGGCATTTCATCTTCTCATCCACCGCCGCGACCTATGGCACGCCCGATACCGTGCCGGTGCGCGAGGACATGCCGACCGTGCCGATCAATCCCTATGGGATGTCGAAACTGATGACGGAGGCGATGCTGCGCGACACCGCAGCGGCGCACCCGATCAACTATTGCGCGTTGCGCTATTTCAACGTGGCGGGCGCCGACCCCAAGGGACGCACGGGGCAATCGACGGCGGGTGCCACGCACCTGATCAAGATCGCGGCGGAGGCGGCAACCGGCAAGCGTGGCCATGTCAGCATCTTCGGCACCGATTATGCAACGCCCGACGGCACCGGGGTGCGCGACTATATCCATGTCAGCGACCTGGCCGACGCGCATGTCGCGGCACTCGAATGGCTGGTTGCGAACCCGGGTGAAAGCCTGACCGCGAACGCCGGTTACGGGCAGGGTTTCTCGGTCAACCAGGTGCTCGACGCCATCGACAGGGTCACGAACATGACGATCGACCGGCGCTATGAGGGGCGCCGCGCTGGCGATCCCGGCGAACTCGTGGCCGACAACAGCCGTATCCTGGCAACGCTCGACTGGACGCCACAACGCGCGGATCTGGACGGCATCGTCACGGACGCGCTGGCGTGGGAACGCAAGCTTGGGGAACGCGCATGACGACATCACCACCCGAGGGGAAACTGCCCTACCGCCTGCTCACCGGCAAGGACGACGACGCGTTCTGCAAGCGTGTGTCAGAGGCACTTGCCATGGGGTACCAGCTCTACGGTTCGCCCGCGGCGACCTTCAACGGCGAGCATGTCGTGGTGGCGCAGGCGGTGCTGTGGTCCGGGCAGTAACCCTGTTTCCGCCAAGTTCACATGAAGCTGACACCAAAACCTTGTCCATGAAAGCACAGGTGAAAGTCGCAAAAGTCACGGTACGTCCGCTCGAAACATCGATGAACTGTTTCTGCCTGGCAATGAACCGTTCGTGCTTTGGAACCTGATAGACGGATTGAAAGAGCAAGCGCCAGCCGTGCAAAGACAGGCCTTTGTGAGTCATCATGTCTAAGCCATGAGATGTAGGACAGCGGTTTTTTTGATGGCTGCTTTCGACTCAAAAAAGAGCGCTCAGATCACTTTGGTGTTTACCGGAATCGACCGTCTGTTAATGCCCCGAGCCGAGGCGAATCTCCTTTCGCTACATCACGGGCAGGAAAGAAATTCATGACATTTCGCGCGTGTGTGCTCCTGTTAGGGATCGCCCTGACTGGAAGCTCTTTGGCCGTTGCAACAACGGCGTCCGCGGCGTTGCCCGTGATGACACCGGCCGCGATTACCCGTGCCAACGATCAGACCAGAGCGCTTCTGAAAGCGAGGATGGCTGAGCAACATATTCCTGCGCTTCAGGTTGCGGTTGTGGTTCATGGTCGTGTCGTCATGTCCGAGGCGTATGGCATCGCCGATATCGAGCAGAAAATCGCCGCCAGTCGTCAGACGCTGTTCCCGATCAATTCAGCGACCAAGTCCTTTACCGGTGTTGCGATCATGCAGCTGGTCGAAGCAGGGAAGGTCGATCTCGAGGCCCCGATCTCAAGCTATCTCGATGGCCTGCCCGAAAAATGGCGCGCAATCCGTATTCGCCAGCTTCTTGCCCATACCTCCGGTCTGCCCGATATCGTCGATGAGAAGGGCCTGATCGGCGGGGCCTCCGACGCGGAAGCCTGGACCAAGGTTCAGACGCTTCCGATGGACGGAGAGACCGGCGCTGGGTTCGCCTATAATCAGACGAACTATGTCTTGCTGGGCCGCTTGATTGAAAAGGTGAGCGGACGTCCTTTCGAGCAGTTTCTAACCGAACGTCAGTTTACGCCTGCCTCATTGCCCGATGCGCGGTTTGGCGACGGGTATGACATCGTTCCCGGACGTGCCGACGTGTATATTCGTCAGCATGCGGGGCGGGGCGGCGGTCCAGCGGACAAGAACGCGCTTTATCACTGGATCGACGAAATCCCGGTATCGACGCGGGCCGGTGCCGGTCTTTACCTGACCGCCGATGATCTCGCCAAGTGGATCATCGCATTGCAGGGTGGGCGATTGCTGTCGAAACCGGCCATCCTCGATCGGATGTGGCAACCTGACGTGCTGAACGATGGCAAGGCCAATATCTGGGCGATGGGCTGGCCGATCCTTGCCGGGACGAAGCGTCGCGCGGTCGGCGGCATCGGTGGTGGCCGATCAACCTTCTTCGTCTACCCCGACGAAGGTGTTGCGGTGATTGTGATGACCAATCTCGTCGGCGCCAACCCACAGAACGTGATCGACACCATCGCCGGCCACTACATCGCGGCGGCGTCGCGGTAGCTGTAGAGGTTTTTGGTATCGCGGAGGACGAAGGCATTGGCCCGTGCGTCGGTATCGGGGATTTGGCGTCTAAAAGGTGCCCAGCGGTAAACCACCCATTTCGCGTCGTTCTGCAAACGAGGCAAAACCTGACCTAGACTGCTCTTGCAGCAAGGTCTGGTTGCAGTCGCTCAAATGAAATGCGACCAAGCCTGAATGTATCGACCCGCTTTCACATTCTGCATAATGATGGCGCTCATCGTTCCGACGATGTCCGGCGCAGAGAATTGGCAGACTTTACCCAAGCGCATCGCAAAGCGTTGTGGCACACCTATCGACTGGATCTCGGTCACCGGCAGTGATGAGGTGCATCTCCAACCTCCTCCCAGTGCGGATTATTCGAAAGTCGACTGCATCTTAAAGGAGCTTCGTCCGAAAAAGGGGATTAAGCTCGGCTTTGTTGGAAACGAAGCTGATCCTAACCAAGTTCTTAGTCCGGGCTGGTATTATGTCGCGGGCGGCTCTGTCGGTGCTTTAACGGAATTAGCAAATGAAGTGCGCAAGGCAGGTTGGATTACAGGACCGCTCGCGAAAGCGGATGACGTAAGCGGTTTTCTAGGTGTTTAGTCCCGGTATCTGGTGGATCGGATTGACGATGAACCGGTGTGGCTCTGAAGTTCAGATTTTGGTGATGTATTCGTAGGGTGTGAGACCGCTGAGGGTCTTGAGCCGACGGGCGAAGTTATAGGCTGCGATGAAGTCGGCGAGGTGGACTCGCAACTGGTCGTGGCTCTCGTAATGGAAGCGTTTGACGGTCGCTTCCTTGATGGTGCGGTTCATCCGCTCGACCTGACCGTTGGTCCAGGGGTGGTTCGGTTTGGTGAGCCGGTGCTCGATGTCGTTTGCCTCGCAGATCATGTCGAAGCGCATCTGTCGCGACCATGCGGTGTTGCGGTTGCGCG
>JBDUBD010000082.1:0-12048 GCA_040004295.1 Sphingomonadales bacterium | reverse complement strand
CGCAAGATTTCGTTCGGCGAGGGCGTCGAGCGCGTCTTCCCGCTCTATTCGCCCAACATCGACAGCATCGAGATCGTCCGCAAGGGCGCCGTGCGTCGTGCCAAGCTCTATTATCTGCGCGGTCGCCGCGGCAAATCGGCACGTATCGCCGAACGTCGCGATACGCGTGGTGACAACGCTTAAGGCTGAGCCGGCCTTTCGCTCTCCAATCCATTATTGCCGTCACCCTGAACTTGTTTCAGGGTCCACCCATCCACCGGAGCACTTGTCCCGGTAAGGGAGTGGATGCTGAAACAAGTTCAGCATGACGGTATGTGGAATTGGTGATGCTGAAATGGGCGTGTGTACTTGCGGTCGTGATGGCGGCTCCCGCCGTGGCTGACGAACCCGCACAAAAGCTGACACTCGAACGTGTCTTCTCCTCGCCCAATCTCGGGGGCGCGGCTCCGCGCGCGCTCAAACTCTCGCCCGACGGAAAGCTGCTGACGTCGCTGCGCCCCCGTGCCAGCGACCGCGAGCGCTATGACCTTTGGGCCGTCGATACCGAAACCGGCGCCGAACGGATGCTGGTCGATTCGACCCAGGTCGGCGGCGGCGAACTTTCCGAAGCGGCAAAGATGCAACGTGAGCGCGCCCGCATCGGCGGTACGCGCGGAATCGTGTCCTATGATTGGGCGGCGGATGGCAAGTCGCTGCTCGTGCCGGTCGATGGCGACATCTATCTTGCCTCGATCGAGGGTCAGACGCGCCGCCTGACCAATACGCCGCAAGGCGAACTCGACGCGACGATCAGTCCCAGGGGCGGCTTCGTATCCTTCGTGCGCGACCAGAATTTCTACATCGTTGACCTTGCGACCGGCACCGAGCGTCGCCTGACCCGCGACGGTGGCAATACGCTTAGCTGGGGCCTCGCCGAATTCGTCGCGCAGGAGGAAATGCACCGGACCAAGGGCGCGTGGTGGTCCCCGGACGATACGCGCATCGCCGTCGAGCGCGTCGACGAGAGCGATGTTGCGGTTATCAGCCGCGCGGCGATCGGTGCCGAGGGCACCAAGATCTACGAACAGCGTTACCCGCGCTCCGGGGCCGCGAATGCCAAGGTCCAGCTGTTCGTCATGCGCAACGACGGCACCGGGCTTGCCCGGGTCGATCTCGGCGACAATGACGACATTTATCTCGCACGTGCCGATTGGGCGCCCGACGGCAAGGCACTCTACGTCCAGCGCCAGAGCCGTGACCAGAAGACGCTCGACCTGCTGCGTGTGGATCCCAGCACCGGCGCATCGTCGATCGTCTTTACCGAAAAGGCGAAGGCCTGGATCAATCTTCACGACAATTTCCGGGCGCTGGGCGACGGCAGCCTGTTGTGGTCGTCCGAACGCGACGGGTTCAGCCATCTCTATCGCTGGAACGTGGGTAAGTGGACACAGCTGACCAAGGGCAGCTGGAATGTGAACACCGTTATCGCGGTCGATGAAGGCAAGGGTATTATCACTTTCTCCGGCAACCGCGAGACGCCGATCGAACAGCAGATATATAACGTCCCGCTCGGCGGCGGCGCTGTCGAACAGCTAACGGAAAATGGTTTCTGGAACTGCGCGGGAACGGGCGCGCGGGTCGAAACATGCAACGCTGATAATGGCCGCATGATTATAACGCGGTCCAGCCAGTCCCAGCCTGGCCAGACCTATCTCGCCGATATGAGCGGCAAGCGCGTGATGTGGATCGACGAAAACCGCATCGAGGGTGCGCATCCTTACGCCCCCTACGTCGCGGCGCATGTTCCGGCGGTGTTCGGGACGATCAAGGCCGCCGACGGATCGGCTCTCCAAACCAAGCTTTTGAAACCGGCGGTTGCGGACGGCGCGACCGCGCCAGTGCTCGTCATCGTTTATGGTGGCCCGGGAACGGGACGACAGGTTACCAACACATGGGGCGGTGGCCTCGAGCAATATCTTGTCCAGCAAGGTTGGGCAGTGTTTTCGGTCGATAACCGCGGCACCGCGGATCGTGGCAAGGCGTTCGAGGACCAGATTTATCGCGCGATGTCGTCGGTCGAGGTCGCCGACCAGCTTGCTGGCGTTTCCTGGCTGAAGCAACAGCCTTGGGTCGATCCTCGACGGATCGCCGTCTATGGCTGGTCCTACGGCGGCTACATGACCCTGCGCCTGCTCGAAACTGCGCCTGGCGCCTTTGCAGCGGGCGTGTCAGGCGCGCCGGTGACCAAATGGGATCTGTACGACACCCACTACACCGAACGCTACATGGGCATGCCGCAGGATCCGGGCGGCGCCTATGCCAAGGCCGATCCGCTGACCTACACCGACAGGCTTTCCGACCCGCTGCTCGTCATCCACGGCATGGCCGACGACAACGTGCTGTTCGAACACTCGACGGCCCTGATGGCGAAGCTGCAAACGTCGGGCAAGCTGTTCGAAACAATGGTCTATCCGGGTCAGACCCACCGTGTCGCGGGGCCGGGTGTCAGCGTCCATCTCTGGCGGACGATCATGGCTTTCCTCGATCGCAACGTCAGCCCCCGACAAGCGCAGTGACATCCCCGACACGCGCCGAAACCGAGGCCGCCTTGCGGGCGTGCGAGCAGGCAGTCGCCCGCAATTCGAGTAACCTTATCGCGTGGCATAATATGGGGGTCGAGCTTCGGCGGCTCGATCGGCTTGAAGAAGCGCTGGCTGCCATCGAAACGGCACTGGCGGGCGGTTTGCAGGCGCCAGAGACCGCTGTCATGCGGGCGCATCTGCTTGGCGATTTCGGCCGGTTCGACGAGGCCGTCTCCGCTTATCACCACGCGATTGCGATCAAACCCGACCTGATCGATGCGCATGAAACACTGTCCCGATTGCTTCCACAGATCGGTCGTCGGGCAGAAGCCTTCGATGCTTACCATAATGCACTCCGCGCATCGCCGGGGTCCGGTGCGCTCTGGGTGTCAGCCCTGTCTGCCGCGAAGGACATGCGTGATGCTGACCAGCTTTTTTCCTGGATCGCGGATATCGAAACCCGCTTCGGACCGGAGCCATTCCTGAATGTTCTCGCAGCCCAAGCGTACTCCTGGCAGGGGCAGGATGTGACTGCGATGGACCGGCTGCGCAGTGCGATTGCCATCGAGCCCGAAAATTCCGGCGCGCAGGCGACACTTGCGCATGTAGCGGTGCGACTAGGCGACATGGCGATGGCCGAGACGGCGGCGCTCAATGCCACACGCATCGATCCGACGAATCAATCTGCATGGGCGTTGTTGACTGTTATCTGGCGGCTGACGGGCGACCCGCGTGAACATTGGCTTGCCGATTACCGGCGCTTCGTAATGCCGATCGACCTGCGTGGCATCGATCTCGCCGCGACGGCAACGGCGCTCAATGCGCGCCATGTGACACGGGTGCATCCCGCCGATCAGTCGCTGCGTGGCGGCACCCAGACCCGCGGGAACCTGTTCGACAAGAGCGATCCGGCTATCGTCGCGTTGCGGAGGTCGATCGAAGGGGCGATGATTTGGGCGATTGCGACGCTGCCCCGCGATCCGGATCACCCGTTTCTGAAGCGCATCACCGAAGGCGCGACCTTTGCGGGGTCATGGTCGGTGCGCCTCTCCCAATCGGGGTTTCATATCAGCCATATCCATCAGAATGGCTGGCTGAGTTCCGCCGCATATATTGCGTTGCCGTCCGACGTCGATGGCACGAGCGATTCAGGCGCGCTGGCATTCGGCATTCCGGACGCTGAGCTGAAACAGGACTTGCCGCCACGACGGGTGGTTCGTCCCCGTGTCGGACAGCTCGTCCTGTTCCCGTCCTACCTGTGGCACGGAACACTGCCGTTCGCTGCCGGTGAGCCGCGCCTGACCGTCGCGTTCGACGCCTTGCCCGTCTGAAAGAATTGCGCGCATGGACATTGCTGCAGCGCGGGAGTAGCGGCGCAGCCGCACAAAGGAGCTTCAAGTCATGGGTTATCGGATCGTCGTCGCGGGTGCCACGGGCAATGTGGGGCGTGAAATGCTCAACATTCTCGCCGAGCGCCAGTTTCCGATCGACGAGATCGCCGTGGTCGCCTCGTCGCGCAGCCAGGGGACCGAAGTCGAGCTGGGCGACAGCGGCAAGATGCTCAAGATCCAGAACATCGAGAATTTTGACCCGCGCGGTTGGGACATGGCGCTGTTCGCCATCGGTTCGGAAGGCACCAAGGCCCATGCACCGCGCTTCGCCGCGGCTGGCTGCACAGTCATCGACAATTCGTCGCTGTACCGCATGGACCCGGACGTTCCGCTGATAGTACCTGAAGTAAATCCGGAAGCGATCTCTGGCTATGTGAAACGCAACATCATCGCGAACCCGAACTGCTCTACCGCGCAACTCGTCGTCGCGCTGAAGCCGCTGCATGACTATGCCAAGATCAAGCGCGTGGTCGTCGCGACCTATCAATCGGTTTCCGGTGCGGGCAAGGCCGGGATGGACGAGCTGTTTGAGCAGTCGCGCAATATCTTCGTCGGCGACCCGGCCGAGGCGAAGAAGTTCACCAAGCAGATCGCGTTCAACGTTATCCCGCATATCGACAGCTTCCTCGACGACGGATCGACCAAGGAAGAATGGAAGATGGTCGTCGAGACCAAGAAGATCCTCGACACCAAGATCAAGCTGACGGCGACATGCGTGCGTGTGCCGGTGTTTGTTGGCCATTCGGAGGCCGTGAACATCGAGTTCGAGAACGAGATTTCGGCGAAAAAGGCGCAGAGCCTGCTGCGCGAGGCACCCGGCATCATGCTGGTCGATAAGCGCGAAGACGGGGGCTACGTCACGCCGGTCGAATGCGTCGGGGACTACGCAACATACGTCAGCCGCGTACGCGAGGATTCAACCGTCGAAAATGGCCTGAGCCTGTGGTGCGTTTCCGACAATCTCCGCAAGGGTGCCGCGCTCAACGCGGTGCAGATCGCCGAACTGCTCGGTCGGCGGCACCTGAAAAAGGCTGCATAGGATGGAGGGCGGCTGCCAGTGTGGCCGCATCCGCTACACGGCCGACATCGTGTCGGACGACGCCTATCTATGCCATTGCCGGATGTGTCAGCGTGCCACGGGCGGTGTGTCGATCGCGTTCGTCAATCTGCCCAAGGTCGCGCGGACTTGGCAGACCGAACCCGACTGGTATGCGTCGTCGCCGATAGCACGCCGACCGTTCTGCTCGGCGTGCGGGACGCCCCTCGGGTTCGAGTTCATCGACGGCCCGAATTGCGACCTTACCGTGGGCAGCTTCGACCAGCCGTCGCGCTTCGTACCGACGAGCCACTTCGGTGTGGAAAGCCGACATGACGCCTGGCTCGAAACCGCCGATCTCCCAGCGACGCGGTGCGGTGAGCATCGGGCGCTTGTCGAGCGATGGAAGAATGTCGGACTTTCCGTGCCCGATTGACCTCGCCGGGCAGTGCTATTCTGCGTGTACGGTCTCGAGTTTGCCCTTCGGTCTGGAAAGCAGGAACACGAGCGGTACGACCGCAATAGAGATCCAGGCCATCAGGTAGAAATCGTCCAGATAAGCAATCATCGCTGCCTGTTGATTGATCATGCCGTCTGTGAAGGCGAATATTCCGTCTGACGCGATGCCGAGCCGGTCGAGCGCGCTCAAATCCAGCGAAGGCACCGTGGTCGAGGTCACGTGGCCGGCAAGATCGGAATGGCTCTGCTGAAGGTTGCGGGCGAGCAGGGTGGTCACCATCGAAATGCCTGCCGACTGCCCTATGCTACGCATCAGGTTGAGCAGGCTCGCCCCGTCGGTACGGTGATGTCCCGTTAGTGTTGCGAACGCCAGCGAATTAAGCGGCATAAAAACCAGCCCCATGCCGATGCCCTGAATGAACCCGCTGACGATGACCGGCCAGAAGTCCATCTGCAGCGACCACGCGGCCATCTGGCGTAACGAGAAGGCAAACACGATAAACCCGACCGCGATCACGATCCGCGTATCCACCTTGCCCATCAGACGGGCGGCAACAGCCATAGACAAAAGAACGCCGACGCCGCGTGGCGCAAGCATCATGCCGGTGTCGATCACCGGATAGCCGAATAATTGCTGCAACATCGGGGGCAGCAGCGCCATTGGTGCCATCGTCGAAATTCCGAACACGACCATGAAGAACATGTTGATGACGAGATTGCGGTTCTTGAAAAGTCCGCGATCGAAAAGCGGTTTTTTCGCGGTAGCCAGATGGACAATCGCCATCCACAATGCTGCAGCAGCGATGCCGCCTTCGACGATGATCTCCCAACTGGAGAACCAATCCAGCTGCTGGCCACGATCGAGCATCAACTGGAAACTGGCGACCGCGATGCCGATAAGAGCAAAGCCGGTGATATCGAACGAACGTGCCTCACGTGGACGTGACGGAAGCAGGAACCACAGCAAAGCAAAGGTTGCGATGCCGACCGGAAGATTGACGTAGAACACCCAGCGCCAGTTATAGCTTTCGGTCAGCCATCCGCCGATCATCGGCCCCAAAATCGGGCCGACCATCAATCCCATCCCCCAGACGGACATCGCCTTGGCCTGGTTCTCGGGCTCATTGATGTCCAGCATCACGGTTTGGGACAACGGGCCGATAAAGGCGGCTGCCATTCCCTGGAAAATCCTGAATATCACCATCTCCTCAAGGCTGACGGCGGTTCCGCACAGCATTGAAGCAACGATGAATGCGCCGACCGCGAACAGGAAGAGATTGCGTGAGCCGAAGCGCGCAGACAACCAGCCGGTGGCCGGGATCGCAATCGCTGCGGCGACGATATAGCTCGTCAGCACCCAGGTAATCGTATCCACTGTCGCGCCCAGGCTGGTCTGCATGTGCGGCAGCGCGACATTGGCAATCGTCGTGTCGAGGATCTGCATGACCATCGCACCCATGACGCCGACGGTGAGAAGGCCGCGCCGCTGGACCGGCAACAACGCCTTGCCCGGCAACGGACCGGGCCGAGTGTCAGCCATTGGGTTTCGTGTCGATTTTCACGTCGGCGCTTAGACCTGCGATCATGGCACGGGCGGGCTTTCCGTCGATGGCGATACGCACGGGAATGCGCTGCGTGACCTTTACCCAGTTACCGCTCGCGTTCTGGGCCGGGAGCACCGAGAATTGTGATCCGGTGCCCGCGCCGATGCTGGCAACATGGCCGCGGACCTTGAGATCGGGATAGGCGTCGAGCGATATTTCGGCAGGCTGTCCCACCGCCATGTGGTCAAGGGCGGTTTCCTTGTAGTTCGCCTCGACCCATGCCTGTTGGCTGACCACCAGGCTCAGCGCGGGTACGCCGCTTGGCGTGATATTCCCGACCTGGAGACGACCGGTCTGGCTGATGACGCCATCCTTCGGCGCGCGCACGACGGTTCGCGACAGGTTCAATGCAGCGCGCTCCCGCTCGACCATCGCAGTCTGAAGCGCAGCTGGCGAGCCAGATGCACTCGTGCCGCTGCCAAGCTGGCTGCGCGCCCGTGCGACGGATGCCTGTGCGGTGGCGAGCTTGGCTTTGCCGGCAGCAACTTCATGCGCAGCCGCATCGAGTGCGGCGCGCGTCGTGAACCCGCGCTTCATCAGTTCGGCTTGCCGATTGTATGTTCCCTGCGCGAGAAGAATGTCGGCGCGGGCGCTTTCGATGTCGGCAGCTGCGCCACCGACGTCGGTCGCCATCGTGCTGACCTGCACTTTCGCGGCGGCAATCGCCGCATCGGCCTGTGCCAGCGCAATACGATAGGGCTCGGGGTCTATCTGGAACAGGACGTCGCCTGCCTTGACCGCCTGGTTCTCGCGGACGTTTACCGAGACGATCCGTCCCGAAACATCGGGGCTGATCGAGATCATATCCTGTTTCACATAGGCGTTGTCGGTCGAGATATAGCGCCCCGACGTGATCCAGAAATAGCCGCCGACCACAGCAATCAACAGCGGAATGCTGATCATCAGCAACGGACGACGCCACGATCGACGTTTTTCGGAAACGGGTTCCGCCACAGGCTCCATAACCGGCGCAGGCGCCGGAGTGGCGGTGGCGAGATCGATCGCGGGGTCTGCATCAGCCATGACTGGCCTCCTTGCCCTTGGGCACTACATTCAAATTGGACCGGATGAGTTCGAGTGATTCAATAAGCTCGCTGCGCGCTGTGGCGGACATACCCTTCACAGCGTCTTCAAACATGTCACCGCCGACCACGAGCAGCTTTTCGATCAGTGGATGCGCCTTCGCCGTCAGAAATATCTGCCAGGCGCGTCGGTCGGCTGGATCGCGGCGGCGCTCGACGAGCCCGGACTCCTCAAGCCGGTCGATCATCCGGCACAGGGTTATCGGCTCGACTTCCAGCATATCTGCCAGAATACCCTGATTGGCACCTTCATTCCGCGACACGACAAACAGCGTGCGCCATTGCGGACGGGTTACACCGATCATGCGCGCACGCTCGTCGAACCGTTTCCGCATCAGGCGGGAGACGTCGTTGATCAGGAATCCAAGAGAATCGCTCATAGCATGCATATAATAAGCATAGTTATATAAATCCAGTGCATTGCAGCATCGTTCGAAAATTGAGTTGCGCGGTGGCTGTGTCGATGCTGAATGGCGGGATGACCGATCAACCGGACCCGCAGTTTTTCGACAGTTTCGATGGAAAGAAACTTGCCTGGCGCGAAATCGGGGAGGGTAGGGCGGTGATGTTGTTCCACGGCCTGTTTTCGGACGGCCCGATGAACTGGATCCGTTACGGCCATGCCGCCGTCATCGCGGCGCAGGGCTTTCGCGTCATCATGCCCGATCTTCGCGCACACGGGGCCAGCGCGAAACCCCATGACGCCGTATCCTACCCATCGGATGTTCTGGTGAATGACGGACTGGCGCTCATCGATCACCTTGCACTAACCGACTATGATCTGGGGGGATATTCGCTTGGCGGGCGAACCACGGTGCGCATGCTGGTGCGCGGCGCACGACCGCGCCGTGCGGTCGTTTCAGGCATGGGGCTGTCGGGTCTCACGGATACCGGTCCCCGTACCGACCATTTCAAACATATTCTGGACAATCCGGGCAGCTTTCCCAAATTCTCGCCCGAGTGGAACGCGGAGGCCTTTCTGAAAACCACCAAGGGTGACCCGGTCGCGTTACGGCTGTTGCTCGATTCGATGGTCGATACCCCTGCCGATGCGATCGCGGCGATCGACATTCCGGCGCTGGTGCTGGCGGGCGCACAGGACGACGACAACGGATCGACAGAAAGCCTGGCCGACCTGCTGCCACAGGCTCGGGCGCAGCGTGTGCCTGGGGGGCATATGAGTGCGGTGACGCGGCCCGAACTCGGTCGCGCGATTGCAGACTTTCTCGCCGCTTGACCGTCCGCAACTCGCCCGTCAGACAATGGGCATACAAAAAAATTCCCGGAGGACAATTCATGAAGACGTTCGTTTCGGCGCTGGCCCTCGCCATCGCAACCCCGGCGCTCGCCCAGTCAGCGGCTCCCGCCACAGCGCCGGCACCAGCATCCGCACCGACCGTCGCCGAGGCAGACGCCTTCGTTGCTGCCGCCGAAAAGGAATATGCCGACTTCAACCTGTTCGGATCGCAAGTGGCATGGGTCAACAATACCTACATCACCGACGATACCGATGCTCTCAACGCGCGCGTCGGTGCGCAGGGGACCGAACTGGGTGTGAAGTTCGCCAAAGGTGCCGCGCGGTTCAACGATGTTGCCGGCCTGTCATTCGACACACGGCGCAAGCTCGATCTGTTGCGCAACGGCCTTGTCCTTCCCGCGCCATCGACGCCCGGCGCGGCCACCGAGCTCAACACGATCGCGACCCGCCTCAATTCGACCTATGGCAAGGGCAAGGGGACGCTGAAGGGGCAGCCGATCAACGGCTCCGACATCGAAGCCGCGATGGGCACCGACCGCAATCCCGAAGAGCTGAAGGAAATGTGGGCGAGCTGGCACACCAATGTGGGCGCGCCGATGCGCAGCGATTATGCCCGCCTGGTCGAAATCGCCAACCAGGGTGCACGTGAACTCGGCTATGCCGACACAGGTGCGATGTGGCGCTCGGGCTATGACATGACACCCGAACAATTCGCAGCGCTGACCGACAAACTGTGGGCGGAAGTCAAGCCGCTCTACGACCAGCTTCATTGCTACACACGCGCCAAGCTCAACGAGAAATATGGCGACAGCGTGCAAAAGGCGACCGGCCCGATCCGTGCCGACCTGCTCGGTAATATGTGGGCGCAGGAATGGGGCAACATCTATGAAATCGTCGCGCCCAAGGGTGCGGGCGACCTCGGTTACGACACCGGCGAACTGCTGGTTGCCAAGGGCTATGACCCGCTGAAAATGGTCCAGACCGGTGTGAATTTCTATTCGTCGCTCGGCTTCAAGGAACCGCCGAAGACCTTCTGGGAGCGTTCGCAGTTCACCAAACCGCGCGATCGCGAAGTCATCTGCCACGCCAGCGCCTGGGATCTCGATTCCAAGGACGATGTCCGCATCAAGATGTGCATCAAGGTGAATGGCGACGACTTCGTCACGATCCACCATGAGCTCGGCCACAATTATTACCAGCGCGCCTATCAAGGACAGTCGACGCTTTATCAGAACGGCGCGAACGACGGCTTCCACGAAGCGATCGGCGATACTGTCGCACTGTCGATCACGCCGCAATATCTCGTTGACATCGGCCTGCTCGATGCGGGCAAGGTGCCGAGCGCCGACAAGGACATCGGCCTGTTGCTGAAACAGGCGATGGACAAGGTCGCGTTCCTGCCGTTCGGCCTGCTCGTCGACAAATGGCGCTGGGGCGTGTTCTCGGGCAAAATCACGCCCGCGAACTACAACAAGGCGTGGACCGACCTGCGCCTGCAATATCAGGGCATCGTGCCGCCGGTCGCGCGTGACGAAACCAACTTCGACGCGGGTGCCAAGTACCACATTCCGGGCAACACGCCGTACACGCGCTACTTCCTCGCGCGCCTCCTGCAATTCCAGTTCTACGAAGCCGCCTGCAAACAGGCCGGATGGAAGGGGCCGTTGCACCGCTGCACTTTCCGCAACAACAAAGAGGTTGGAAAGCGTTTCAACGCAATGCTGGAAATGGGCCAGTCGAAGCCCTGGCCCGACGCACTGCAGGCCTTCACCGGCACCCGCGAAATGAGCGGCAAGTCGATGATCGCATATTTCAAGCCGCTGATGACGTGGCTGCAGGTACAGAACAAGGGGCGCAGCTGCTCCTGGTAAGCTGAATCGGCGCGGCGCTGGCTCTGGCTGGCGCCGTGCCTTTCCCTACATTGCACCTTAACGAGCCTGTGCCCATATACCGGTCATGAGCGAAACCTTCCCCGTCCTCCCGCTGCGCGACATCGTCGTGTTCCCGCAGATGATCGTCCCTCTGTTCGTCGGCCGCGACAAATCAGTCGCCGCGCTTGAATCGGCGATGGCCGCCGACAAGGGGATTTTCCTTGTCGCGCAGCTCGACCCGTCGAACGACGATCCCGGCCGCGACGATCTGTACGATCTCGGCGTCACCGCGACGGTGCTGCAGTTGCTCAAGCTGCCCGACGGCACTGTGCGCGTCCTGGTCGAGGGCCAACGCCGCGCGAAGCTGGTCGAGCTTTCGGGCGAAGGCGATCATCTGACGGCCGATGTGGATGATGTTGGTGATCTTGCAGCCGAAGGTACCGAGGTTTCTGCGCTGATGCGTTCGGTTGTCGATCAGTTCGACAACTATGCCAAGCTCAACAAGAAGCTGCCCGCCGAAACCGCGGTGCAACTGGCCGATATCGAAGACGCGGGACGTCTTGCCGATGCCGTTGCCGCGAATATCTCGGTGAAGGTCGCCGACAAGCAGGCGCTGCTCGGTGAGGCGGATCCGGCAAAGCGGCTCGAAATGGTGTTTGCCTTCATGGAGGGCGAACTCGGCGTATTGCAGGTCGAAAAGAAGATCCGCGGCCGCGTGAAGCGCCAGATGGAAAAGACCCAGCGCGAATATTATCTCAACGAGCAGTTGAAGGCGATCCAGCGCGA